>JBEEOY010000115.1:0-3615 GCA_041191345.1 Pseudomonadota bacterium
CCAAACGGGCAGTACATCTCCCGTTTTGGCTAAACACTTGCCGTTCTGTCGCCGAAACAGATACGAATGGGACGAAGTTATCGCCATATCGTAGATATACGCAATAGCAACGATTGCATAAATGGGCAGGCCGGTCGTCTATCGGACGTAGCTGGCCCCGTTAATATCCAGCACAGCACCTGTCATGGAAGGCGGCGCAGATAGGGCGCAAAAGGCAGCCAATTCAGCAACTTCATCTGGCATGGCGACGCGGCCCAGCGGAATATCCGCCAGCAATTTATCGCCCCCACGGCTCGCCAAATAGTCATCGGCCATGCCTGTCATGGTAAAGCCGGGGCAGATGGCAAAGGCGAGGATGCCTTGCGCGGCATAGGCCCGGGCAATGGATTTGGTCATACCCACCATGCCCGCTTTTGAGGCAGCATAATGCCAATGCTGCGGCGAATCTCCACGATAAGCGGCTCGGCTTGCGATGTTCACAATCCGGCCCTCAGCTTTATTCTCCTGCCAATGCAGCACTGCCCGCCGGCACAAAATGGCGCTGGATGTCAGGTTGATTTGCATTGTCCGTTCCCAATTGGCGCACCAATCGGCTTCGGACTGGTCGAGCGGATTATTCTCGAACACGCCCGCATTGTTGATCAGGACATCGATTCGCCCAGAAAATTTATCCAGCGCGGCTTCCCAAAGTTGGGCGGCGCCATCGGGCTCAGAGAGATCAAAATCCGTGCTGGAAACGGCAAAAATCTGGGCATCTGCACTGCTCAAACGCGCGGCAATTGCCGCGCCAATGCCGCGTGATGCTCCGGTGATAAGAATATGTTGTGTCATACCCTCCCCATAATGTGTGGGTTGCACTTCGGCAAAGGCAGTTGCACCAGCCGACTGACGCGCTAATGGGGTGCCGACGCAAGACACAGACGAGGGAATGATCATGGCGCAAAACCGCGCAAGGCCAATTTCGCCGCATCTTTCGATTTGGAAATGGGGCGCGCATATGGCGACATCCATTTTCCACCGGGCGACAGGCGATGGCATGGCTGTCGTGGGGGCAATGGTTCTGGTCTGGTGGCTGGCGGCTGCCGCCTCGGGCAAAGAGGCCTATGACTATTTTCTCAGCTGGGCAGTGCATCCGCTGGGCAAGGTTGTTCTGGTTGGCCTGACTTGGGCCTTTTTCCAGCACCTCGCCTCGGGCCTCCGGCACCTCGTGCTGGATATTGGCGCGGGTTATGAATTGACGACCAACCGCTTCTGGGCGCGCGGCACCTTCGTCTTTGGCGTGGTGATGACGGCGGCTGTCTGGGGCTATTTGCTGTTCGTGAAGGGATAAGGCGATGGGGAACGGAACAGGATTGGGCCGGGTTCGCGGCCTTGGCTCGGCCAAACATGGCGGCAACCATTGGGTGCTCCACCGGATGACGGCCGTCAGCAATTTGTTGCTGATGCTGTGGCTGGTCTTTTCGCTGCTGCGCTTGCCGACATATGATTACGCCACCATCCGCCTCTGGCTGGAACAGCCCTTGGTCGCCGTGCCAATGATGCTGCTGGTCATTTCGGTTTTCTGGCATTTCCGCATGGGGCTTCAGGTTCTGATTGAAGATTATGTTCATGAAGATGGCCTGAAATTCGCCAGCATTGCCGCACTTAGCTTCTACACCTTTGGCTTGGGCGCGCTTGCGCTCTTTTCCATTGCCAAAATTGCTCTGACGGGGACGCCCAACTAATGTCCGATAGCTATAAGATCATTGATCATACCTATGATGTGGTTGTGGTGGGGGCCGGTGGCTCTGGCCTGCGCGCGACGATGGGCGCGGCTGAAGCTGGCCTGAAAACGGCCTGCGTCACCAAGGTCTTCCCAACGCGCTCGCACACAGTGGCGGCGCAAGGCGGCATTGCTGCCAGCCTCGGCAATAACTCGCCTGATCACTGGACCTGGCACATGTATGACACCGTCAAGGGGTCAGACTGGCTGGGTGACCAAGACGCCATTGAATATATGGTGCGTGAAGCCCCAGCGGCCGTGTATGAGCTTGAGCACGCGGGCGTGCCCTTTAGCCGCAATGACGATGGCACGATTTATCAGCGTCCGTTCGGCGGCCATATGCAGAATATGGGCGCTGGCCCGCCGGTGCAGCGCACTTGTGCGGCGGCGGACCGCACCGGCCACGCCATGCTCCATGCGCTCTACCAACAGTCGCTGAAGTACGATGCAGATTTCTACATCGAATATTTCGCGCTTGACCTCATCATGGAAGATGGCGCCTGCCGTGGCGTGATTGCCATGTGCATGGAAGATGGCAGCATTCACCGCTTCCGTGCGCAATCGGTCGTGCTCGCAACGGGCGGCTATGGCCGTGCCTATTTCTCCGCCACCTCGGCGCACACCTGCACGGGGGATGGCGGCGGCATGGTGCTGCGTGCTGGCCTTCCGCTGCAAGATTTGGAATTTGTGCAGTTCCACCCGACCGGCATTTACGGTGCCGGCGTGCTGATTACTGAAGGCGCACGGGGCGAGGGCGGCTATCTGACCAATTCGGAAGGCGAGCGTTTCATGGAACGCTATGCCCCGTCCGCCAAGGACTTGGCGTCGCGTGACGTTGTCTCGCGCTCTATGGCGATGGAAATCCGTGAAGGCCGTGGCGTTGGCCCGAATAAGGACCATATCTTCCTCCACCTCGATCATATTGATCCCAAGGTGCTGGCAGAACGCCTGCCCGGCATTACCGAAAGCGGTAAGATTTTCGCGGGCGTCGATCTGACGCGCCAGCCGCTGCCTGTCTGCCCGACGGTCCACTATAATATGGGCGGCATCCCCTGTAACTATCACGGCCAAGTCGTGACGAAGCGGGGCAAGGATGATGATGCTGTTGTGCCGGGCCTTTATGCCGTTGGCGAAGCTGCCTGCGTCTCGGTGCATGGCGCGAACCGCCTTGGCTCCAACTCGCTGATCGACTTGGTCGTCTTTGGCCGTGCAACGGGCCTGCATTTGAAGGAAACGCTGAAGGCGGGTGCTGCGCAAAAGCCCCTGCCTAAGGATGCAGCAGACCTTGCCTTGGCCCGCGTTGATAAGTTCCGCAATGCCAAGGGTGGCTCGCCCACGGCGCAAATCCGTTTGGAAATGCAGCGCACCATGCAAAAGCATTGCGCCGTGTTCCGTGATTCAGCGCTGCTGGCGGAAGGCGTTGATCTGATGACGCAGGTCAATAAGCGTCTGGAAGATGTCGCTGTTACAGACCGCAGCTTGGTCTGGAACACCGACCTGATTGAGACGCTGGAACTTGATAACCTGATGTCGCAAGCCGTCTGCACGATGGCGAGTGCCGAAAACCGCAAGGAAAGCCGCGGCGCGCATGCGCATGAGGACTTCCCAGATCGTGACGATAAAAAGTGGATGAAGCACACCATCAGCTGGTTTGACGGCTGGGGTGGTTCGGGCGGCAAGGTGACGCTCGATTATCGCGGTGTTCATAATTACACGCTCACGGATGAAGTTGAGTACATCAAGCCCAAGGCACGCGTTTACTAAGCGCGGTCTTGTTGGACAGATTTCGGGCGGTCTTTGCGCAGGCAGGGGCCGCCCTTTTCTGTTGATGCGCCGGAGCGCGCCTTTCCCCC
>JBEEOY010000116.1:0-9476 GCA_041191345.1 Pseudomonadota bacterium
GTGCCAAAGTCAAAACCGCCGCCGGGGGCAGAGGGATCATTCACTTTCACGTCGTCGATAAGTGCCAAGGTCTGTTCACCTTCCGCGCCGCGCAAGCGAATGGCGGTGAACCCGCCAATTGGCCCATTGCGTGATAAAGTAACACCCGGCACGCTGGCCAATATGTCAGCAATTGCAACTGTTTGGCGCGTTTTAAGGTCTTCCGCCGTCAGCACGCTGATGGCTTGCCCAATTGCCGCACGCGGTGTTTCAGCGCCTGTCGCCGTAACAATGATGTCGGGCGCGGCCGTGCTGGCCAGCGCCATAGACGGGGTAAGCGCCAATACGGCGCCTGACCCAATTTTTAGAAAATGCACGTCTTCCTCCTCACATGACCAACTTATGCTGTCACGCGAGGAAATCCTCGATCGTCTGCGTCTTCCCGCACAGCCGAAGGACAGGCCGCAACAGGCAGGTCTCCTGGCTTCCGGGTCTTTGCGCCTCTCCACCTTCCCGGTTGCCCAGTGGTGTTACGGAGAGGAACTCGCCGGTTACAGTTGCGGGAACAGCGCCGGTCTTCCACCGACTTCCCTTTCAAACCCCTTGCGGGGTACCTGTTACAGGTGCGGACCTAGTCCGCCTCAGCGGTTTAGGCAAGGCCAGATGCCAATTCCGCCCTTGACGCAAACGTAAACCGGCCCTTACGCAAGGCGCAACGTTTTGCATCAAAGGAGAGCATCATGGCCGGAGTCCTAGACGGCATCACCATCATTGAAATGGCGGGCATTGGCCCTGGGCCTTTTGCTGGCATGATGCTGGCCGACCATGGCGCCCGCGTGATCCGTGTTGAACGCGTTGGCGCGCGCGATATGGCTGGTCGGGATGTGCTGACGCGCAATCGGGAAATTGTGCAGATTGATACCAAATCCCCCGAAGGCGTGGCGCAAGTGCGTGATCTTATCAAATCCGCGGATGGTCTTTTTGAAGGCTATCGCCCGGGCGTGATGGAACGGATGGGGCTGGGGCCGGATGTGCTGCTCGCCGATAATCCCAAGCTGGTTTATGGCCGGATGACGGGTTGGGGCCAAACCGGGCCGCTCGCGCAGGCGGCCGGGCATGACATCAATTATATCTCCATCACGGGCAATTTGCATGGCTATGGCCGCCCGGATGGTAAGCCGACCCCGCCGACCAATGCGATTGGCGATTTTGCGGGCGGTGGCATGATGCTGGCCTTTGGCATGGTTTCTGCCCTGTTGCACGTCGCGCGTGGCGGCAAGGGCCAAGTGATTGACGTTGCAATGACGGATGGCGCGGCCATCATCCACGCGATGCAATGGGGTTTCCGCGGCTTGGGCATGTGGGAAGACGCACGCGGCGTGAACATGCTCGATACGGCTGCCCATTTTTATGACACCTATGAATGTGCCGATGGCAAATGGATTTCGATTGGGTCGATTGAACCGCAATTCTATGCGCTGCTCCGTCAGACTTTGGGGCTAGAGGCCGACCCGGCTTTTGATGCGCAAATGGATAAGAGCCAATGGCCAGTGCTCAAAGCCAAGCTGACCGACATTTTCAAAACCAAGACGCGCGATGAATGGGCCGCGATTATGGAAGGGACTGATATTTGTTTTGGCCCCATCATGTCGATGGCGGAAGCCTTAGAGCATCCGCATAATGTGGCGCGCCAAACTTTTGTGAAGGTGGATGGTCTCGATCAACCAGCGCCTGCCCCACGCTTTTTGGGCACACCCGCTGCTGCCCCGGTTGGCAAGAAAGGCTGAGCCATGAACACCGATCCCGCGCGCATTCCCGTCATCATTGGTGTCGGTCAGATCAATGACCGCGAGAATGTGCATGATGCGTTGGGGCTGATGGTCGCGGCGCTTGAAGCGGCGGATATGGATGCGGGCGGAGGCTGGATCAGCCAGTTGGATAGCGTTGCGGTGGTGAACCAAATCAGCTTTCCAAAATTGGGGGATTGCGCAGCGCATTTGGCCACACATTTTGGCCTTGCGCCCAAATTTGTTGAACAAACGCCCTATCCAACGGGCGAAAGCCCGGTGCAGTTGCTGAATGAAGCGGCCAACCGGATTGGCGCAGGTGAGATCGGTGTTGCCGCAATTGTCGGCGCAGAAGCTTTGCGGACAGCCGCTGAGCGGGCACGCCAAGCCACCGGAGAAAGGAAGGACGCGTTGCGTGACGTTGCCTCTGGCGGCGCCAAATCCGTTATGCACCAGCATGGTTTGGTTGCGCCGACCGATCTTTATCCGCTTTATGAAAATGCGACGCGCGCCGCATGGGGGCAAAGCCTTGCTGAGGCGCAAGCTGAGTCCGGCCAAATTTGGGCAGGGATGTCGGCTGTCGCGGCGGGAAATGAGGCGGCGTGGATCCGGAATGCTTTAACCGCGGATCAGATCACCAGTGCCGATGCGGATAACCGGCCCATTGCCTTTCCCTATCAAAAGCGGATGGTTGCCAATAGCAGCGTCAATCAAGGCGCAGGCTTTATTGTAACCTCGCTTGCTTTGGCGCGGGCGGCAGGCGTGGCGGAAGACCGCATCATCCATGTCGGCATGGGGGCTGCCGCGCATGAAACACACAATATGCTGAAGCGCGATCAATATGTGCAGCCTGCCGGCATGGTCGTGACGATTGAAGAAACGCTCAAGCGCAATCACCTAACAGTCGATCAGATTGACCATGTTGAGCTGTATTCCTGCTTTCCCTGCATCCCCAAAATGGCGCGGCGGATTTTGGGCTGGCCGGTGGATAAGCCAATTACAGCCTTTGGCGGCCTGACCTTTGGGGGCGGGCCAATTGGCAATTATATGAGCCATGCCATTGCCTCGATGGTGGATCAGTTGCGAACGGCGCGTGGCACGGCGTTGCTCTTTGCCAATGGCGGCTATGCGACGCATTTCCATGGCATTATCTTGTCCGCCGCGCCGCTGCCTGAGGCCCAATTCCCGCATGATTTCGATGTGAATGCCAAGGCTGACGCGCTGCGCGGCCCCGTGCCCGAAACAGATGAAGATTATGAAGGCCCGGCGACAATTGAAAGCTACACGGTTTTTTACAATCGTGATGCCTCGGTCCGCTTTGGCACAATCATCGCACGCACCGCCGCCGGTGCGCGTGTGCTGGCGCGCGTGCCCGCTCAAGATGCGCAGATGATTGGCTTTCTCACCAATGGTGCAGCTGAACCAGTGGGCGCCAAGGGCCGGACTTTGCGGGGGGCCGATGGTTTGATTCACTGGGTGCAGGGTTGATACGTTCGACGATCAACCATTCCGGTTCGATCAATGCCGGCGACCTGCTAGGCGAAACGGCGTCCAGCCACTAATCATTCAAGCAATATACGATTCTTGGGAGATATTCTTTGACACGCAAGTCTCTGTTTGGCGGCAGTGCCGCTTTGGCGCTCGCTGTTTCTGCTGTTGCGCTGGCTACTCCTGCGCTGGCCCAGTCTGCCGCCGCCGCCGACTCTAAGCCACAACTTGGTGATTGGGGCGTCGATGTTCAGGGCATGGACCTTTCGGTCAAGCCAGGCGAAGATTTCTACAAATTCGTGAATGGCCAATGGGATGCCAAGACCGAAATTCCGGCCGACCGATCCAGCTGGGGTGGTTTTGCGGTGCTGCGTGACCTTTCGGACCAGCGCACGCGCGCTATCATTGAAGAGTCGGCCAAGCAAAATGCGCCGGCCGGCACAGTCGCGCAGAAGGTGGGTGATTTTTACGCCAGCTTCATGGATGAAGCAGCCATTGAGGCCCGTGGCATGGAACCGGTTAAGCCGATGCTCGCCAAGATTGATGGCCTGACGAGCCGGGATGATCTGGCCCGTGCATTGGCTGAAAATGTAAAGCTGGGCCTTGGCAGCCCCGTTGAGATTGGCGTTGAGCTCGACCTCAAGGACAATAGCAAATACGGTGTTTATGTAGGCCAAGGCGGCCTCGGCATGCCCAACCGCGATTATTATCTGGTTGATAATGATCGGTTCAAGGCAACGCGCGTTAAGTATAAAACCTATATCGCCGAAACACTGAAGCTGGCGGGCTTTGCCAATGCCGAAGCGCGTGCCGAAGCTATTTACGCGCTCGAGGAAAAGATTGCCAAGGGCCATTGGACCTCAGCGGAATCACGCCAGATTGATAAGCTCTATAACCCTGTCGCCACAGCGGCCTTGGATAAGGATTATGCCGGGCTTGGCTGGTCCACCTATTTGCAGACGGCAGGCCTGGCTGGCCAGCCGCAAGTGATTGTGACGCAGCCAAGTGCGATTAAGGCCGCCCTGGCGCTTGTTGCCAATGAGCCAATGGATGTCTGGAAGGATTATCTGCGCTTCCACACAGTAAAGGCAGCTTCGCCCATGCTCAGCAAGGCCTTTGTCGATCTGAATTTTGGCTGGGCGCAGACCTTGTCAGGCACGCCCAAGCTGAAGGATCGTTGGAAGCGCGGCGTTGATCTTGTGAATGGCACGATGGGCGAAGCAGTGGGCGAAATCTATGTCGCCCGTTATTTCCCGCCGGAAGCCAAGGCCAAGGCGGATGAGCTGGTGCGCAATTTGATCAAGGCAATGGACGCACGTTTGGCGAACCTTGCTTGGATGGCGCCAGAAACCAAGGTGAAGGCACGCGCCAAACTGGCCGCCTTTACGCCCAAAATTGGTTATCCCAGCAAGTGGCGGGATTATTCTGCGCTTAAGGTTGAGCGCGGGGATCTGTGGGGCAATGTCATGCGGGCGACTGAATTTGAATATCAGCGTCAACTTGGCAAAATTGGCAAGCCCGTGGACCGCAGCGAATGGTTCATGACGCCGCAAACGGTGAATGCTTATGCCAACCCGCTGATGAACGAAATCGTGTTCCCAGCAGCCATTCTCCAGCCCCCCTTCTTTGATCCCAAAGCTGATGATGCTGTAAATTATGGCGCTATTGGTGCTGTGATTGGCCATGAAATCAGCCACCATTTTGATGATCAGGGCCGCAAGTTCGATATGAACGGCAATTTATCTGATTGGTGGACCAAGGAAGATGTTGCGCGGTTTGACGCGCTCGCCAAGCGCGTGGTTGATCAATATGGCAGCTATGAGCCGCTGCCGGGCAAGAAGGTAAATGGCGAGCTGACATTGGGTGAAAACATTGCCGATTTGGCAGGCGTCACCATTGCCTATGATGCGTACAAAATGTCGCTCAAAGGAAAGAAGCCAACGAAATTGGGCGGTTATACGCCGGATCAGCGCTTCTTCCTTGGCTTTGGCCAAGTGTGGCGCAACAAATATCGCGAGCCGGTTTTGCTGCAGCAATTGACCACTGATCCGCACACGCCCGGGCATTTCCGTCCCTATGTCGTGCGCAACATTGATGCGTGGTACAGCAGCTTTGGTGTGAAGCCGGGCGAGAAATTCTATCTGAAGCCGGAAGACCGCGCGCATATCTGGTAAGCGCGCCTCCCGCTTGGCCGGGATATGGGCTTGCCCGGGATATGGGTTCCCTCCTAAGACGGAGGAAACACCATATCCCGGGGGAGCTTTATGGCCGCACAGGACACTACCATTGATCCAAAGCGTGACCGCTTGGTCATTACAGCGTCATCATTAGGCACTGTTTTTGAATGGTATGATTTCTTTGTTTACGGCATTTTAGGCGCGCTGATTGGCCGGCTTTTCTTCCCGTCTGACAATCCAACAGCTGCCACATTAGCGTCGCTGGCTGTCTTTGGTGCGGGCTTTGGCGTGCGCCCCTTGGGGGCCATTGTATTTGGCTATCTGGGCGACAAGATTGGCCGAAAATACACCTTCCTCATCACCATTTCGCTCATGGGTGGGGCGACCGCTGCCATTGGCTTTTTGCCGACATTTGAAAGCATTGGCATTTGGGCGGCAGTGGGTCTTCTGGTCCTGCGTTGCTTGCAGGGCTTGGCGCTAGGCGGCGAATATGGGGGGGCAGCTATTTATGTGGCTGAACATGCGCCCAAAAATAAGCGTGGCCAATATACCAGCTGGATCCAAGCCTCAGTGGCGGGGGGCTTTTTGCTTGCCGTTATTGTCGTTTTGCTGACGCGCAAATCCATGCCTGTTGAAGATTTTGAAAGCTGGGGCTGGCGCGTGCCCTTCATCATCTCGCTGCTGCTGCTCGCCATTTCGCTCTACATCCGCATGATGTTGTCTGAGAGCCCGGTGTTCAAAGCGATGAAAGAGGCAGGAAAAACATCGCACAATCCCTTTGTGGAGAGCTTCCAATATCCGGGCAATGTCGGCCGTATCTTGGTGGCGCTGTTTGGCGTGGCTGCGGGCTTGACCGTGATTTACTACACCTCGCAATTTGGCACGCTTTACTTCCTGACGGGCACAGCCCGCGTGCCGGAAATTGATGCCTTGTCTTACATGGCCGTAGGCGCACTGCTTGCAGCGCCTCTCTATGTGGCGGCCGGCTGGCTATCGGATCATTATGGGCGCAAGCGCATTTTGCTTTTGGGCTATGCGCTCACGATTGTCCTGACATTCCCGCTGTTCCATATGATGGCAGATGCGGCAAACCCAGCGCTGGCGCAGGCCACTAAGTCGTCCCCAGTGACGCTGGTGTCTCCCGAATGTGAGTTTAATGTTTTTGCCAGCAAACAGACAAGTGAGTGCGGCAAGGCCCTGAACTTCCTGTCCAAGCGCGGCATTAGCTATGCCAAGCAGCAGGGGGATGCTTTGGTTCTGCAAGTGGGCGATGCACGTGTTCAAGGCTTTGATGAAAAGGCTTATGTCGCGGCACTTGAGGCAGCCGGCTATCCCGATAAGTCAGACCCAGCCTCTCGGCAGCCCGGGCTGATTATTCTTGCCGTTGCCGTATTGGTCGCTTTGTCAGCAATGACCTATGGTCAAGTCGCGGCGATCTTGGTTGAGATGTTCCCGGCCAAAATTCGCTACACGTCCATGTCGATCCCCTATCATATTGGGGCAGGGTATTTTGGCGGATTTCTGCCCTTTATCTCGCAATATATTGTGGTGAAGACGGGCGGCACCTTCATGGGCCTATGGTACACTGTTGCTGTGGTTGCCATGGCGTTCGTGGTTTCCTTGATCTGGCTGCCTGAAACAGCTGGCAAGGAAGATATCGACGCTGCGGACTGACGGCTCTATCGCCCTGGTTATGACTGCACCGCTTCGTTTGCGCCTCGATAAAGGGGCATTATCTGCCAATTGGCGTTGGCTGCAGGCGCAAAGCGGCCAGGCGGCCTGTGGTGCGGCTGTGAAAGCCAATGGCTATGGGCTGGGTGCGCCAGAGGTGGTGCAGCATTTATTGGCTGCTGGCTGTCGGGACTTTTTTGTCGCCACTTGGGCGGAAGCCGCAGAGATTGAGTCTTTTCTGCCGCAAGAGGCCAGTCTGTCAGTCCTGCACGGCGTACGCGAGGAAGATACGCCCCAAGCGCTTGCATCGCGGGCTCGACCCGTGCTGAATACGGCGCAGCAAGTGGCCCGCTGGCGCTCCACAGGCAAGCCCTGCGATGTTATGCTGGATACTGGCATGAACCGCCTTGGCCTTGCCCCGGGGGATGATCTTTCAGGCCTTACGATCCACACGTTGATGAGCCATTTGGCGTCCGCCGATGAAGATGTGCCCCAAAATACGCAGCAATTGGACCTGTTTCGGGCGGCTGCCGCCACCCTTCGGGCGCAGCGGCTGAGCTTGGCCAATTCAGCGGGGATTTGCCTTGGAGCGGCCTATCATTTTGGACTCACACGGCCCGGCCTGGCGCTATATGGCGGCATTCCGCGCGCCGAGGCGGCAGGGGCCATCCAGCCAGTGGTTGGAGTAGAGGCACAGGTGCTGCAACGGCGCTTGCTGCCAGCTGGGCAGAGCATTGGCTATAACGCCACTTATACCGCCGATCGCGCACTTGACGTGGCCATTGTGAACATTGGCTATGCGGATGGCTATGTGCGGGGCTTTTCTGGCCGCGGCACAGCGGGGGGAGGGCAATTTCCAGTGCTTGGCCGCGTTTCTATGGATTTGGTGGCGCTGGACGTTAGCGCTGGCCCCGATATTGCTGAAGGGGACTGGATCTCCATCGATTTTCATTTGCCGGATGCCGCCCGCCAGTCTGGCCTGTCGCAATATGAATTGCTGACGCTGCTTGGCCACAGGTTTGACCGCATCTGGGGCTGATTTGTGCGGCTATGCTGCGCAATATGCTGCGTTGTTGCAGTGCAGCAGCGGCTAATGCTATGCCGACACGAAATGGGAGATGACTCGCATGGCAAAGTCGACACCGGGCGAAGGCCCTGTAACCATTAAGAAATATGCGAACCGACGCCTCTATAACACCGAGACGTCAAGCTATATTACTCTTGATACGCTCTCCCAAATGGTGCGCGACGGCCGGGATTTCCGCGTGGTCGATGCCAAGACCAATGAAGACATTACGCACAATGTCCTCACCCAAATCATCATGGAAGAAGAAAGCCGCGGCTCAACCATGTTGCCAGCGGGCTTTTTGCGACAGTTGATTTCGCTCTATGGCGATTCGATGCAGTCTATGGTGCCGCAATATTTGGAAGCCTCGATGGAAGCCTTCCGCCGCAACCAGACGCAATTCCGATCAATGCTGGAAGGCGCTTTTACAGGCGGCCCGTTTGAAGAGCTGCACAAGCGCAATATGGCTATGTTTGAAGCGGCAGCAGGCATGTTTACGCCCGGTGCCAAGCCGCAGGCCAGCGCGCAGGCGGCAGATCAAAGCACCGCCAAGGATGATGAAATTGCAGCTTTGAAAGCGCAATTGGCAAGTCTGCAGGCAAAGGTAGACAAACTGGGTTAAGCTGCCCAAAAGGCTGTCATGAAAAAGATAGCCTTGTTCGCTCCGCTGGCGCTGGCCGCACCCCTTTCCGCTCAAACAGCTGTCACAGTGGTGCAGGCTGGTCGATTGCTTGATCGGCCCGGCCAGCCACCGCGTGGCCCCTCGACCATTATTATCAAAGATGGCCGAATTTCTGAGATTCTGCCAGGCTTGGTTGCAGGGCCGGCTGGCGCGCGCATCATCAACTTGTCAGACAAGTTCGTTCTGCCCGGTTTGATTGACAGCCATGTCCACCTCGATTCAGACGCTGGGGGCGATGCTGCCTTGCTGGAAGGCGTGACAAGCAGCGACGCCGCAACAGCCTATCGCACACTGGGCAATGCCCAAAAGACGCTCATGGCGGGCTTTACGACGGTTCGTAACTTGGGGGATGGCACAGGCGCGACGCTGGCGCTGCGTGACTTTGTTGCCTCTGGCAAGATCTTGGGTCCGCGCATTGTGGATGCGGGCCGGTCAATCTCCACCACCAGCGGCCATATGGATGGCACGTTGAGCTTGGGGGAAGATCTGCATTCTGCCATTAATCAGGAAAATCTGTGCGATGGCACTGAAAGCTGCCGCCACGCCATTCGGATGCAAATTCGTCGCGGTGTGGATGTCATCAAGATTGCAACGACTGGCGGGGTCAACAGCCGTATTGGTGCTGG
>JBEEOY010000117.1:0-13066 GCA_041191345.1 Pseudomonadota bacterium
CCAACTCCTGCGAGTAAGAAAATTACAATGCAGCGCAATAACCGCACAAACCATGATTCGCCACCTTGGCGATCAGATTGAATTTTCAGGAGAAAAAATGGGGCGATCGACGGGATCCGAACCCGCGACCTCCGGTACCACAAACCGGCGCTCTAACCAACTGAGCTACGATCGCCACACCAAGACAGGAGCGGCCCTCTAAGCCACTCCTCCGCGCAACGCAAGTCCGTTGCAATGCTGCTGTGAAACAGGCAAGGACACGCAATGAAAAAATTGCTGATTGCTCTTCTGCCACTGGCGCTTTCTGGCTGCATTGCGAGTGTTGCCAAGACAGTGGTGACAACGCCCTTTAAGGTTGCTGGCAAAGCTGTTGATGTTGCAACAACCAGTCAAGAAGAGGCGGACCGCAATCGTGGTCGCAAGATGCGCAAGGCCGAAGAAAAAGCCCGGCGTGACGCCCATCGGAACTGAAAGAAAGACGATTGTCATGGCGTTAACCGCGCAAATCACTGAGCAAGGCAGCCCAGACGTTATCCAATGGGTCGAAACAGATTTGCCACCCCCTGGCCCGGGTGAAGTGCAGATGCGCCACACAGCCATTGGGCTGAACTTCATTGACACTTATCATCGCGGCGGCGTGTACAAGCTGCCACTTCCCAATGGCTTAGGCGTGGAAGCCGCTGGCGTGGTTGAAGCAATTGGCCCGGATGTGCAGGGCTTTGCCCCGGGCGATCGTGTTTGCACCTTTGGCCCCGCGCTGGGGGCCTATGCCACTGCGCGCAACATCTCTGCCAAATTGCTCTTTCATACCCCAGATGACATTTCAGACGAGGTGGCCGCTGCCGTTTTGCTAAAAGGCTGCACAGTTGAATTCTTGGTGGAGCGTTGCGCCAAGGTGCAGCCCGGCTGGACAGTGCTGGTCCATGCAGCAGCCGGCGGCGTTGGCCTGTTGCTGGTGCAATGGCTAAAAGCGATTGGCGCAACAGTCATTGGCACAGTTGGCTCTTCGGAAAAGGCTGAATTGGCTCGCGCGGCCGGTGCAGAGCATATTATCGACTATACCCAAGAAGATGTTGGGGCCCGGTGTCGCGAGATTACGGGCGGGGCTGGCGTGCCGGTGGTGTTTGACGGCGTTGGCCAGTCAACATGGGAAGGATCTCGCAAATCCTGCGCCGCACGTGGCCTGATCATCAGCTTTGGCAATGCCAGTGGGCCAGTCACTGATGTTGCCCTGGCGCAATTGGCCGATGCGGGCTCTATCTTTGTCACGCGGCCAACGCTGTTCCATTATTACGCTCATCCCGCAGAGCGGGCAGCAGGGGCGGCCCGACTATTTGACATGATCCGCAGCGGGACTGTGCACGTGGATATTCGGCAGCGCTATGCGCTCACGGACGCCGCCCGGGCGCATCGCGAGTTGGAAGCACGGCAGACCAGCGGCTGCAGCCTGCTGATCCCCTAGCGCCCATAGCAGCCAAAAAGGCGGCGGCGCTGGCTTTCCCAATGGCCAAAGTTCAGCTAGGCGCACCTCATGTCTCCCCTCCCACATCCTGTGCCCAAAGGGCCTGGTCGCGTTGAGTTTATCACGCTGATTTCGGCAATCATGATGATTGTCGCCTTTTCCATTGATTCCATGCTGCCAGCCCTTCCCGCCATTAGCCAGTCGCTCGGCGTGGGCGATGAGGCACAACGCCCGCTTGTTATCTCAGCCTTTTTGCTGGGCTTTGCCGTTGGCCAGCTTTTTGTTGGAACGCTCTCGGACCGCTATGGGCGGCGCGGGCTGATGCTCTGGTCGCTCTTTGGTTTTGCAATTGCCAGTTTTGCGGCAGCCCTTGCCCCCAGCTTCGACCATTTGTTGCTCGCGCGCGCGGTGCAAGGCGTATTTGCGGCGGGTGCCCGCGTCATTGTAACGTCCACTGTGCGCGATCGCTTTGCCGGGCGCGATATGGCGCAGGTGATGAGCCTTGCGGGCATGATTTTCATGGCAGCCCCTATTCTCGCGCCGACCATGGGCCAAACGATTTTGTTTTTCGGTCCTTGGCGCTGGATTTTCGGCGCGCTCTGTCTGATTGGCTTGGCCACATGGACGTGGATCTTATTCCGCCTGCCGGAAACCCTTGCCGAAGAAAATCGCACACCCATTGAAAAACAGGCCGTTCTGGCCGCCGCACGCACCGTCCTGACCGATCGGATGTCCGTGGGCTACAGCCTTGCAACGGCCATGCTGTCCTGCGCGCTATTTGGATTTCTCATGTCAGTTCAGCAGATTTTTGAGTTTACCTTTAAGCGGCCAGACTTGCTGCCCATGGGCTTTGCCATCATGTCCATTGGCATGGCGGCCGCATCGCTGACCAACGCGGCCATTGTGAAACGCTTTGGCATGCGGCTGATTGGGCATAGCGCTTTGTTTTTCTTTACGTTGGTGGCGGCAATCCATCTTGCCCTCTCACTTGCAGGATATGAATCGCTGCCGCTTTTCATTGCGCTGCAGATGTTGATGATGATTGGCTTTTCTCTGGTCGGCGGCAATTTTAGCGCAATGGCAATGGAGAATATGGGCCGCGTTGCGGGCATGGCAAGTTCATTGCAAGGCTCGCTTGCCAACTTGCTTGGTACCATTTGTGGAACGCTTATTGGTCAATCTTTCAACGGCACCACAGTGCCGCTCTACACCGGATTTACCATAGCTGGGCTGGTTGCATTGACAGCGGTTTACGTGACAGAGGGTGGACGATTCTTCGTCGCGCGGCACGCGACGCCACGATCCGGGGGGTAAAATGGCTTATTGGCTCGTTAAGTCCGAACCGTTTAAATATAGCTGGGACCAGATGGTGAAGGATGGCCGCACCCATTGGGATGGCGTGCGCAACCATCAGGCCGCGGCCAATCTGCGCGCGATGCAAGTGGGCGACCGCGCTTTCTTCTACCACAGCAATGAAGGCAAAGAGATTGTCGGCGTGGTGGAAATCGTCCGCACGGCCTATCCTGATCCGGGCGATGAGAGCGGCAAATTCGTGATGGTGGATGTGGCCCCCATTGGCCCAGTTGCCCGCCCCGTAACGCTGGCTGAGATGAAGGCAGACCCGCGACTGGCGGATCTTGCCCTGATCCGCCAATCACGCCTGTCAGTCGTGCCCGTCAGTGATGCGCATTGGGCGATTATTTCGGAACTGGCTGGAGTTTAAGCTAGGCTTGAGCCTCCAAAATGGCCGCTGCTTCGAGCAAGCGATTGCCATGGTCAGTTTCTTCCCGGCCATTCGCGCGCAGCAACTCCGCTGCGGCGGCATTATCAAGGCTGTCAGCCCAGCGTGCATAAAGGGCATCCCCGTTAAATTCGCTCTCCGCGGTTTTGCGCAAGCCTTCGGGCGTGATGGCAGCAACTGGGATATGCCCGGTAAGATAGGGGTTGTCTGCCGCAGTTGGCGCCGGAAACTCCTCCCCCGTCAGGAGCTTAATAGCCTCCGCCGCGCGGCGAGCGTGCTTCATCTCTTCATGGCCATTTTCAATCAGCAGCGCTTTGACGCGCGGATCATCGGCACCTTCTGCGCTTTTTTCATACAGCGTCTGGCCCGCAGCTTCGACCAGCACCATGACTTTCAAGTCAGTCATCGTTGGCGCGGTAACACTATTAATGCGGGCAAAGGCCTCGCCCAGAGTCTGGGGCGCATCGCTTGGCAAAACTACGGGCATATTTAGCTCCTCATCCTTGGCCATCAGCGCGGCCTTGGCGTTCCTTGTCGAGCAGTGCCTGTTTGCGGTCAAGGCCATAAGCATAGCCCGCCAATGCGCCCGACCCACGCACCAGCCGATGGCAGGGGATCAGCACCGCTATGGGGTTTGCCGCATTGGCCGCCCCTACGGCCCGCGCTGCTCTGGGCCGCCCCAGCATAAGGACAATGTCCTGATAGGTTCGCGTCTCGCCCAGCGGGATCATTCCAACCGCCTGCCATACAGATTTTTGAAAGGCCGTTCCTGATGGCTGCAGCGCGATCGAGTGCGCCAGCCAAGGCTGGTTGATGGCCTGCACCAACGCCGCGCACCATAACGCGGCTGTGGCATCACACTTACCATCAAGCCGATCCACAAAAGAGAGACGATGGACGCCCGCTGCTGATACGGCAAAGCGAAAGGGGCCAAGATCACTCTCCCCTTCCCCCCAATGGATAGGTGGCAGATCAGCCCCCACAGGCTCGAAAGAGCGCCAGCGTCCGCTCGCGTGCCAGATCTGCGCTTTCCTCATGATAATCTTTACGCCGGTCCGAATTGAACCCGTGATTGGCCTCATAGACAAAAATTTGCGCTGTCGGATGTGCCGTTTCGATCAGCTTCTCAACGCCTTCCATCGGAATGCCGGCATCAAAGCGGCCAAAATGGGCAATGGTCGCGCAGTTGGGGGCTTCGCTGGCAAACAGCGTTGGGACCATCGACCCATAATAGCTGCTGGCCGCTGCAAGATCGGGGCTGATCTGCGCCATGCGCCACGCAACCGACCCGCCATAGCAATAGCCTGTAATGAACACCGGGCCTTTGGCTTTCAGGGCATCAATACAGGTCTGCGCATCTTTCAAACTTTGGTCAAAGGGATGGAGCTTACGTGCCAGTTCCACTGCGCGGTCAAAGTCTGGGCCAGTATATTCGGCCTCAAAGCCGGGATGCTCCCGGTCAAAAAGTGCAGGCGCCAACACTTCATACCCATCAGCGGCATATTCATCGCACCGATCGCGGATATGGTCCGTCACACCGAATATCTCTTGAATAAGGACCAGCCCGCCACGCCGATCCCCTTCTGGGCTAACATGATAGACCGAAATCTCAGCCCCATCTGACATCCTCATCCGAGTCATTTCACCCATGAAATTGTTCCTCTTCATCACCCCAATTTTGGCCTGAACACCATCTGATCCAATCCGAAAGGGTGATGCGCTGTCCAGCCTCAGGGCGCAAGAACAAGAAAACTGTCACAATAGCGTGCACATCGCTTGCATTCGAAGGCAATCATTGCTAGCCGCGCCGCGACTTCGGAGATGGAGCTTCGCTTCTTTTTTCGTGTCATCAGGCTCAATTCCTGACTTTGGGGAACTAACGCGCGTGGAGAATTCCGGCGGCATTCAGGCTAGTCTAAGCGGACGTTACGCGACCGCTTTGTTCGAACTCGCGCGCGAGGGGAAGTCCATCGATTCGGTGGGCAAAAGCCTCGACTCGCTTAACGCAGCACTAAAACAGTCTCGCGATTTCGCGCGCCTGACCACCAACCCGCTTTTGTCGCGCGACGCCGCGGCCAAGGCTGTGGCCGGTGTCGCGCGCACGCTGAAGCTGGATAAGCTGACGACTAAATTTCTGGGCGTCCTCGCCCGCAACCGCCGGCTCGCAGAGCTTGGCCCCATTATTTCGGCTTATGCTGCTCTGTCTGCCGCGCATCGCGGTGAGATTACGGCAGATGTGACGTCGGCCCACCCGCTTGAAAAAGCGCAGGTCACGGCACTTAAGGCAAAGCTGAAAGCTAAGGTTGGCCGCGATGTCGCGGTGAACCCTAAAGTTGATCCCGCTATTCTTGGTGGGCTGGTCGTCAAGATCGGCTCCCAGATGATCGATTCGTCGATCCGCACCCGTCTCAATTCCCTCGCGAACGCGATGAAAGGCTGAACATGGATATCCGTGCCGCTGAAATTTCGAAGGTCATTAAGGACCAGATCGCCAGCTTCGGCACCGAGGCGCAAGTCTCGGAAGTCGGTCAGGTGCTCTCGGTGGGCGACGGTATCGCCCGCATCCACGGCCTCGACAACGTCCAGGCTGGTGAAATGGTTGAGTTCGCCAACGGCATTAAGGGCATGGCCCTGAACCTCGAAGCTGACAATGTCGGCGTCGTGATCTTCGGCTCGGACGCCGAAATCCGCGAAGGCGACACTGTTAAGCGCACAGGTACCATTGTGGACGTACCCGTTGGCAAGGAACTGCTCGGCCGCGTGGTCGATGGCCTTGGCAACCCGATTGACGGCAAGGGCCCAATCAAGACGTCGAAGCGCAGCCGCGTTGAAGTCAAGGCGCCGGGCATCATCCCGCGTCAGTCAGTGAACGAGCCCGTTCAGACTGGTCTGAAGGCACTCGACGCTCTCGTCCCTGTTGGCCGTGGCCAGCGCGAACTGATCATTGGTGACCGTCAGACGGGTAAGACCGCTGTCGCCATCGACACCTTCATCAACCAGAAGGGCGTTAACCAGGGCGACGACGAGTCGAAGAAGCTCTACTGCATCTACGTCGCTGTCGGCCAAAAGCGCTCGACCGTGGCACAGATCGTCCGCGCGCTCGAAGAAAATGGCGCCATGGAATATTCGATCGTGGTGGCTGCCACCGCATCGGAACCGGCTCCGCTTCAGTATCTCGCGCCGTACACCGGCGTCGCGATGGGTGAATATTTCCGCGACAACGGCATGCACGCTGTGATCGTGTATGACGATTTGTCGAAGCAGGCTGTCGCCTATCGTCAGATGTCGCTGCTGCTGCGTCGTCCGCCGGGCCGTGAAGCCTATCCGGGTGACGTGTTCTATCTCCACTCACGCTTGCTTGAGCGTGCGGCAAAGATGAACAAGGACAATGGCGGCGGCTCGCTGACCGCGCTTCCTGTCATCGAAACGCAAGCTGGCGACGTTTCGGCCTATATTCCGACCAACGTGATTTCGATCACTGATGGTCAGATCTTCTTGGAAACGGACCTCTTCTATCAGGGCATCCGTCCCGCCATTAACGTTGGTCTCTCGGTGTCGCGCGTTGGCTCGGCCGCTCAGACCAAGGCAATGAAGAAGGTGTCGGGCTCGATTAAGCTTGAGCTTGCACAGTATCGCGAAATGGCGGCCTTCGCTCAGTTTGGTTCTGACCTCGATGCCTCGACGCAGAAGCTGCTGAACCGCGGTGCACGCCTGACCGAACTGCTGAAGCAGAAGCAATTCTCGCCAATGCCGTTTGAAGAGCAGACCTGCTCGATCTGGGCTGGCACCAATGGCTATCTGGATGGCATTCCCGTGTCGGACGTCACGCGCTTTGAAGACGCGATGTTGGCCGATCTGCGTGCCAACCATGCGGGTATCCTGAAGGACATCCGTGACAGCCGCGACTTTAGCGATGCGACGCGCGACAAGCTTCGTGCTGCGCTCGACAAGTTCGTAAAGACGTTCGCCTAATTTTTACTCCTCTCCTTTTGGGGAGAGGGAAGGAATGGATAGATGGCCAGCCTTAAGGCGCTCAAAATCCGGATCAACTCGGTCAAATCGACCCAGAAGATCACCAAGGCGATGAAGATGGTCGCCGCTGCCAAACTGCGCCGTGCGCAGGATGCAGCGGAGGCTGCCCGCCCCTATGCTGAACGCCTGGAAGCTGTCGTCTCGTCGATTGCGTCCAAGGTTGAAAAAGGCCCGCAGGCGCCCAAGCTTCTGGCGGGCACCGGCAAAGATGATGTGCATCTGTTCGTCGTTTGCACGTCTGACAAGGGCTTGGCAGGCGCGTTCAACACCAACATTGTCCGCCTCGCGCGTCGTCGTGCTGAAGAACTCCGCGCGGCTGGCAAGACCGTGAAGTTCTACACGATCGGCAAAAAGGGCCGCGACCAATTGGGCCGCACCTTTAAGGGCGATATCGTGCATTCAGTGGAGCCAGGTGATCTTGGCAAGCTGGGCTTTGCAGATGTGCAAGACTGGGCGACTGACCTCACCAACCGCTTTGACGCAGGTGAGTTTGATGTCGCCCATCTCTTCTTCTCCAAATTCGTCAGCGTTCTCACGCAAGAGCCGACTGAAATTCAGCTGATGCCGGTGGCCGTGGCTGAAGGCGCGGAGACGGTGACGGCGGGTGCATCTGTTGATTATGAGCCGGACGAAGAAGAAATTCTGGCAGATTTGCTGCCGCGTAACGTGTCGGTCCAGCTTCTTCGCGCAAGCCGCGAGAATGCCGCATCTGAGCAAGGCTCTAAGATGACGGCGATGGACAATGCGACCCGCAACGCCGGCGACATGATCAACAAGCTGACGATCCAATATAACCGGACCCGTCAGGCCGCGATTACAACTGAACTCGTCGAAATCATTTCGGGCGCCGAAGCGCTCTAACCAGACACGAAGGCAAGGAAGACACTCATGGCTACCGCTCCGAAGAAGACCGCTGCGAAGCCGGCTGCTGCCAAGGCGCCCGCCAAGAAGGCCGCTGCGCCCAAGGCTGCCGCCCCTAAGGCTGCTGCCGCAAAGAAGGCCCCGGCAAAGGCTGCTCCCGCCAAGGCTGCACCTGCCAAGAAGGCTGCTGTTAAGACAGCCGCCCCTAAGGCTCCGGCCAAGGCAAAGACGGCTGCCACAGGCCGCATCAGCCAGGTGATCGGCGCTGTTGTTGACGTCAGCTTTGATGGCCACCTGCCCGCCATTCTTTCGGCTCTCGAAACCGAAAATAACGGTCAGCGCCTCGTTCTCGAAGTTGCTCAGCACCTTGGTGAAAATACCGTTCGTACGATCGCCATGGACTCGACGGATGGTTTGACCCGCGGTCAGCCGGTGCGCGATACTGGTGCTCAGATTTCTGTGCCGGTCGGTCCGCGCACACTGGGCCGCATTCTGAACGTTGTGGGTGAACCGATTGACGATCGCGGTCCGGTGGATACCGATCTGCGCGCGCCGATCCACGCCGAAGCCCCGCTGTTTGTCGACCAGTCGACCGAAACCGAAATTCTCGTCACCGGCATTAAGGTCATCGACTTGCTCGCGCCTTATGCCAAGGGCGGTAAGATCGGCCTGTTCGGCGGCGCTGGCGTCGGCAAGACCGTGCTTATTCAGGAACTCATCAACAACATCGCAAAGGGCCATGGCGGCACCTCGGTGTTCGCAGGCGTTGGTGAGCGTACCCGTGAAGGGAACGATCTCTATCACGAATTCCTCGATGCTGGCGTTATCGCCAAGGACAAGGACGGCAACCCGACGCCGGACGGCTCGAAGGTTGCTCTCGTGTTCGGCCAGATGAACGAACCGCCGGGGGCCCGTGCACGCGTCGCTCTGTCGGGTCTAACGATTGCTGAATATTTCCGCGATCAAGAAGGCCAAGACGTTCTGTTCTTCGTCGACAACATCTTCCGCTTTACGCAGGCAGGTTCGGAAGTGTCGGCCCTTCTCGGCCGTATTCCTTCGGCCGTGGGTTATCAGCCGACGCTCGCAACGGACATGGGCGCTCTGCAAGAGCGCATTACCTCCACCAACAAGGGTTCGATCACCTCGGTGCAGGCCATTTACGTGCCGGCCGACGACTTGACTGACCCGGCACCGGCCACCTCGTTCGCCCACTTGGACGCAACGACCGTGTTGAACCGTGCGATTTCGGAACTCGGCATTTATCCGGCTGTGGATCCGCTCGACTCGACCTCGCGCGTGCTGACGGCCGCCGTTGTGGGTCAGGAGCATTACGACACCGCCCGCCGCGTTCAGGAAACGCTGCAGAAGTATAAGTCGCTGCAAGACATCATCGCCATTCTCGGTATGGACGAACTGTCGGAAGACGATAAGCTGATCGTGAGCCGTGCGCGTAAGATCCAGCGCTTCCTGTCGCAGCCGTTCCACGTCGCAGAAGTGTTCACGGGCATCCCCGGCAAGTTCGTACAGATCGAAGATACGGTCCGTTCGTTCAAGGCGGTGGTTGATGGAGAATATGACCATCTGCCCGAAGCTGCCTTCTACATGGTCGGCGGCATTGAAGAAGTCGTTGCAAAGGCTGCCAAGCTGGCAGCTGACGCTGCCTAATCACTCTCCCCTCCCCTAAGCGGGAGGGGCTTAGGAGACCGCAATGGCACTGCATTTTGAACTCGTGACGCCAGAGCGCCTTGTTCGTTCGGAAGACGTCCATATGGTCGTCGTGCCGGGCACAGAGGGTGATTT
This sequence comes from Pseudomonadota bacterium, assembly GCA_041191345.1. Taxonomy (GTDB): domain Bacteria; phylum Pseudomonadota; class Alphaproteobacteria; order Sphingomonadales; family Sphingomonadaceae; genus Aquisediminimonas. Next base: position 9,897 of record JBEEOY010000117.1, read on the forward strand.
CGGCGTTCTCGAAGGCCATAGCCCAATGATGTCAACGATCCGCAGCGATGCGACTGTTGAGATTTACGCCACGCCAGGTGCGGCGGCTGAAAAGATCAGCATCACGGGTGGCTTTGCCGAAGTGAATGACAAGGGCCTGACCATCCTCGCGGAAAGCGCGGCCTGATCCAAAGCTGATCTGTCAGAACAGAAATAAGGAAAGCGCCTCGGCAGACATGCCGGGGCGTTTTTCTATGTGGGATTAGCGCAGTTGTGCGCTGCGCCAAATATAAAGCCCAGCGCCTATAATCAGCGCGGACCCGCCAATGGATGTCAGGTCTGGCGGATGGCTGAACACCAAAGTGCTGATTATCATTGCCACCAGCAATTGCGCATAGGTCATGGGAGCCACTGTCGCAGCCGATGCGCGCGTGGTTGCCATGAAGATCAACGCATGGGCGACAGAAGCTGATACAGCCACAATCGCACAGCGCAGAATGACACTCCAATGCGGCCATCCTATCTCTAGACTAGGAATGCCGGATACATGACCCAATAGGGCTGCGGCTAAGAGGAAGGGCACCGCCAGCGCCGCCACAATGAATTGCGTGGCGAGCAACGAGGCACTGCCTGCCACGCGCTGATTGAGCAGCATCAAACAGGCCATTCCAAAGGCAGAGCCAAGCGGCAGCATGGCCGCCGGACCGGCTGCCAGCAAATTGGGACGCAAAATAATCAGCACGCCCAAAAACGCCACGCACGTTGCAAGAATTGCGCGACTGGACATTTTCTCCCTGAAGAAAATGGCCGACAAAAGCCCCGCAATCATGGGCATGATAAAGGTAATTGCTGTGGCATCGGCCAGGGGGATGAGGCGGATACCAATGAAAAAGCACAAAGCAGAAAACGCAATTGCGCCGCCGCGTGCCCAGTGCAGTCCCATATGCGCCATACGAAAGCCATCGCGCCCTTCGCGCAGCAACAACAGCACCCCCAAGCCAATAGCTGCCATCATATAGCGCAGAACGGCAATGGCCGTTCCAGGCCAGATCGGCGTCATAGATTTCACAATCGCATCGCCGACAGACAGCAGGCCATAGCCCATGAGCGCGAAGATCAGGCCCTGCGCCTGCACGTTACCCTGTGTTAGCTTGGAATGCGGCACCAATTGGTCGGTCATGATGTCGCGGGGCATCTTCTAAAAGGCCCTGATCCGCAACCCAAATCTCGTAGTTAGCAGATTAGCAATTAATCGCTGCCATGCCGCTTAGACATTTGCGGACATAGGGCGACTATTGGGATGAGCAATTTTAGCACGCGTAATGGCAGTTTTGGCGGCGCACTGCCCCCGCGCCCCGCTTTTGGATCCGCAAGGCCCCTTTCGTCACCGATTCCCACTATGGGGTCGCATTTAGCCCAGCCCTCGACAGGTGCCGACACAGCAGAGGCTGCAGCTCCGGACGCGATGAGCCGCTTGCTTGAACGATCCAATGGCCCGGCAGACACAAGTGGCGCAACAGACAGCTTTCGGCCCGCGATCCACCGCATCAAAGAGCAAGTTCTCCCCCGCCTTTTGGAACGGATTGATGCCGAAGCCGCAGCCACTTTGTCGCATGACGAGCTCGGCGAGCAATTTCGGCCAATTACCGAAGACGTGCTGAATGAGTTGAAAATCACGCTCAACAGGCGCGAACAAATTGCTCTTGAGAAAATGCTGGTCGATGAGCTTTTGGGCCTTGGCCCGTTGGAAGAATTGCTGCGCGATAACGAGATCAGCGACATCATGATTAACGGCCCAGAGCAAACCTATATTGAGCGCAAAGGCCGGCTGGAAATTGCCCCTATTCAGTTCCGGAATGAAGAGCATCTTTTTCAAATTGCGCAGCGCATTTGCAATTTGGTGGGCCGCCGCATTGACCAGACTAGCCCCTTGGCCGATGCACGACTGAAAGATGGCAGCCGCGTCAACGTCATCATTCCACCCTTGTCCTTGCGGGGCACAGCCATTTCGATCCGCAAGTTTTCAGACAAACCCATCACGCTCGATATGATGGCCGAGAAAGGCTCTATGTCAGATCGTATGGCCACCTTTCTCAAAATTGCAGGGGCCTGCCGATTTAACATCATCATTTCCGGCGGCACGGGCTCTGGCAAAACCACCATGCTCAATGCGCTGTCCAAAATGATTGATCCGGGCGAACGCGTGTTGACGATTGAAGACGCCGCTGAACTGCGGTTGCAACAGCCACACTGGCTGCCGCTGGAAACGCGCCCCGCCAATTTGGAGGGCCAAGGCGCAATTACCATTCGTGATCTTGTGATCAACGCCCTGCGTATGCGCCCAGACCGGATCATTTTGGGCGAAGTCCGTGGGCCGGAATGTTTTGACCTGCTGGCCGCCATGAACACAGGCCATGATGGCTCAATGGCAACCATGCACTCCAACTCCCCACGCGAATGTCTGGCGCGCATGGAAAACATGATCATGATGTCGGACATTAAAATTCCGAAAGAGGCCATCACGCGCCAAATTGCCGACACAGTGGATCTGATTGTGCAGGTAAAACGCCTGCGGGATGGGTCCCGCCGGACGACAAGCATTACCGAAGTTGTTGGCCTGGAAGGTCAGGTGATTGTGACGCAAGACCTGTTCACTTTTGACTATCTGGACGAGGCTGATGATGGCCGCATCATTGGCGAATATCGTCCCCATGGCCTGCGGCCGTATACCTTGGAAAAGGCAAAGCAATTTGGGCTCGAGCAAGCCTTGCTCGATGCCTGTTTATAGACGCAGACCATCCGGTGTTTCGCTTATCTCAAGCAGGCTCTGCTCTCTTTTCCCAATTATTCTATCGCCTGTCAGCTGAGCAGCGCGCACTTGGTGGGCTTTTTAGTTTTGCACTGATTTTGCGGCTGGCGACGCTTGGCAATCCCTCTTCCTATTTTCCAGATGAGATATTCCAATATCTTGATGTCGCCCATGCCCGTGTGTTTGGCTATGGTGTCGAGACTTGGGAACAGCGGTACGGCATCCGCAGCCCGCTTTTCCCGCTCTTCCTCGCCGTGCCCATGCAGCTGGGCCAATGGCTCAGCCCCAATGGGTTTGCGTTTCTCGCCATAACCAAGGCTGTTTTAGCCCTATGTGCGCTGGGGACAGTCTGGGGAGCCTATGGCATCGGGCGAGTGCTATC
>JBEEOY010000118.1:0-3647 GCA_041191345.1 Pseudomonadota bacterium
AAGCCTGTGCTGGTCTGGTCACCGCCTGCCTTGGCCGAGGCCGCAGAGTGAGCGGCCCACAACCCTTTTCCCTGGGCGCCGGGGCAGAGGCCAAGCGCCATGCCCCGGCAACGGCCCGCAATTATGATGCGATCCGCAGCATCTTGGCCACAGCTTTGCCATCCCAAGGCCTTGTCTTGGAAGTGGCAAGTGGAACGGGCGAGCATAGCGTCCAATTGGCTGGCCATTTCCCGGCGCTGACATGGCAGCCCAGCGATTATGACCCGCTGGGCCTTGCCTCAATTGCCGCATGGGCGGACGAGGCGGGGCACCCCAATTTGCGGGCGCCTGTGCAGTTGGACGCCAGCTCAGACCAATGGCCGCTCGATCAGGCGGATGCCATTTTATGCATCAACATGGTTCATATTGCCCCGTGGGCGGCGACGCAGGGGCTGATGGCGGGGGCGGGGCTGCTGCTGCCTAAGGGCGGACTGCTGTATCTTTACGGCCCCTATGTGCGCCCAGGCGTGGAAACTGCGCCCAGCAATTTGGCCTTTGACGCGAATTTAAGAGTCCAAAACCCTGATTGGGGCCTGCGCGATCTGGATATAGTGACAGAACTTGCCGCACAGCATGGGGTGCATCTTGACCAAGTGGTCGAGATGCCGGCCAATAACCTCTCGCTCCTCTTTCGGCGGGGTTAGCAGCCACTCCCGTCATGCTGAACTTGTTTCAGCATCCATCAACACGACAAGGTATCGGCATCACCTCCTAGGTTCGACGCCAATGGATCCTGAACCAAGTTCAGGATGACGGATGTCTGTGGCCTGTAAAGCCTTAAGGTACGTTGCATATTCGGCTGACTTGCCCCTAGCATCTCGGCAAAAGAGAATCGTGGAGAGGATTGCCAATGCCCGATGTGGCGGATTTGCTGACATTTGATGAATTTCTGTCGCATTGGGGCCGGGAACGGCCAGATCGGCTGGCGATGCGCGAGGAGGATCGTTTCTGGTCCTATGCAGATTTGGAAGACCGCACCGCGCGGGTTGCCTCTTTCCTCAAATCCTATGGCCTCCAAAAGGGGGATCGTATCTGCTGGATCGGCAAGAACAGCGATATTTACTTCACGCTTTTTTACGGCGCGGCACGATTGGGCGTGGTGATGGCACCCATTGGCTGGCGGCTCGCTCCGCCTGAATGGGCTTATATCGTCAATGATACGCGGTCTAAAATTGTCTTTACCGGACCGGGCTTTGAGACTGCGGCAGAGGCGCTGAAGGATCAGCTAGAACATGGCCCCCGCTTCATTGGTTCGGCAGAGGCACGCCAGATTGTGGCAACAACGGATCGTATCGATTTTGACCCCGCTGGCGCGGATGATGCGGTGCTGCAACTCTATACCTCGGGCACGACGGGCAATCCTAAGGGCGTTGAGCTTTCTAACCGCAATCTCTTTGCGCTGCGCAAGGGCACGGCAAATGCGGGCCTTGCCTATACCCAATGGGAAGATGATGAGGTGGTTCTGGTCGCCATGCCCTGTGCGCATATTGGCGGCACGGGGCTGGGCGTGATGGCACTTGCCAGTGGCTTGCCGGGCTATATTCTGGCGGAATTCACGCCCGACGGGCTGTTTGACGCAATTGAGACAGGCGGCGTTACTCGCTTCTTCATTGTGCCGGCTGCGCTGCACATTCTGCTCCAGCACCCGCGCTGCGCTTCGGTCGATTACAGCCGGTTGAAATATATTCTCTATGGGGCCGCGCCCATTCCGCTGGAGCTGCTGCGCCAGTGCATTCAGATGTTCGGCTGTGAGTTCATCCAAAATTATGGGATGACGGAAACGACAGGCACCATTGTTATGCTGCCGCCCGAAGACCATGATCCCAATGGCAATCAGCGGATGCGTTCGGCTGGCAAGCCCTTGCCCGGCGTGGAAATCAAAATTGTCGATGGGGATGGCAAAGAACTGCCCGTCGGTGAGGTGGGCGAAGTTATTACGCGATCTTCCAACAATATGCTGGGCTATTGGAACCTGCCTGATGCCACTCAAAAGACGCTTACCGGCGATGGCTGGGTGCATACGGGCGATGCTGGCTATGTCGATGAAGATGGGTATCTCTATATTCACGACCGCGTGAAAGACATGATCATTTCCGGCGGCGAGAATGTATATCCGGCGGAAGTGGAAAGCGCGATTTATGGCCATCCAGATGTGCTGGAAGTCGCCGTTATTGGTGTGCCAGATGAGAAATGGGGCGAGGCGGTAAAGGCCGTTTGCGTGCCCAAGCCGGGTGCCACAATCGATCCCGACAGCGTGATTGGCTGGGCGCGGGAACGCATTGCCGGCTTCAAGGTGCCCAAGTCGATTGACATCATCCCGGCCTTGCCGCGCAATGCCAGTGGTAAGATTTTGCGTAAGGATTTGCGTGCGCCCTATTGGGCCGGGCGTGATCGGCAGGTGAATTGACGATGGCGGGTGATCTGGCGGCCTTTCGCGCAGAGGTTCGGTCTTGGCTGGCCGAGAATTTGACGGACGAGTTGCGCGAGGTTGCCGCCAAATCAACCAGCGTCTTTGTGGATAAGCACTATACGCTCAAATGGCAGGCGATCCTCCACAAGAAAGGTTGGGTCGCGCCCAGTTGGCCTGCCGAATATGGCGGCACGGGATGGAGCGAGGCAGAGCGGCACATTTTTGCCTCAGAATGCGCACTGGCGGGTGCGCCGCCTTTGTCTCCCATGGGGCTGCGCATGGTGGCCCCGGCGATCATGCATTACGGGACGGAAGCGCAAAAGGCCCATTATCTGCCACGCATCCTGTCGGGTGAGGATTATTGGTGTCAGGGCTATTCCGAGCCGGGATCAGGCTCTGACCTCGCGTCACTCTCGCTTCGGGCAGATCGCGATGGCGACCATTATGTGCTCAACGGCTCGAAGATTTGGACAACACACGCGCATTTCGCGAACAAGATGTTCTGCCTTGTCCGCACCAGTCGCGATGGCCGCCCGCAACAGGGCATTACCTTTTTGCTGCTGGACATGAATACACCCGGCATCACGGTGCGCCCCATCCATTCCATCGCGGATGACCATGATTTTAATCAGGTCTTTTTTGAAGATGTGCGTGTGCCTGTTTCAGGCCGGTTGGGTGAGGAAGATCAGGGCTGGAGCGTTGCCAAATATCTGTTGGAATTTGAACGCGCGGTTGCCCATTCGGCGGGATTGAAGGCGGCACTGGCCGATGTGGTTCGCCATGCGCGTGCCTTGCCTGCCGGCGGGGAGGGGAGCCTGCTTGATCAGCCCGATGTCCGCCGCCGTATTTCAGGCCTTGCGGCGCAAATTGCAGCGATTGAGGCAAGCGAGGATGTGGTGATGGCGCAAGTGGCGCGCGGGCAGAATCCCGGGCCAGCGGCTTCCATGCTTAAAATTCAGGGCACAGAAACTGCGCAAAAGGTGCAGGAATTGGCCGTGGAACTGGCGGGCGATTATGCGGCTGTCAGCCAGTTTGCCGCGCGCCAGCCGGGCAGCAACGAAGCCGCAATTGGCCCGGACATTGGCCTGATTGCTGTGCCGCGCTATTTCAATGGTCGGGCGGCATCCATCTATGGCGGCTCGAATGAAATTCAGCGCAATATCATCGCCAAGATGGTGCTGGGGCTATAGCGGCGCAC
>JBEEOY010000119.1:0-2901 GCA_041191345.1 Pseudomonadota bacterium
TTCACCACGCAAGCGGCCTATGCCAGCTTTGCCGAAAACCGCATTGGTCGGCTGGCGCCCGGCCTTTGGGCGGATTTTATTCTGATTGATGTGGATCCGCTGACGGCCACGCCAGAGGCACTGCGGGCGGCCAAGGTGTTGGAAACTTGGGTGGGTGGCCAGCGTGTTTGGGGTCAATTGCCCTCGCCGGCCAGCCGCTGATCACACCACTTTATTATTGGCATTCAGGGCAGCTGCCCCGCACTTCGACAACGGGGCGTTTGGGCTCAAACCCGGCCTTGCGCGCGGCCGCACGGACACTGGCGGTAATTTGATCGTCATCAATATGCGTTGTGGCCCCGCAATCATCGCAGACCAAAAAAATACAGTCATGCGCGCAATTGGGGTGGGCATTGGCAAGATAGGCGTTGGCGCTTTCCACCCGGGTTGCGACATTGGCCGAAACAAACAGGTCCAAAATACGGTACACGCTGTTTGCTGCCACGCGGCGGCCCTGTGCCTGCGAGACAGCTTCAGCAATATCATAGGCTGAGGCTGGCTTATCAAAGCTGATTAACGCGCCAAACACGCTGGCGCGCATGGCCGTCCATTGTTCGCCAGATCGTGCCATGGCGTTGCGCGCGGCATCAATCAGGTCATCCCCGGCTGGTAAATCATGATGATGGCGGTGCTGGCCCATGGCGCCAGATTATGTCGACATGGGGCGGATCGCAAGCGGCCCCTTTGCTTGGGCGAAGAAATTAGGCGAGGGCGCGGCGGTTGAGATAATGGCCCAGCGCCAACAGGCTGGCCCCCAAAATGGTGAACAGCGCCTCGCGGCCATCATGCGGCTGGGAAAGCGCAAAAGCCATAACGCCAAGCCCAGCAAGGCCCAGCCCGGCTGGCAAGCGTGCGCCATGCGTCATCGCGCCGCGGCCAAGACCAATCAGGCCCAAGATGATCGCCAAGACCAAACCGACTTCATGGATGAGCGGGTGGAGAAGAACGCCGCCTGCCGATGCCATAACCGCCAAGACAATGGAGGAGACCACACAATGCGCCACGCATAGACTGGACAGCCCAATCGCAAGGCGGTCAAGCTGGTCGCGGTCAAGTGGCAAGGCGAATCCTTTGATCACGGCGCCGCTATGCCTGATTCTGATGAAAGATACAATATAACATTCAACGCCAATGCCGCCGGGACTTGAGAGCCATTCCCTCACCCAAGGAGGGGCTTTGCGGCGCAGAGCCATGGGCCTATAGGCGCGCCATGACCCAGCCTCTTGCCCGCCCCAATGCGCTCGCGAACTGGCTCTTGGCCGTTGCTAGCCTTGTTTTCCTGATGGTTATTGTAGGCGGGATTACCCGGCTTACTGAATCTGGCCTGTCTATCACGGAATGGAAGCCCATTACCGGCACCATCCCCCCGCTGACGGAGGCGGATTGGCAAGAGGCATTCCGCAAATATCAGCAAATCCCTGAATATCAGTTGATCAATCAGGGCATGAGTCTCGCGGATTTTAAGTTCATCTTCTTTTGGGAATGGGTCCATCGCTTGCTGGGCCGCGTTATTGGTTTGGCCTTTGCGCTGCCGCTGTTGTGGTTCGCGGTGAAGCGCGCTATTCCCCAAGGCTATGCGCCCCGGCTGGTCGCGCTGTTGGCTTTGGGCGGGCTGCAGGGCACAATTGGCTGGTGGATGGTGGCCTCTGGCCTCGTCGATCGGACCGATGTGAGCCATTATCGGCTCGCAACCCATTTGCTGACGGCCTTGTTCATTTTGGCCGGCCTTGTTTGGACCGCGCTGGATTTAAAGGCGCTGGCGCGCGACCCCAAGGCACAGCCGGCGCGGCTGACGGGCTTTTCCATTGCTGTTGCCGTTGTGCTTGCCATCCAGCTTCTCTTTGGGGCCTATACCGCAGGGTTGAATGCTGGCCTGGCTTCAAGTGATTGGCCGTTGATGAATGCCGCAACGGGCACTTTCCTGCCGCAACCCAGCATTGAGGGCAGCGCCTTTCATGTGCTGACCAATGATCCCTTTGTGATCCACTTTGTCCATCGCTGGTGGGCATGGGTGGCCGTGATTGCGCTGGTGCTGCTGGCCCGGCGTGTGAAGGCCGTGGGCGCACGCCCCGTCTCAATTGCCATCCACAGCAGCTTTGGCATCCAGATTCTGCTCGGCATCGCGACAGTTATGACGCACGTCAACATCACGCTGGCCGTGCTGCATCAGGCGGTTGGGGCACTGGTTGTGGCCGCAACTGTGTGGGGCATGCACATCCTTGGCCGCCGCCCCACAAGTTAACCGGTATTATTTTACCCGTTTCAAGAACCCCGCGAATCCTTGACTTAAATGTTGCTACCTGCAAAAGGGCCGCCATCGCCGCTGCCCTTTGGGGCGGCGCGTTTTTGTTTTTTCGTCAAGAGGACGCACTTTTATGAAGGCGCTCACCCGCATCACCAAGCCGGCAAAACCGGCAGAGGTCGAAAAGCAGTGGCACATCATCGACGCCGAAGGCCTCGTTGTTGGCCGCGTTGCCACGATCATCGCGAATATTCTGCGCGGCAAGCATAAGCCGAGCTTCACCCCGCACGTGGATTGCGGTGACAATGTCATCGTCATCAATGCGGACAAGGTGCGCTTCACCGGCCGCAAGCTGGGCCAGAAGGTCTATTACAAGCACACCGGCTATCCGGGTGGGATTAAGGGCATCACGGCTGGCAAGGTTCTGGAAGGCCGCTTCCCGGAGCGCGTTCTGGAAAAGGCTGTTGAGCGCATGATCCCGCGTGGTCCGCTGGGCCGTCAGCAGATGCGCAACCTGCGCCTCTATTCGGGCACGGAGCATCCGCACGCCGCCCAGAACCCCAATGTCATCGACGTTGGCTCGCTGAACCGCAAGAACAAGGTGGGTGCATAATGTCCGA
>JBEEOY010000120.1:0-3724 GCA_041191345.1 Pseudomonadota bacterium
CGCCGCTCTTTTGAGCGCAGCAATTGACCTTAGTCAGGGCATCACGCCCTATTCATGGCTGTTTGCAAATTATTACCATAACATTTCGCTTGGTCGGTCTCATGCATGGACAGATGGGCCAGAATTCTACCTTTTCGCTATTCCCGCTATGGTTGGTCCGTGGATCGGCATCCAACTGATCCTTGCGTGGTTCGGCAGCCGTTCATTTGCGCCCTTGGCCATTGCGGGCCTCGCGAATGTGGTTGTGCATAGCTTGGTCGCGCACAAAGAATATCGTTATGTTCTGCTGAGCACGGCCATTTTGCTGATCCTTGCCGCGATTGGGACGGTCACCCTCGTGTTGAAACACACGATGCAAGGCCCCCACCGGACTCGCACATTTTTTCTTGCCGGAGGGCTGTGGCTGTGTGTTTCTGTCGCCAGTGGCACGGCTGGGCCAGGCGGCAGCCTCTGGTCTGTTCACCGCGCAGAGCTTCGCCTGTTCCAATCGCTCCATCGCGATCCGGGGGCCTGTGGCGTTGCAATCTTTCAGCATCATTGGAGCGAGACTGGCGGCTATAGCTATCTCCACCGCCGCATTCCCATGTATGTTTTAGATAAAGGGACGTCCGCGCAAAAGCTGCACTCCAGCACCCCCAGCTTCAACCGACTTATCGCCCCGGCTGCAAGCCCAGAAAAACTTGGTCAATTCACCCGCTTCAATTGTGAAGGGACAAACGGCCCATTAAGCACACGGCTTTGCATTTATCGCCGTGCAGGATCCTGTGACCAAAGTGCCGCGGCTGATTTGGAAATCAACCAATGGCTAAAGGATCGAGACTTTTGAAGGTCAGCCCCTATGCAAGGCGAGCGCTGCACAAATTGCAGAAAAGAGCAGCGCGAGAAGCATAATCAACGGCCAAGGCATGAACCCAACAGCATCAATATTGGCACGCCGTGCGCGCCGCCGTTCAGCCCAGTTGGACACGCCAGCTAGGACCAGCGCCCCAAGGCACCCTATCCAAAGCGTCACTTGCATTGCGCGTCATCCCCCCTCATCTTGATGCCATAGCATTGTCTAATCCGGGGACCATCCATGTCATATAATTTTCGCACATCTACCCTGTTTGCCGCTGCTTTGGCAGCCATGGCGCCAGCAGCTTATGCAGCACCCGCCCACCCACATAGAGAATTGACAGCCGCTGTTGCTGCCCCCAGCCGCAGTGCCGCCAACAAAGCGCGAGATGCCTATCGGCACCCGGCGGAAACGCTCAGCTTTTTTGGCATCAAGCCCAGCGACACTGTGGTTGAAATTTGGCCGGGCGGTGGCTGGTACACAGAAATTCTCGCCCCGTATCTCAAGGATAAGGGCAAGCTAATTGTGGCGGCCCCCACAGGCAATGCGTCTGCGAATATCGGGCGCTTCTTGGATAGCGACGCCGCCGTTTATGGGCAGGTGGGCCGCGCCAACTTCCCCATTTTGATGGGTGGCACAGGCGTTGCACCCGGCACCGCTGATGCTGTGCTTACCTTCCGCAATGTCCATAACTGGCGGATGGGCAGCTATAAGGCTGATGGAGCCGATTATAGCGCCGAGGCCTTTAAAGAACTCTATGCCATGCTGAAGCCGGGCGGTGTTCTGGGTATTGAGGACCATCGCCTGCCCGAAAGCGCAAGCGATGAGCAAGAACGCAAAAGCGGCTACATCAAAGTCTCGACCATCCGCCGCTTGGCTGAACAGGCCGGCTTTCGCTTTGCTGGATCAAGCGAGATCAACGCCAACCCGAAAGACACTAAGGATTATCCGCGCGGCGTTTGGACCCTGCCCCCCCGCCTTGCGGAAGGGGATAAGGACCGAGAGAAATATCTCGCCATTGGTGAATCTGACCGCATGACGCTGAAATTCATTAAACCCGCCAAGTAATCAGGCATGGGCTTTCCTGATCCCCAGCTTGGCCGCCGCGCCTTTATTGGCGGCTTAGCTGGGGTGCCTTTGCTTGCAAGCAGAGCCGCTTGGGCAGTGCCAAGCGCCCCATCTGCTTGGCGCTCAGACTTATTGCTTCTGCGCGAGGCGTTGGAGGCGCTCCACCCCGGGCTCTACCGATACCGGACAGCGGCACAATTGGCCGCCGATTTCGAGGCACTGGACCAAAGCTGGGCACGGGCCTCCAATTTGTCGCAAGCCTATCTCTCGCTTTCGCGCTTTTTGGCGGGGCTGCGGTGTGGGCATAGCTATGCGAATTTCTTCAACCAGAAACGCGCAATTACCGATCAGCTCTTTGCCCCACTGCCCCGCCTGCCCTTTGCCTTTCGGTGGTTGGGGGATGACATGGTTGTCACCCGCAATTTCAGCCCCGATGCACGCTTGACACCCGGCACACGCGTCCTTTCCATCAATGGACAATCAGCCCCGCAAATTCTTACCCAACTTCTCCCTTACACACGTGCAGATGGCAGCAATGACGCCAAGCGCCGGGCGCTTTTGGAAATGCGCGCCGAGGAGGAGTGGGACTATTTTGATATCTTCTTCGGCCTGCTTCAGGCTGAGGCCAAATCCTTCCACATCAAAGCCGAGCTTCCTTCAGGGCAGATGGCGCGTGTGGACCTGCCCTCGCTCACTTTGGCAGAACGGCGTGCTGGGCGGCGCCAAGTGCAAGCTCAGCCGAATTGGGCAGCCCCAGATATCCCTTGGACTCTCGAGCGGCGCGGCAAAACGGCGCTTCTCACAATGCCGGGTTGGGCAGTCTATAACAGCAAGGCAGATTGGCAGGGCTGGATCCACGCGCGACTGGATGAGATTGCGTCTGACGGCACAGAAGCGCTGGTCATTGACCTGCGGGGCAATGAAGGCGGCCTTGATTGCGGGCATGAAGTTATCGCGCACCTCATTGACCGGCCCATTTCCGCGCGCCTCTATGATCGGCGCGTCCGCTATCGCGACACCCCCAAGCACCTGATCCCCTATCTCGACACATGGGACCGCAGCTTTGATCATCTCGGGGCTGAGGCGCCGGATATTGGCAATGGATTTTATCAACTGCCTCTCAATGGCGACGATCAAATTCTACCAAAAGGTCGGCGCTTTACCGGCCAAGTTGCGGTGCTGACAGAACCTATGAACAGTTCTGCCACATTCAACTTTGCATTGCTGATGCGCACTTATGGACTGGGGCAATTGGTTGGCGGACCGACAGGCGGCAATCAACGAGGCATAAATGGCGGCGCCTTTTACTTCCTGCGGTTACCAGCCTCTGGACTGGAAGTGGATGTGCCGCTGATCGGCTATTTCCCGCAAACGCCTCGCCCAGATGCAGGCGTTACGCCCGATATTGCAATCATGCCGACAGCGCGTGACATAGCAAAAGGGCGCGACCCCGTTTTGGAGCGCGCCCTTCAGGCTGTTGGCTGAACTTCTAAAGCTCAGACGTTATTGCTCATTCTTGGCAACGACGCCGCCCTTCATCACAAAGCGGACAGATTTCAACACCGTCACATCCGCCAGCGGATCACCAGCAACAGCAATGATATCGGCAGCCTTACCCGGCTCCAGAGAACCTGCCTCATTCGACACGCCGAGCAGATCAGCCGCATTCACTGTCGCAGCTTGGATGGCCGCCATGGGTGACATGCCATGCTTTACCAGCAGCTCAAACTCATCGGCATTGCGGCCATGTTTTGAAACGCCTGCGTCGGTGCCAAAGGCAATTTTCACGCCTGCGGGATAGGCTTTTTCAAGGCTCTTGCC
>JBEEOY010000121.1:0-6522 GCA_041191345.1 Pseudomonadota bacterium
GGCAAGGCCTCTAAGGCAGACCCGATGTTGCACGCCGCGATTGCCAAGGCTCATGCGCAGATCTTGGAAATGGAACTGACGCTGAAGACAAGCTTTGAAGATCTGATGCATTATGCCGAATGCGGCCAGCCCATCCCGATGGAAAAGCGTGCGCTTTACACTTATCAATCGTCCAATGTGGTCCGCCGCTTGGCCGATTTGATTGATGAAATTGTTCAGCTGCTGGGCGGACGTGCGATTTACATGTCGAGCGAGATTATCCAGCCTTGGCTCGATATTCATGCCGGTCGCGCGCACGTTGCCAATGATCCAAACAACCGCACTTCGGATGTGGTTGGGACGATGTTGGGTGAACAACCCAATTTCACCTTCCTCTAAGGGTTAGATTATGGCGGATTTGCGCGAAACGGACCACCAAGTCAGCGGCGGCTATACCATCCATATTGCCGAAGCCGGCCAAGGGCCTGCCGTGGTATTTCTCCACGGCAGCGGTCCCGGTGCGTCCGGTGCGTCGAATTTTCGCCAAAATATCCAAGCCTTTGTGGATGCTGGCTATCGGGTCATTCTGCCTGATATGATTGGCTATGGCGCGTCGTCAAAACCGGAAGGCATTGACTACACACTCAGCCTGTTCACCGACACTGTGTATGAGGCGCTTCGTGCGCATGGCATTGAGAAGGCGTCACTGGTTGGCAACTCGCTGGGGGGCGGTGTTGCGATCCAGATGACGCTCGACCATCCAGAATTCGCTGAAAAGCTCATTCTGATGGCGCCGGGCTGCGTGGAAGAGCAAGCCAGCTATTTCACAATGCCCGGCATTGCCAAGATGGTCTCAGGCTTTGGCAGCCCAGATTTTAACATTGAGGAGCAAAAGCGCCTCGTGTCCAATCTGGTTCACCCGGATTTTGCGCCAAAGATCCCCGATCAATTGGTGGCCGAACGCTTTGCCGTGGCCAAAACCCAGCCCAAAGACGTGCTGGCGCGGATGCGGACACCAAATTTGGGCCCGCGTGTGGGTGAGATCACCCAGCCGATCTTCGTCCTTTGGGGCCATAATGATGAATTCTGCCCGGAAAGCGGTGCGCGCTATTTCCTCGATCAATGCGCCAATGCCCGCACCATGACCTTTGCCCGCACCGGCCATTGGGTGCAGGTGGAACGCGCGGCGGGATTCAACCACTATTCGATTGCGTTCCTCAATGAGCAAGGCTGAAAAATACGGCCAAGAACTTTATGAAGCGATGCGGGACCGGCGAACGGTACCGCCGCTCATGGGGCGTGACCCCAGCCTGACCATTGATGATGCCTATGCCATCAGCCTCGATTTCCTAAGCCGCCGCCGCAAAGATGGCGAAAAAGTAGTCGGCAAGAAAATTGGCGTCACCAGCAAGGCCGTGCAGGATATGCTGGGCGTCCATCAGCCTGATTTCGGCTTTTTGACGGACTGGATGTATGTTGACGGCGATATTGATGTTGATGCCAAGGCGCTGATTGCGCCGCGTGCGGAAGCCGAAATTGCGTTCATCCTGAAGGACAGCCTTGTCGGCCCCGGCGTGACAGCAGAGCAAGTGATTGCGGCCACAGCCGCCATCGCGCCGTGTTTTGAAATTGTCGATAGCCGCATTCAAGATTGGCAAATTGGTATTGTCGATACTGTCTCCGACAATGCGTCCTGTGGCGTTTATGTGCTGGGTGCCGAACGGCTTGACCCTCGGGCGCTTGACCTGCCCAATCTCCATGTTGCTGTCACCAAAAATGGCGCGCCTTTATCCGAAGGCTATGGCCATGCTGTGCAGGGTGATCCGGCACAGGCAGTGGCTTGGCTGGCCAACACCTTGGGTGCTTATGGCGTCACGCTGGATGCAGGTGATGTCATTCTATCAGGTTCACTTGTCCCGCTTGCCCCAGCCCAAAAGGGCGATCGGTTTGACATGATTTTAAGCGATGCATCGGGACCGCTTGGTTCTTGCACCGCCAATTTCGTCTAAAGGAAATCACATGGCACGGGTAAAGGCCGCCATTATCGGATCGGGCAATATCGGCACCGATTTGATGATGAAGATGATCAAATATCCTCAAAATATGGAGCTAGCAGCTGTTGTGGGCATCGACCCCAATAGCGAAGGTCTCGCGATGGCGCGCGAACATGGCATTGCGACCACGCATGAGGGGATTGAGGGGCTGAAAAAGCTGGCCTGCTACTCGGAAATTGGCATCGCCTTTGATGCGACCTCTGCCTATGCACACAAGCTGCATGATGAGGCACTGCGCGCCGATGGCATTCAAGTGGTGGACTTGACCCCGGCTGCCATTGGCCCGTTCACGGTGCCGCCCGTCAATATGCACCAGCATTTGGACCAGCCCAATGTAAACATGGTCACCTGCGGCGGCCAAGCGACGATCCCGATGGTCGCCGCTGTCGCCCGCGTGTCCAAAGTCGTGCATTATGCTGAAATCGTGGCGTCGGTCTCGTCGCGTTCGGCAGGCCCGGGCACGCGCGCCAATATTGATGAATTCACGCGCACTACGGCCCGCGCAATTGAAGTTGTTGGCGGCGCGACCAAGGGCAAGGCCATCATCATCTTAAACCCGGCTGAACCGCCGATGATTATGCGCGATACTGTCTTCACTCTGTCCGAAGGCGGCGATGAAGAGGCTATTCGCCAATCTGTCGCAGACATGGTGGCCGAAGTGCAGAAATATGTGCCCGGCTATCGCCTGAAGCAGGATGTGCAATTTGAACGCTTTGGCGACAATAATCGCCTGAAAATCCCTGGCATGGGCGACTTTACGGGCATTAAATCAATGATCATGCTCGAAGTGGAAGGCGCTGGCGATTATCTGCCGCCTTATTCCGGCAATCTCGACATTATGACAGCGGCGGCCAAGGCCACGGGAGAACTTCTCGCGGCACGGAGGATGGCAGCATGAACGGCAAGTTCAACGTCGAAGCTGGCGATAAGCTCTATATTCAAGATGTTACGCTGCGCGATGGCATGCACGCCATCCGCCACATGTATGGGCTCGATCATGTCATGGCGATTGCCAAGGCATTGGATGATGCGGGCGTGGACGCAATTGAAGTCGCGCATGGCGATGGCCTGTCAGGTGCCAGCTTCAACTATGGCTTTGGCGCGCATACCGATTGGGAATGGCTGGAAGCCGTGGCTTCGGTCCTGACCAAATCGGTCTTAACCACACTCATTCTGCCCGGTGTGGGCACAGTGGAAGAATTGCGTCGCGCTTATGATATTGGCGTGCGCTCCGTCCGTGTCGCGACGCACTGCACCGAAGCCGATGTGTCGAAGCAGCATATTGGCATCGCGCGTGACCTGGGCATGGATGTCTCAGGCTTTTTGATGATGAGCCATATGATTGAGCCGGAACATCTGGCCCAACAGGCGCTGCTGATGGAAAGCTATGGCGCGCAATGCGTTTATGTCACCGACAGCGGCGGTGCGCTCGATATGGATGGGGTGCGTGCGCGCCTGCAGGCTTATGATCGCGTGCTCAAGCCCGAAACCCAACGCGGCATTCACGCGCACCACAACCTCTCTTTGGGCGCTGCCAATTCCATTGTCGCGGCACAAGAAGGCGCGGTGCGCATTGATGCCAGCTTGGCGGGCATGGGCGCTGGAGCCGGCAATGCGCCACTGGAAGTCTTTATTGCAGCCGCCGACCGCAAGGGCTGGAACCATGGCTGTGATGTGATGCTGTTGATGGACGCGGCGGAAGACCTTGTGCGTCCGCTGCAAGACCGGCCCGTACGCGTGGACCGCGAGACGCTGGCACTGGGCTATGCCGGTGTCTATTCCAGCTTCCTGCGTCACGCCGAAAAGGCGGCGGAGACCTATGGCCTTGATACCCGCCAAATTCTGGTGGAGCTGGGCCGTCGCAAGATGGTGGGCGGTCAGGAAGATATGATCGTCGACGTTGCATTGGATTTGCTAAAGGCACGCAATGGCTGAGATTTCGCTGCACAAACCCTATCCCGCGGCTGATGTGGCCAAATGGGATTTGGAAACCGATGTTGTTGTCATTGGCTTTGGTGCCACCGGGGCGTGTGCCGCGATTGAAGCGTGCGAGGCGGGCGCGGCTGTCATGCTGTTTGAGCGCAATTCGGGCAGCGGCGGCGCCTCTGGCCTGTCAGGCGGCGAGATTTATCTCGGCGGCAGCGGCGGCACAGATGTGCAGCGTGCCGCGGGTTTTGAAGACAGCACAGAAGATTTTGCCGCTTATCTGAAAATGGCCGGCGGCCCGTGCGCTGATGAGGCCAAGTGTGATCTTTATGCGCGCGAAGCAGTCAACCATTTTGGCTGGCTGAAAGCGCAAGGCGTGCCCTATCGCGGCAATTATCTGCCCGGTAAAGTCATTGAGCCGATGGATGATTCCACGCTCATTTGGTCCGGCAGCGAAGCGGCAGCCCCCTTTTACAAGCACGCCAAGCCCGCGCCGCGCGGCCATGTCATCCAGCATATGGGCTGGGGTGGCGGGCGTCCGCTGGTGGACATTCTGGAAGCCCGCGCCCGCGCTTTGGGCACTGAAGTGCATGTCGATGCCCGCGCACTGGCGCTGGTGCAAGATGGCGAGCGGATTGTCGGTGCCATTTTCCGCATTGATAATGCGCCGGTGTTCGTCCGCGCCAAAAAGGGCGTCGTGCTCGCCACGGGTGGCTTTGTGATGAATGAAGAGATGCGCCGCAAGCATTGCCCGCAGACCTTTAAGATCAAAGACCCAATTGGCGATAAGGATGATGGCACGGGCATTAATCTGGGTGTCGGCGCAGGGGGCGAGGCGATCCATATGGATCAGTTTTTCACCACCTGCCCTTGGACCATCCCCGAAAGCCACGCCAAGGGTGTGTTTGTAAACATTCAGGGCCAGCGCTTCATTAACGAAGATTGCTATCACGGCCGCGTCTCGCGCACGGCTGTCGATCAGCCGGGGGATCGTGTCTATCTGTTGCTCGATAGCGCCCATTTTGAACAGCCGCCGGAATTCGCGCGCATGTCGATTGCGGGAACAGGTAATGATTGGGAAGAAGTTGAGCGTGAGTTGGAGATGGCCGAAGGCACGCTCTCGCGCACGATGGACTTTTACAACCAGCACGCCCGCGAAGGCCGCGACCCGTTATTTGATAAACAGCCGCCCATTCTGACGCCGCTGGATCAAGGGCCATTTGTTGCGCTCGAGTTGAATTTTGAAACAAGCTATTTCAGCTTCTTCACATTGGGCGGCCTTAAAACGTCCACCAATGCCGAGGTGCTGAGCCGCAGCGGCGCGCCCATCCCCGGCCTATATGCCGCCGGGCGCTGCACCAGCGGCCTGCCCGCATGGGGCCATGGCTATAGCTCGGGCATGAGCCTTGCGGACTGCACCTTTTTTGGCCGTCAAGCTGGCCGCACGGCGGCACAGGGGTGAGTGATCGCGCGCTCCTTGATCGGATCGCGCTGACCGATCTTGTGATGCGCTATTGCCGCGGGATTGACCGGCGCGATTATGCGCTGGTCCGCTCCCTCTATCATGACGATGCCATTGATGATCACGGCAATATGTTTTGCGGCAGCCCCGATGACTTTGTCGCGTGGCTGCCGACTGTGATGGCGCATTGGGACATGACGATCCACAGCATCAGCAACAGCCTATTTGCCATCGACGGCGACCGCGCTGAAGGTGAACATTACGCAATGGCCTTTCACCGCTCCCCCGCGCCCGATGCGCGTGAGTTGATTATTTGGGGTCGTTATCTGGACCATTATGAACGCCGGGCAGGCGACTGGAAGTTCCTGAAGCGGCAATTGGTATTTGATCATGGCACCATCCGCCCCGTGGATGCCGACGGGTTAGCTCAGCTGGGGGCCGATGCGCCCAATGGCACCGCAGACGGGCAAGACCCATCATGGAAAATGGCACTGCTCAAAGGCCTCTCCCCGCTATGACAACGCCTCTGGAGCCGCTGGAAGCCCGCCTACAGGCGTTGGAGGATAAGGAGGCCATCCGCACCCTCATTGCGCGATATGGCCCCTTGGCGGACAGCGGCGATGCAGAAGGCGTAGCTCAGCTTTGGACGGAAGATGGCAGCTACGCAATTGCTGGCTTTGGGGAAGCGCGCGGCCATGCCGAAATTGCGGCCTTCATCACAGGCGCAACACACAAGCAGCTGATGGCCGATGGCTGTGGGCATATTATGGGGCCAGTTGCCATTGCGGTGGATCGCGACAATGCCGTGGCACGCGGCCACAGCATGGTCATCCGCTGGACGGGCAGCAGCTTTGAAATTGCCCGCATGGCCGCCAATTGTTGGACGCTGAAACGTCTGCCCGAAGGCTGGCGCGTCACGCATCGTGACAATGCCCAACTCAAGGGCGATGACGCCGCCCGCGCGCTGTTTGCCGGGGTTTAACCCGCGAGCTGACCACCATCGATGGTGAAGAGCGACCCCGTCACCTTGCGGGCCTGATCGCTGGCCAAGAAAGCGAACATTTCCGCGACATCTTCCGGGTCGCAGCTGCCATCGACCAG
>JBEEOY010000122.1:0-4231 GCA_041191345.1 Pseudomonadota bacterium
GGGGCACCAGCTGCTTTTGCAGCGGCATAGAGCCTTTCATTCGACGCAAGCGCGTCTTCCCCGCCCAGATAAAGCGGTGATCCCGGCAGGACATAGGCCTGCACGACATCAACGATCAGCAGGGCGGCCTTCTTGCCGGGCTGCAGGTGCCCGGAAAAGGCACCTGCATAATTTTCGGCAAGATCTTGGCTCATATCGCGTTTGCTGCCTTTAACCGGTCCATCTCTTCGGCATCCATACCCAAAAGCTCGCCATAAATCTCGGCATTATGTTGGCCGATTTCGACGGGTGCGGGTGTGCGGATTCCACTGGGTGTTTCAGACAGACGCGGGAACGCATTTTGCATCTTAATCTTGCCCCAGCGCGGTGTCTCTACCTCGACCAGAGATTCGCGGGCCGCAAAGTGGGGATCTTCCAACATTTCGGGCGCACGATAAATCTTGCCAGCGGGAACGCTATACTCAATCATCAGCGCTTCGAGTTCAGCGACTGTCTTGGTGCGCGTCCAATCGGCAATAATCTCATCAAGTTCGCGCAGATTGCGGCCACGCGCAACGTGTGTTGCATAGCGTTCTGATGTGGCGAGTTCTGGCCGGCCCATGGCCTGACAGAGCCGTGCGAACACCGCATTCTGGTTTGCGCCGATCAGATATTCGCCATCTTTTGCCGGATAGACATTGGATGGCGAAATGCCTTCGAGAATTGAGCCGGAGCGTTTCCGGATATGTCCCGAAACCATATATTCCGGCACAAGGCTTTCCATGACCTGCAGCACGGCTTCATATAGTGCGCTATCAACGACTTGCCCCTTGCCCGTCCGCTCACGTGCATGGAGTGCCGCCAGAGCGCCCAAGCAGCCATAAGTTGCGGCAAGGGAATCCCCAATTGAAACGCCCATGCGGCTGGGCGGACGATCTGGGTCGCCGACAATGTAGCGCCAGCCGCCCATGGCTTCCCCAATCCCGCCAAAGCCGGCGCGTTCGGAATAGGGGCCAGTTTGGCCATAGCCCGAGACACGCACAATGATCAGCCGAGGGTTGATCGCGTGAAGCTGGTCGGGCGCAAGGCCCCATTTTTCCAATGTGCCCGGCTTGAAATTCTCAATGAGAATATCAGCTTTGGCTGCAAGCTTGCGGACAATTTCCTGACCTTCAGGGATGCGCAAATTGGCCGAGACGGATTTTTTGTTGCGGGCAACAACTTCCCACCACAGTTTTTCTTCGCCATGGCCCCAATCGCGCATGGGGTCTCCCCCGCCGCGGCCGTCGATGCTTGGCGGCTCTACCTTGATGATCTCTGCGCCCATATCACCAAGCAGCTGGCCGCAGAACGGGCCTGCAATGAGCTGACCCAGTTCCACAACGCGAATTCCGGCAAGAGCGCCTTGGTGCTCACCTGTCATGATGATCCTCTTCACTCGGCCGCAATGGCCAGATGCTGCCATTGCGGCTGCACGGGGGGCTTGAGGCCAGTTTCGGCCTCACAGCGGGCACGCAGCGTTTCAATGTCCGGCCCAAAGTCGAACAACTTGGTTTCGCCGCGGGACTGACGCATATCGGCCCGCAGCTTCTCCGTCGCAGCCACGTCCACCGCGCCATCGCCTGCAATGACTACGCCATAAGCCTTTGCGCCATCGGCCGTAACTAAGCCTTGGACAATCTCCTTGGCCACAAGGGCAGGGTCGCGCTCGAGCGGGTCGCCCCAGCCGCCGCCGCCCCATGTAATGAAGTGCAGGCGGTCATCAGTTTCCACCTCCACGTCTTCCACCTTATTACCAATGATGATCTGGGTGCCATCGGCGCGCTCCAGAATCTTCTGCGCGCGTTTGCCCGGCTCGCCACCATTCACGCCCCAGGGCGGAACAAACCAGCGATCATCATGGATCGAGATCGTGCCAGGGCTCAGGAAGCGATAGGTCATGTGAATGCCATTGCCGCCGCGATGGAGGCCCGCCCCACCTGAATCCGGCTCAGTTGAATAGCGTTCAATGACCATCGGGAAATAGCGTTCCAGAAACTCATTGGGCACGTTGGTAAAGCCCGGCCAGAGTGAGTGGCCATCGGGTCCATCCCCCAGCGGACGGCCCGGGATGCCGCCAAACCCAATTTGGAACAGCTGGAACCATGCATTGCCCTTGCCGGGGCGTGCATCATTGCCTGAATAGAAGAGGTGCGGCGACGATGAGAAGCCCGCTGCGTTCAGGAATTCAGGCGTCTTTTGGCCAAGCAAGCCGCCCAGAATGTCAAAAATCCGGCCCAAGGCATGGGTCCGGCCTGACAGGGCTGCCGGGAATTTCGGCTTGAGCAGCGATCCTTCAGGAATGCGGACATCAATCAGATCGTAGAAGCCGTCATTGAACAGGATCTGCGGGTCAAAGACCATGATCATGTAAATGCCGAAGAACATCTTGAACATATTTTCGTTCAAGAAGAAGTTGATCGAGGCTGAGGATTGTGGGTCAGTCCCGTCGAAATCGAGAATGACTTTATCGCCTTCGCGCCACATGGTGCATTTGATCTTATACGGGCCATAGCCCATGCCATCATCGCAGATATAATCTTCAAAGCTCACTGGCTCTTCGCTGACAGCCTGGGCGAGCAGCGTCTTCATGGCGCGGTGGTTGCGCGCCAGCAGCTCTTGCGTTGCCGACACATAGACATCGTCGCCAAAACGCTCAGCCATTTCGATCACGCGGCGCGCGGCCACGCGGCACGAGGCAATGAGGGCATTCAAATCCGCTGCGCACCAATCCGGCTTGCGAGTCTGGTGCATCACCAGCTTCATCAAATCTTCGTTATACTCGCCCTTCTTCCAGATTTTGACGGGCGGAATGCGAACACCTTCTTCATAAATGGAGCGCGCGTTGATTGGCATGGAGCCAACCACTTTGCCGCCAATGTCGGATTGGTGGCCGAACATGGACGTATAGGCAATCAGACGGCCATCTTTGAACACAGGAAGCAAGACCAGCCAGTCGTTTGAGTGGCTGACGGCGCCGTCGACTGAATAGGGGTCTGACAGGAAGATCATGTCCCCATCTTCCAGTGTGCCCTCATAATTATTGAGGAAGCCGCCAATGAAGCTGCCGAACTGGCCGACAATCATCTTGCCAGTGTGGTCCGCGATCAGCGGGAAGGCATCACCCTGTTCCCGAATGCCGGGGGACATGGCCGTGCGCACAAGCGTGGCATCCATTTCCACACGCGCATTGCGGAGCGCGTTCTCAATGATGTCGAGCGTCACCGGGTCAATGGCGACCTTGTTAAAGGGAGTGTTATTCGTTTGGACGATAGTTGCAGCCATGAGTCTCGTCCTTTCAGGCCAGATTGATGAGGATATTGCCGACAGCGTCGACAGTGGCGACGCAGCCGCTTTCGATCAGCGTCGTTGAGTCCATTTCACAGACAATGGCAGGGCCGGGGATAATGTCCCCTGCACGCAGCTTGGCACGATCATAAATCACGGCATCCTGCTCGCGCCCGTCCATCCACAATTTATGGTCGCGGATCTTGGCCGCCGAGGGGTCACCATTACCTTGCTCCAGCGGGGCAGCGGGCAAATCAAGCGCACGGCCCAGCGCCACAGCACGCAAGTTCACAATTTCGTGGGGCGTATCCATGTTGAAGGTGAAGAGGCGTTTATGCTCTTCATCAAAGCGGGCGAGCACGCCGGCAATGCCATCGCGTGCTAGATCATCGGCAGTAATGGTCAGCGGCACTTCAAAGGCCTGGCCCGCATAGCGCACGTCCACCTCAAAGGCCGTCGTGATTTCGGCTTCCGGCACACCGTCGGACAGAAGCTCGCCCTTCACTTGGGTGGCCATCTCATCGAGCACGGCAACCAAGTCTTCTGGCTTGGTGTCTTGCGCCAGGCGTGACCATGAACGAGCTGTTTCCGTCCGCATCCGCGTCGTGGCATCGCCCAGCGCGCACAAGACGCCCGGGCTGACTGGGGAAACAGCCGGCCATGCGCCCATCAGTCGCGCAACGGCATTGACATGAAGCGGGCCTGCGCCGCCAAAGCCCATCACCGCGAAATCGCGCGGGTCATAGCCCTGCTGCACGGAGATCATGCGCAGCGCACCGAACATATTTTCGTTCACAATGTCGATAATGCCGCGTGCTGCCGCCATCAGATCAATGCCGAGCGCATCAGCAATTGTCTGCACGGCGCGCTTGGCACCTTCGCGATCCAGTTGGAACGTTCCGCCCAGCAGATTCTCCGGCAGATA
>JBEEOY010000123.1:0-4483 GCA_041191345.1 Pseudomonadota bacterium
TCACGCGCATGGGCGGATCCCAAGGCACGGCTTAATGGCATTCTGCAATTGTCGCGCGGGTTGGCGAAGGTTGCCGGTTAAGCGCCCGCAAATCGGCGGCGGAGCAGCGGCTTGGTGAGCAGCAGGCCCACGAAAAAACCGCCAATATGCGCGGCAATTGCAATGCTATAGCCAGATGCAGCACCCGCAAAGCCGATCATCCATTGCACGCCCGTCCAGCCTGCCGCCAGCCATAGCGCGCGCACCCATTCAGCGGGAATCGGCCCAAAGGCCCGAGCCTCGCTTTGGCTGAACATCATCGCATAAGCGCCAAGAATGGCTGAAATAGCCCCACTGGCACCAATCATGGGCTGATCTTGCCCTAAATTGACCAGCAAATGGGTGGCAGCAGATGCATAGGCCCCAACGACATACAGGATGATAAGGCCCCACGCCCCCAACACGCGCTCCACAATGCGACCACAATACCAAAAGGTAATCAGGTTCATCGACAAATGCAGCAAATCGCCATGCACTAAGGTGGCAGACAAAGGCGTTAAGAACCGGGGAATGACATCAAGCCCGGGCACTTCTGCCGCAAAGCGCGCGGGAACAAAGCCCGCCGTCATGGCGACGGGCTCTAACGGTATGAACAGATATTGAAAGCCCCAAACCAGAGCTGTGATGATCGCAACACTCCGCGTCACATGGCCAGAGGCCGAGGCGCGCATGTTTAGATGAACTCGACCTTGGCGACCTGATAATATTTATCACCCGAAGGCACGGTCACTTCGATTTCATCATCGACATTGCGGCCAATCAACGCTTTGCCCAGTGGCGAATTATAGGAAATCCGACCAGCTTTTGCGTCAGCTTCCACTTGGCCGACGATCTGATAGCGAATTTCCTTATCATCCTCATCAAGCAGCGTAACCGTTGCCCCGAACATCACCTTGTCGCCAGACAAGGTCTTAGGATCGATGATTTGAGCACGGGCCAATTGGTCCTCAATATGCGCAATCGTGGCTTCAACCTGCCCCTGCCGCTCTTTAGCGGCATGATATTCCGCATTTTCCGACAGATCGCCATGGGCGCGCGCTTCTTCAATCGCGTCCACAATCAAGGGACGCTCTTCCTTCAAGCGCTGCAATTCGGCTTCCAGCTTGCGGAAGCCTTCTTCGAGCATCGGAACCTTGTCAGTCGAAGCCATGTGGCCTGTCCTTTACCTGTCAGCGTCAAAAACTTTACCCCGGCGGCTCCGGTTAGGGAAGCCACCCGCACACTCATCTAAGATGGGGGGTCTATCGTGCGTTTGATGAATGATAAGACTGCAAGGGCCGGACTTCAAGATTTCTATCACGCAGTGCAACAATTGCCTGTGCAGCGGCCACCGATCCTGTGGCCGTGGTGAAGTATGGTACCTTGCCCATCAACGCAGAACGGCGGATATCTTCTGAGTCCTTCAGGCTCTGCCAGCCTTCAGTTGTGTTAAAGATCAGCGCAATTTCGCCGTCCTTAATCTTATCAACAATATGCGGACGGCCCTGGGCGACTTTATTAACGCGCTCTACGGTAATCCCCTCACGTGCGAGGTAATCCGCGGTGCCACTGGTCGCGCAAATGGCAAAGCCCAAATCCTGCGCTTGGCGCACCGCCGGCAGGATGATGGGTTTATCGCTGTCCTTCACAGATACGAACAGCTTGCCCGACTGGGGCAGATGCACGCCGCTACCCAACTGCGCCTTGGCAAAGGCCGTTGCAAAATCTTGGTCAATGCCCATGACTTCGCCAGTGGACTTCATTTCCGGTGACAGGACCGGATCGACCCCCGGGAAACGCGCAAAGGGGAACACCGCTTCTTTGACTGCAATATAATCAACGTCGAGGTTGATTGGCGGCAGATTTTTCAGCTTTTCACCGGCCATCACGCGCGCGGCGATCTTGGCAATGGGCGCGCCAATGGCTTTGGCGACAAAGGGCACCGTCCGGCTGGCGCGCGGGTTGACCTCAATCAGGTAAACCTCACCATCCTTCACTGCGAACTGCACATTCATCAGGCCACGCACCTGCAAGGCACGCGCCAAAGCTTCGGCCTGACGGCGGATTTCATCCACGACATTCTTGGGCAGGCTATAGGGCGGCAAGGTGCACGCACTATCGCCCGAATGGACCCCTGCCTCTTCGATGTGCTGCAAAATCCCCGCGACAACAACGTCATCGCCATCGGCAATGGCATCGACATCAACTTCTGTCGCATCGCGCAAATAGCTGTCGATCAGCACCGGGCTATCGCCTGACACGATCACGGCCGTCTGAATGTAGTTTTCCAGCTGCGCCTGCGTATCGACAATTTCCATCGCACGACCACCCAGCACATAGCTCGGGCGCATCAGCACGGGATAGCCAATTTGCTCCGCCACAGCGATGGCTTCTTCCCGGCTGCGGGCAATGCCATTGGCCGGTTGTTTCAGGCCGAGCTTGTTGACGAGTGCGGCAAAACGCTCGCGGTCTTCCGCCAAATCAATCGCATCAGGCGACGTGCCAAGAATGGGGATGCCCGCCTCTTCCAGCGCGCGCGCAAGATTAAGAGGCGTTTGCCCGCCAAACTGCACAATCACGCCCTTCAGCTTTCCGCGCTGCTGCTCCACATGCAGGATTTCCAGCACATCTTCAGCGGTCAGTGGCTCAAAATAGAGGCGGTCTGATGTGTCATAGTCAGTCGATACCGTTTCCGGGTTGCAGTTGACCATGATGGTCTCGTAACCGGCATCTTCCAGTGCGAAACAGGCGTGGCAGCAGCAATAATCAAACTCAATGCCTTGCCCAATGCGGTTCGGCCCGCCGCCGAGAATAACAATCTTTTCCCGGTCAGACGGCTGGGCTTCACACTCCGGCGTGCCAAAAGTCGGCGCTTCGTAAGTGGAATACATATAAGGCGTTTTCGCCTCGAACTCCGCCGCACAGGTATCAATGCGCTTAAACACCGGACGCACACCGAGCTTGTGGCGAAGCGCACGCACTTCCTTTTCAGTGACGCCGCCAGTCATCGCCTTAATGGCATCATGCACAAGGCCTGATCCATGCGCGACCGCGCGCGACATGCCTGCCTTCACATGCGCGGATTGCAGCGCAAGATAGGCCAAACGCTTGTCAGAAAAGCCCATGGCCTTCAGGCGACGCAGCCCTTCGGCATCCTGCGGCAAGCCATTGGCCGCGACCTCATTTTCAGCCGCAACAATTTCAGCCAGCCGTTCTAGGAACCATGGATCAAACTTCGCGACTGCGTTGACTTCCGCAACGGTCATCCCCTCGCGCAGCGCTTGGGCGGCGACCAGAAGGCGGTCCGGCGTCGCGCGCGACAAAGCGGCGACCAAATCATCACGCGATGCGCCTTTCAAGGCATCGACGAAGTTAAAGCCTGACAGGCCCGTTTCCAGCCCGCGCAACGCCTTTTGCATCGATTCATGGATGTTGCGGCCAATCGCCATCACTTCGCCAACCGACTTCATCGCCGTGGACAGGATTGGCTCTGCACCCTTGAATTTTTCAAAGGCAAAGCGCGGGATTTTGGTCACGACATAGTCAATTGTCGGCTCAAACGAGGCCGGCGTCGCGCCTGTGATGTCGTTATCAATTTCATCGAGCGTATAGCCCACCGCCAGCTTGGCCGCGACCTTGGCAATTGGAAAACCCGTCGCCTTGGAGGCCAGCGCAGACGAGCGCGAGACACGCGGGTTCATTTCGATAACAATCAGGCGGCCATCCTTGGGGTTCACCGCGAACTGCACGTTCGACCCGCCAGTTTCGACGCCAATTTCGCGCAGCACCGCAATCGAAGCGTTCCGCATGATCTGATATTCTTTGTCGGTCAGCGTAAGCGCCGGGGCAACGGTGATGGAATCGCCCGTATGCACACCCATCGGATCGACATTTTCGATGGAACAGATGATGATGGCATTGTCGTTCCGATCGCGGACGACTTCCATCTCATATTCTTTCCAGCCGAGCAGCGATTCCTCGATCAGCACCTCGGTGGTCGGCGAAGCATCTAGCCCGCCCGTCACGATCTGAATGAATTCTTCACGGTTATAGGCCACACCGCCGCCGGTTCCGCCCATTGTAAAGCTTGGGCGAATGATTGACGGAAGGCCCGTGCGCTCCAAAACCTCAAGCGCTTCTTCCAAGCTATGTGCAATGCCTGAGCGCGCCGATTCCAGCCCAATCTTGTCCATCGCATTGCGGAACTTGATACGATCCTCAGCCTTATCAATGGCTTCGGCATCGGCGCCAATCATCTTGACGCCATATTTATCCAACGTGCCATCATGAAACAGTGCCAGCGCCGTATTCAGCGCGGTCTGCCCGCCCATAGTCGGCAGAACTGCATCGGGGCGTTCTTTTTCAATGATTTTCGCGACGATCTCGGGCGTGATCGGCTCAACATAAGTCGCGTCCGCCAATTCCGGATCGGTCATGATCGTCGCCGGGTTCGAATTGACGAGGA
>JBEEOY010000124.1:0-58288 GCA_041191345.1 Pseudomonadota bacterium
CGCGCGCCTGGCTAGGCCGCGTGGGCTATGACCCCGTTTATGGCGCCCGCCCGTTGAAGCGCGCGGTGCAGAAATATTTGCAAGACCCACTGGCCGACAAAATCCTGCGCGGCAATGTGCCTGATGGGTCCACTGTCCATGTTGATGAAGGCGATGGGCAGTTGGTGCTGAGTTAAAGCAAGGGCCCTCCCGCTCAGGGGGCTGTCTATGGCAAGGAGGCTGGACAGCGCATTGGGGGAAACGCCACTAGGCGTGGACGCACAGCCTGCCGCCAAGCAAGGAATGCCAATGTTTAGCCTCCGCACCTTTTCCGCTGCTAGTTATTGGTTCTCAGCCAGCCAGTTACGGAGATCCTCCGATAAGGCGCCGCGCGTGTCACTTCCGAGACGCTGTGAAGGATAGGGACTGTAAAAAGCGTGATCGTATTAAATGCAGGGCAATAGCCATCAACACGCACTCCATCGTCTTGATGCACAAGCAAAAGCCCTCCCCATTCAATCCGCCAACCTGGAGTGAGGCCCATGACATAGGCAGCGACACGCCCTTTTCCCGCAACAGCATCGTCATGGCGGGTCAAAAAATCCCCAGGCGAATAGGCCGTCGCTTGAGCATCAGCGAGGATTATATCAGCGCGGCCTACAACAGACTGCAGAACGCCTGCTTGGGCACTTTGGGTCATGAACTGCGCGAAGGCCGTTAATGGATCAGACTTGTCTGCTCGTGCTTCAGCACTATCCGGCACACGAATGGTTTCATAGCGGTACTGGAAGCCGAAACGCGCACCGGCATATATGGCCGTATCAAGGTCAGTTTTCTGAGTATCAGACATCGTAGAACGGGCCATACGAGGCAATTCAAAGGTCTTTTCACCCGAGTTTATAATCTGATGCCAGTCCTCATTGCCTTGAAGAAAAAGGTATAATTTTTCTGCGAGTTTCTCGGGCAAAAAATTGGGAATTTGGACAATGCCATCTCTGGCCAGAATGGCTGCATAATGCGCCGCCTGATCAGCCACATGAGGGTCATGAGAAAAATGCATTTCCACTGGCGTTCATCCATTTGACCGCCGCATCCCCATCAGGCCAGTGGGGAACGTGCGAGAAAACCTGCCTAAGCCGATTTCCATCAAGGTCAATCCCGCCAAGCAGCAAGCGTTTGTGTCGGGACATATATGCAATTTTGGGCCATCAACTCGACTGTGCGCAAACGTTACGCTAGCGTTGCAAAGATGAAGACGCTTTTCGAGTTAAACCCGGCAATTAATCGCAAATCTGCGGGACGCCGCTTTGCGGATACGGGGCGTGTGCAAATTCGGGATGTATTGACACGCGATGCAGCACATGAGCTGCTTACCGTGCTACGGCGCGGGACCAAATGGAGTATGGCGATCTTCAGTGAAGCCGATGGTCATCGTGGCCCCAAGAGCTATCGCTATGAGACCATTGCTGGTCCTGGCGGAGCAGAGCAGGTAAATCGGGCAGCTGCGTCTGCCGAAGAACTCTCTGCGCAGGGGGACTATGCGTTCCGCTACGCCCACTACCCGATTGTTGATGCGCTCAATCAAAAATGGGCCCCAAATGGGCCGCATGAGATTCTGCTAGAGCACCTGAATGCGCCCGAATTCTTGTCACTGGCCCGAGAGGTTACAGGCATAGGAGAGTTGGTTCGTGCAGATGCGCAGGCTACACTTTTTGCAGCCAACCATTATCTTGGTCGGCACGACGATAGCCATGTTATGAACGGCTGGCGGGTTGCTTATGTTCTTAATCTCGCGCCAGATGAGTGGAAGCCAGATTGGGGCGGCTATTTGCTTTTCTTAAATGAGGATGGCGATGTGATTGAAGGCTTCAGGCCCCGTTTTAATGCGCTCAACCTATTTTTGGTGCCGCAGAGTCACTTGGTCAGCTACGTCCCTCCGTTTGCGCCAACCGCTCGATTTGCGATCACCGGGTGGCTTTCTGACCGGTGACACAAGCTGCGGATTTAGCCCGGCGCGCGCTGGCCATGGCCGAAAGCGGCAACGAAAGTGCTGCATGGGCGCTATTTGACCAAGGTCTTGCGCAATTCCCGAACGATGGTCGTTTGGCCAATAGCGTAGGTAACTTCCATGCTCGGGCTGGGCGAAATGAAGAGGCGCTGTCCTTTTTTGAGCGCGCGCTCGTCCTCAATTCAGAACTTGATGAAGCGGCCCTAAATGCGGCCATTATCTTGCTGCGGCTTAACCGCGCGGAGGCCGCGGAACGACTTTTGGCAGCTCGCTCGGATAGACTCGCTTCATCGGCGCGTTATTGGGCCTTGTTAGGAGATGCACAGAGGCTCACATCAAAATTTGATGATGCAGACTTGAGTTATGATAGCGCCTTAAGGCGTGATCCAAAACATCCGCGTGCTCTTGCTGGACGGGCCCGCCTCGCGCTTGAACGCGGAGAAAGTCAATCGGTCGTCGCTTATGAAGACGCGTTGGCACAGGCACCCGGCGATCCAGATTTGTTCGCGCAATATGCGCAGGCGCTGTTTGCCGCAGGCAGAATAGACGAGGCCCTAGACTGCGCTCGCGCCTTGACTGAGCAATTGCCAGCGTGGTCCGAGGGTCATGCGCTCTATGCAGAAATGCTCTGGGCTTCGGGCCAGAAAGAAGCATTTGGCGCCACGTTCCAGCAGGCCATAGCTAAACAGCCTAGCCCAGACTTATGGCTGAGATGGGCAGATGTTCTTTCGGGTGTGGATCAGTTTGAAGAGGCCAGCCAGCATTTGGAGACCGCCCATCAAAAATGGCCCGATCATGAGGACATTGCCCTCCAGCTTTGCATTACCTTGGGCGAAGCGGGCAGAGCTGCTGCCGCAGAAGCCTTGTGGACCAGAGTAGCCAAACCGCAGAGCAGAGATTGGCAAATTGCAAGAGCGCGCAATTTGTTGCGCCTCGGTGCCGTTAGCCAAGTCGAAAATATGCTTTCTGCTTTGTTGGAAAAAGCACCTGAAGATGTGACGGCTTGGGCGTTAATTGATCTTTGCTGGCGGCTCCTGGATGATCCACGCCAAGATTGGCTTCATGGCCAAGCCAATCTTGTCCAAGCCATTCCCCTACCACTGAGCACGACGGAATTTGAAGCTGCTCATGCGTGTTTACGAGAACTCCATCGGCTGTCGGGCCCACCCATTGGGCAGTCCGTCAAACAAGGCAGCCAGACCAAAGGCGCATTATTCGCACGGCGCGCGCCAGAACTTCAGCGACTCAAATCAGCGCTCGTGGAGGTTCTTGAACATTATCGGTCGACATTACCGCCTCGCGACGAACGTCACCCATTACTATCGCGCAGCAATATGCCTTGGGCAATTTCAAAAAGCTGGTCAATCCGGCTCAGCAATCAAGGCAAGCACGCGGCCCACGTGCATCCCGATGGGTTAATTTCATCTGCTTGCTATTTTGAAGTTCCACATCAAGTGAAGGATGCAGGAGGTCCGGGCTGGATTGATCTTGGTCTGCCACCTGACAATCTGGTGACTGGGCTTAGCCCATTATTATCATTTGAGCCTCAGCCAGGCATGTGCCTTTTATTTCCCAGTACGCTATTTCATGGAACACGGGCCATTTCACATGGTGACCGAATGACAGTCGCCTTTGACGTTTCTGCGGCCACGTCCGATCAGACCTCATAGCGCAGTTCTTTTTGGCAAACCGAAGGACGCCAAAAAAAGGCGACCAGTCTTGCGACTGGCCGCCCCTTTCTCAGTTCAACTTTGCTTAGAACTTAAAGCGTGCCGAAACGAAGAAGTCACGACCCAGCACGTCGTAGAAGCTGGGCAACGTGTTGGCCTGCTCGGCGGCCGAACCGAGGATCGGCGGCTGCTTATCCAGCACGTTGTTCACGCCCGCATTGAGCGAGAAGTTCTCGTTAACATCAAAGCCTAGGCTGAGATCGAAATAGTTCGTCGCACCAACATAGGGCTTGGGCAACAGAGCAGGGTCGGTCCCAATGCGCTGCGTTCCGTTAAAGATGTTCCGAATGCGGTTGTCTTGGGTGCCAGACTCATAGCGCCAGCGCAGCGAAATCAGAGCTGGACCCTGATTGTACGTCACGCGGACGTTGTGACGATATTTCGGCTGACCGTGCACGCCTTCGAGAATGTTCTCACGCTCCGGAATCGAAGCAATCGGCGTGCTGCGATACTTATCCAGCCAGGTGCCGAGGTAGAACAAACCGAGCTTACCGTTGAACAGCGGCAGCGAGTAATCAACCTGAACGTCAACGCCGCTAGTCGCCAGCTTGCCGACGTTAGCCGACAGGAACTGGGGGTTCTTACCGCCCGATGTCTGGCCAAGCGCACCGTTGGCCGGATTACGCATGCCAACGAACACCTTACAGATCGGATTGTTCAGATCTTGAATGGTGTTGTAGCACAAAGACAGAGCCGAGTTCACACCACCGGCCAGAACGCCAATCGTGTTGTTCACCGAAATGTTGAAATAGTCGACCGTCAGGTTCAAACGCGGCACGAAGTTCGGACGGAACACGAAGCCCGCCGTATACGTATCAGACGTTTCTTCTTCAACCTTCGGATTACCACCGAAATCAGCCTGAATCTGAGCGTTAGGCTGAACGGCACGGGTGAAGATTGTCGCAGCCGGGACACCCGAAGAGATACAGAAAGCCCGCAGCGCGTCAGTGCGCGATGCAGCCGTCCCACGATCGGAGCACGGATCGGTGACACCCGGGAAGCCTGTTGAATTGCCTGCAAACAGATCCTGCACGTTCGGTGCACGAACAGCGCGCGAATACTGGCCGCGTAGGGTCAAGTCTTCAATCGGGGCGAGATCAACACCGCCTGAGAAAGTCCAGCTGCCACCAACGGCATTCAGCGAGTAGTCCGAATAACGCGCAGCGGCGTTTACGCCGAGACGGTGAATGAACTTGTCTTCAAGAACTGGAACATCCAATTCGCCGAAGATTTCCTTAACGTTATACGAACCGCTCGTCGGCTTGCCGGCGTTGAAGCCAAGCACGTCACCCGAGGCCAAGAACTCGTCCGGAATGTAACGCGATGCCATCTTGCGATATTCGCCACCCAACGCGAACGCGACATCTTCCGCGCCCATGCCGAGATTGAAGAGCGAACCAGAGACCGAGGCCACCGCATTGGTCAGTTCGGACTGCTCCAGGTTGGTCGACTGAACGCGGACGTACTTCACCGCATTCGGATCAGCCAAGCCACTGCCAAACACGTTCAGCGGCAAACAGCCTGCTGTCCGTGCCGACGCATCCTTACAGCGAAGGTCCGTGGTGCTGCCGGGAACAAATTCCACTGTCAGCGCATTGACGTAACGGCTGCTCGAGACGTTACCCTGCTGGATCTGCGTGTTGCTCGTCCGTGCGTAGGAATAGAACATATCGTACTTCAGGTTGTCCGTGATGTTGCCACGGAAACCACCCAGAACGCGAAATGCTTGGCGGGTCTGCTCTTGGTTACGCGAGCCAGCGGTAAGGAAACGGTATGACAACGAGGTCGTTGCGTAGCCATCACCACGCGTCCCAGCTGTCAATGCTTCTGCCGCATCATTCGCCGTCAGAAGCGCACGCGTCTGATCGTTGAAATACGGGCTGGCAATCAGCAACGGTGCGGTAACGCCAGTCGGCGTGGGCGCCAATTCAGTTGCTACGCGGTTGTTAACGAAGCTGAGTTCCGAATAGGCCTCAATACCATCAGTGATTTCGTAGCTGCCATAGGCACCAACCAAATAGCGCTCTTGCGGCAACTGGAGATAGTTGGCTGGAGCAAAGTTGTAGAGATCGCCTGGATCGTTGAACAGACGCGAGCCACCGCCAGTCGGGTTAAAGATGTAGGTGCTTGTTCCCGAACCGAATGTAGCAATCGGGCCCGTTGCAGAACCCTGCGGAACAAAGCCAATCTGCCCGCCGCGGGCGCCGCAGGTTGCAACCGTGATACCCGATGGGAACGGCGTACCAATTTCCGTGACGGAATTGGTGCTGCCCGGAACGATACAACCGTCACCGGATTGCGTTGCGGAGAAGGAACGTGCGCCCTGGAAGATAGGCTTGCGGCGCGTGTAGTTGGCAAACATGGTCACGTTGCCGCGGCCGTCTTCCAAGCTCGACCCAATGGCCACGTTCGCTGAGTAACGCGCGCCATCGCCACGATCAGTAAGCGAATAGGTCGCGCCAGCTTCCAAACCCGTGACATCACGCAAGCGGAAGTTAACAACACCAGCGACGGCGTCGGAGCCGTAAACTGCCGAAGTACCGCCCGTCACAACGTCAACGTTGGAAAGCAGAAACTGAGGGATTGTGTTCAAGTCAACGATCTGGTTGGTATCATAAAACATCCAACGACGACCGTTCACCAGCACCAACGTGCGGGTAGAGCCCAAGTTACGCAAGTTCAGTGTGACGGCACCATTGCCTGGGTTGTTCGAAAAGCTGGTCGTGCCAGGCAGAACCTGCGGCAAGGTGTTGATCACCTGTTCGACGTTGACTGCCCCAGTCAGCTTGAACTCCTCAGCCGGAACAATCGACACAGGATTAGTTGCGGTCAGGTCCATGCGCTGAATGCGCGACCCCGTGACAATGATTGCCCCTGCGTCATCTGCGGCCGCCTGAGCCTGTGCCATGGCGGGTGTCGTTAAAAGAGTGAGGGAAATAATGCTTCCCGCAACGCCCGCCTTGAGGCCGGGCACCTTGTTAAACTTTTTCACTTGGCAAACCCCTTGTTTGTCCCCTGAGAAGTCTCGAGCGATCCCCAAGACTTCAAAATCCACCCAGCCCTCGAGCATCCTATTTCGAGCGCAGTCAGGCCGGAATGAGCGAGCAATTGCGCGGTTAAACGTGAATTTACAACCTTCATCCAAGCAATAGCACTCATGTTTCGAGCAACTTGTTGCCAATATGCAACACACAAACCCGTAACCATGCTGCCCCAAAATAATCAAAACATCCTCAAGTTCTTGATTTTAATCATCTTTTAAGAACTCAGAAAAGCTCGGATCCGTCATGTTTACAACAAACCCGCGCAAGGGTAACCTTTTGGATAAGGTATAAGCTTCGCCCCTAAATTTACGGGGGAGATTATGTCGGTCCTGTAACGAAAGTTTTTTGTTACTTTGACTTTGCGGCCGATTCTGGAAGTTGCTTGGCGAGTAATTTTGCCGAGTTCTCAAAAGGGGAATAATAAATGAAGACGCAAATCAAGCTCAGAACAAGCGTGGCGCCGGCGGTCATCGCCTTCGCCTTCATGGCGTTGCCAGCTCAAGCTCAGAACGCACAAGGTGATGCTGCAGCGCAGTCCTCGGAAATCGTCGTGACAGGATCGCGCATCGCACAACCAAATCTGACAGCAACTTCGCCTGTCTCGGTCACGACGGCTCAAGAAATCACCGAGACCGGTTACACGCGGCTTGAAGATGTTTTGGTAACATTGCCGCAAATTGAAGCTTCGCAGAATGCGTTCATTTCCAATGGCGCGACCGGAACCGCGACGCTCGATCTGCGCGGTCTTGGCTCGACCCGCACCTTGGTGTTGGTCAATGGTCGTCGCTTGCAACCAGGTTCAACCAACTCTGTTGCAGCCGACATTAACCAAATTCCGGGTGCCCTTGTTCAGCGCATTGACGTGCTAACCGGCGGCGCATCTTCAGTTTACGGCGCAGACGCCGTTGCGGGCGTCGTCAATTTTGTCATGGATGACAAATTTGAAGGTATCCAATTGGATATCGGCCAATCATACTTCATGCACAAGAATAGCGGCAATTTTGTTACTGAACGCTCTTTGGCCCGCGGTTTTGAAGTTCCAACCGGAACAGCTTTCGATGGCGGTCAGTTTAACGCCGATCTCACAGTTGGTGGAAGTTTTGGGGAAGGCCGTGGCCACGCTGTCGCTTACGCGACATATCGTAAGATTAAGCCCGTCCTCCAAGGCACCCGTGATTATTCCGCATGCGCCCTCAACGCAACTGGCACAGCTTGCGGCGGTTCCTACAACTCTCCGGTCGCAAATTTTGACGTTTACCCGATCGTAAATGGCGAAGTAGACTATGATCAGAACGCGTTTGTGACGCTTGACGCCAACAACAAGTTCATCCCAGCAGATTCAAACCTGTATAACTTTAACCCGATCAACTATTTCCAGCGTCCTGACACGCGCTTCACACTTGGCGCGTTTGTGAATTATGAAATCAGCTCAGCATTCAATCCCTATGCCGAGGTGATGTACGCGCACAATCGATCAGTCGCACAGATTGCAGAATCTGGTACATTCTTTGCCGAGGAATATGCGATTCCTTGCTCGTCGTCACTGCTGACAGCAGCTCAAGCGACGCAGCTTTGCGCAACCACATTCGGCTTGAACCCAGCAACGGACTCGCTGGCCGTCTATATCGGTAAGCGTAACGTTGAAGGCGGTCCTCGTCAGGACATAATCCAGCACGACTCGTTCCGCATCGTCACTGGCACCAAGGGCGCCCTTTCTGACAATTGGAGCTATGATGCCTCCATTCAGTATGGCCAGTCTTCGCTATCGAATAGCTACGTTAATGATCTGCTGCTGCCGTCTGTGGCCGATGCGATCAAGGCGGGAACTTACAAGGTGTTTCAGCGTGGCGCAGTCACGCCTGAATTCGCTAGCACGCTGGGGGCAACTGCTACCCGGACTGGCCTCACCAAGGAGTTCTTGGCGCAGGCTTATGTGACTGGCGATATTGGCGTTGCGATTGCCAATGACCCCATTTCGATGGTTCTTGGTGGCGAATATCGCAAGGAAGATTTTCAGGCAGTCTCCGATTACGTTTATGAAAAGGGCCTACTAGCTGGCCAGGGCGGTCCCACGCCCTCGGTTTCTGGTACGTTCGACGTCTCTGAAATCTTCACCGAAGCTCAGGTCCCAGTTTTCCAGGACAAGGGCTTTGCCAAGGATATGCGCCTCGAACTCGGCTATCGCTTCTCGCATTATGGCGTTGATGGCGGCAGCACGTTCGACACGCATACATACAAAGCGCAGTTGAACTGGGAGGTGAATGACACCATCCGCCTGCGCGGCGGTTACAATCGCGCCATCCGCGCGCCAAATGCTCCCGAGCTTTTCCAGCCCCAGAGCTTGGGCCTTTGGGGCGGTTCAGACCCGTGCGCAGGCGCGACGCCCACTCTTTCGCAGTCTCAGTGCGCTTTGACTGGCGTTACTTCCGCACAATATGGCCGTATTTCTGCCAGCCCAGCTTCGCAATATAATGGTCTATTTGGCGGAAATCCCGACCTAAACCCGGAAAAGGCAGATACTCTGACTGCAGGTATTGTTGTCACGCCGACGAGCAAGACGAGCCTCAGCATTGACTATTATCGCATCAAAATGTCGGACGTGATTGGGACTTATCCGGCTCAAGCACTGATCACAGATTGCGCAACCGGAACCAATCCGCAGGCATGTGGTCGCATCAAGCGTGCACCGAATGGCAGCCTCTGGCTGGGTCAGGCGGGCTTTGTGGAACTGACATCGGACAATCTTGGGGGTCGTGACTTCCAGGGCATCGACGTTGCCGCCGCATCTCGCTTCGATTTGGGAGCAAGTTCAATCACAGTAGGTGTTACTGGTTCTTACCTCCTGAAGAAGGAATTCCAGGACTATCCGACAGGCTCACCCTATGACTGCTCGGGTATTGTTAATACCATCTGCTTTGCCTCGCCCAAATGGCGGCACACATTGCGTGTCTCTTACAAGGCTCCATCGGTGTGGACCGTCACCGGGAAATGGCGTTTCATGGGCGGCATCGATGCAATCTCAAACAAGGGCGCTGAACTTACGCTTGCCAACGGCAAGAAGTCCATTCCGTCATATTCTTGGTTCGACCTGTCGGTTGCGGCTGACGTGACTAAGAACGTGTCGATTACGATGTCAGCGAACAACCTGTTCGATAAGTCGCCGCCGCTGGTTGGTCAGGATTATTCGTCGAACGGCAATACCTTTGCCGGGTTCTACGACACTCTGGGTCGCTATCTCTCGATTGGTGCAAGCTTCCGCTTCTAATCAATCCTGAGACGCATAAATTGAAGGGCGGTGGTATAACTTACCACCGCCCTTTTTTTGGTGTCGGAGAAATGTGACTTCCATCAAGGACCCGCCACATCAAAGGCAATCGACATCCGTTCACCTTCTTCAAATGGGCGCGTGCCGTGAAATAGAAATGACGGGAACAATGCTATAAACCCGACACGCGGCTCTAAGATACAAAACGGTTCAAGATCCAAATTTAAAGAGGTAGGTGGCCTGCCCAATTCAAGCCATCCAGCATGCTTTGTTCGCATGGTTTTCGCTCCGCCTACTTGCACTTGCGGCACGATAAGATGGCAGGCTGAACTGATCTGACCCTGGCTGTGAAAATGAGGCTCATGGAACCCGAGCTTGCCCAGAAGAATACTCCATGCGCCAGAAAACTTAAAGTTATGCGGTTTGAGCCTGGAATAAGGGTGAGGAATGCCATGGTTTGCCAAGGGCTCAAGCCCGGCGTGCTGCGCAAGATAACTCTCAACAGTTGATGTGGCTATAGCGATAAAAGCGCGAATAGCCGGCGTCATTCTGCGAAATAGGTGGCCATCAGTTTGCGTTCCAAGCCGAGGGCTTTGATCCAGCGGATGATGCTTTAAATTGGCGTGCAGCGCGTGCATTTCTGCGAGCAAGTCCACTTTGATCTCGTCAAAGCCAAGCAAAGGCGTCTGCTCAATCAGTCGCCCATCTGCCATCAACCAATCCCAGGCTGGATGAGACGTCAATCTCCAAACAATCTCAATATAAACCCAAGCCTCAACACAACCCAAAGTCGCCAAATTCAATGCTAACTCAAGAGCCTGTTCAAACTGCCTGGTGCGCAGCAAATGTCGGATCATCGATAGATCAAGCTGAACGTCGACCGCGTGACCAGACGGCTTCAGCCTACTAAAGAGAATGTCTGCCTCTGCATATTGCCCGATCTCGGAAACCAGTTCTGAACGTAACAACAACAACTCCCGAGTTTCCAAGAGCTCCTTAGGAAACTGGACCAGTGCCTGATGGGCATTTTGAGCGCCTTGAGCGCGCCACAATTGGGTCACCAAAGCCTGACAGAGGGATGCTATTGGCGGGTGACGACCAAGCTGGAGTTTAAGCCAGTTTGCCGCGATGTCGGGGGAAAACAGCTGTTGCGCAATCGATAGGCGCGTAATCGCAACCCCAGACCAGTGCGGATGCTCTGCAAGTTTTCGGTCAAGGAGCCATAGGGCCTGGTCAGACTCGCCATGCTGTATAAATGCAGCAGCAGCTCCCATAATCAACGTCTCATCATCGCCGGACTCAACACTGAGTTTTAAAAACGCCTCTGGATCACCAGCGCCCGCCTCAAGCTGAATACGGGCAACTAAATGCCGCGCAGCTAGAGACTGTGTATTCAGTTCAACAGCTTGAACTGCGGCCCGTTCTGCCTCGCTAGGGCGGCAGATATCTCGGAGAAATAATGCTTGATGATGAAAAACATCCGCCCGATTAGGGTGCCTTTTGACAAGTGTTTCGAAGCCTTTCAAACAAGCTTCGTTGCCAAGAAGCCGGCGATGCATTTCAAGTTGCGCCAATTGAATGTCGAATGCATTCGGCCCAGCATTTGATGCGGAAGCCATCAAAGCAATGGCGCGATCAGACACTCCAGCAGCTTCATAAGCAATTGCCGCATTAGCGAACACATATGGGTCTTGGGACGGCGAAGGAAGGGCGGCGATCGATTGCTCGAAACACTCAAGTGCCATTGATAATTTGCCCGCCCGATGAAGGGAAAGTGCGCGCAAATGAAAAACAGAACTATGTGGGCCTATGAGCGACTCCAACTGCCTCGCATAGCTCAGACAATCGTCCAGTCGCCCATTATGAAGCGCTTGGGTTGCCTGCTGATACAGGCTGTTTGCATCTCCACGCCCGATCCCCGCACTGCCGGTAGGGGCTTTACCCTCCATTGCCGGGCTGAGGGCCGCCGACTGCGCCTCGTTGCTGCCGGACAACCTCAGCATTCTCTTTACGGGCATCGTCCCATTCTTTAGCGGTTTTACAAACCTTTTTGGACGTCAGGCGACTACCGAGTTCCTTGTAACGACGACAAATCATCTCGCCAGCGTCTTGCGTAGCGGGGGCGATGTCCCCTTTCACGACGCTGTTCTCAGGATCAGCCATTGCCAATGCCAACAAAGCAGAAAACTCTATAATCATAACGCACTCCCACAAAGGACCCGATACTTCCTGATTATTTGTACTCTCTTTGGAACCATAAATTAGCAGAGCGTATGGGCAAATGCTATTGTCAATTCAGGCACCGCACACTGCTAAATTGCCCCTTTGAACGCTGGTCAATTTTGCGCAGATCGATTAGACCTAGACTTATGCACTCACCTTTTGCCCTATTTGAGACTTGGTTTGCGGAAGCGCGCACCACCGAACTCAACGATTCCAACGCTATGGCGTTGGCAACGGTGGGCGCAGATGGCCAGCCCAGCGTTCGCATGGTACTGCTCAAAGGCCATGGGCCTGATGGGTTTGTCTTTTATACCAACCAAAACAGCCGCAAAGGCCAGCAACTCTCCGCCAATGGCCGCGTTGCCCTGCTCTTCCATTGGAAATCGCTGCGGCGGCAAATTCGCATTGAAGGCCCAGTGTCGCCTGTGAGCAGCGCAGAAGCGGATGCCTATTTTGCATCTCGCGCCCGCGACTCTCAGCTTGGTGCTTGGGCCTCGCTTCAGTCCGAAACGCTTGATCGCCGCGAAACGTTTGAAGCGCGCTTTGAGGACGTAAAGGCGCGGTATGAAGGCCAAGATGTTCCGCGCCCACCGCATTGGGGTGGCTTTCGCGTCACGCCAGAGCGGATCGAGTTTTGGGAAGACCGGGAATATCGCCTCCACCACCGCCGTCTGTTTTTGCCAGCGGGCGCTGGCTGGACAGAAAG
This sequence comes from Pseudomonadota bacterium, assembly GCA_041191345.1. Taxonomy (GTDB): domain Bacteria; phylum Pseudomonadota; class Alphaproteobacteria; order Sphingomonadales; family Sphingomonadaceae; genus Aquisediminimonas. The sequence continues at coordinate 12,956 of JBEEOY010000124.1, forward strand.
CCTGCTTTACCCCTGACCCATGGCAGACACATCACCCCTAGTGTCCAACACGCCCGGCCCACAGTCTGCGGCCGCCCGCGGCAAGCTTGCGTCGCGCGCGGCAATGGCCAGCGTGGCTATGGCCGCAACGCTGCTTGCCCTTAAAATTTGGGCCAGCATCAGCACAGGCTCTGTCTCTGTTCTGGGATCACTGGCGGATACCACGCTTGATATTATTGCCTCGCTGGTGACGCTGTTTTCCGTGCGGCTGGCCGCTGAACCGGCAGATGATGAACATGGCTTTGGCCATGGCAAAGCAGAGGCGATTTCCGCCCTGTTCCAGACGTGGCTCATTGGCCTTTCGGCGCTGGGCATTGCATGGCAGGCCATCACCCGATTGGGCAGCGGTGCTGCGCCCAGCCATCCCACATTGGGCATTGCCGTATCCGCCTTTGCAATGGCGGCTACTTTGCTCCTTATTTGGTATCAGAAACATGTCGTGCGACAGACTGGCTCGGTCGCTATTGCGGCTGATAGTGCCCATTATTCCAGCGACTTGCTGCTGAACGCGGCCGTCATTGCGGCATTGGTGCTCGACAGCCTATTGGGCGTGCGCGGGGCAGACCCCTTGTTCGGCTTGGCCATTGCCGGCTGGCTGGTGTGGCATGCCTGGGGTGTGGCACGACACGCCATTGACCAATTAATGGACCACGAATGGCCCGAAGAAAAGCGACAGCGTTTTCTGGCAGTTGCCCAATCTCACCCAGAATTGCGGGGCATTCATGATTTTCGCACCCGTTCCAGCGGCACGCGGGATTTTGTGCAATTCCACGTCTGGGTAGACCCGTTAATGACGGTGGAAGAGGCGCACCGCGTGATGGACGAAGTGGAAGAGAAGTTAATGGCGGAATTTCCGCACACCGAAGTCATCATCCACCCAGATCCAGATGGGCATCCGGCTGAAGAACGGCCTGCCTAACTCTCAGCTGTTGATAAAGCCTGCCATATGCGCTTGCGCGGCGCGGCTTTCGGCAAAAGTGAAAATGGGCCAATCATGGATCATGCTGCCCGCTTCTTGATACGCGACGCTGGGCAGCTTCGCCTTCAGGGCACGCGCATCGGCCACCAGAATATCATCTCCCCCAGCAAACATCAGCATTTCGGGCAGGCCATCCCAATTGCCATGGATCGGGCTGACACGCGGATCTTGCACAGGCAGGCTGCCGGCATAGCGCCGCCCGGCATCACGAATGCCGCTGCGCGTTAAAATGGCATCGCGCGGTTCAATCAGCAGCTGATCGGGATGGTCGGGCTCAGCATTCAACCAAGGGCAAATCAGCAGCGCCTTGCGCGGCAGAGCAAGGCCTGCATCGCGTGCCGCCATTAAGGTTGCAGCGGTCAGCCCGCCGCCGGCGCTATCGCCACCCATAACGACATCGGCCGCCTGATGGCGCGTCAGCACATCGCGATAGAGGTTAAAGGCAAATTGGGTAATGGCTGTGGCGTCATGCTCGGGCGCCAGCGGATAAAGCGGCGCGATGATGGAAACGCCATGTTTTTCCGCCAAATGACACAAAAATGCCCAATGAAAATTGGACGCCGCATAAATATAGCCCCCGCCATGGAAATAGAGGAGGACGCGGCTGTTGGCCTGATCCTTGGGCGCAATGTGCCACACGGGTCGCCCCTCAAAGCTCTCTTCGCGAATGTCCAAACGGGCACGCTGCTTGGCTGTTGGCAATTGCGCCGGTGCAGCCCGGGCCGTGGCAATGGCCATATCAAGCGCGGCACCGCCCGAGAAATTGCGACGAACAAAGCCTGTTGACCGGAGAACAAACGCAAAAAGGCGTGCATTAAGGCTGGGCATTGGCTGCTTTCTTTACCGGAATGGACGACATGATTTGGCCCAAGCCAGTCCGCACAGGGCCAAGATCAGGATCATTGGTTTTGCCGAGGCGCACCAGCACCGTGCCCTGATCGGGCGAGGCAATGACATATTGGCCCAAATGACCAATGGCTGAAGTCAGCGTGGCTGGCCCCTGACCTGGGAACAGGGCGGCATCTGACCCTGCAGGACGCGGACGATTAAGCCATATTTGCCCGCCATAGCCCCCATCGCGCAGGCTGGGCGCGCGCAGAAAGGCCAGCCAATCAGGCGTAATAATGGGTGTGGCGGCCTCGCCCCGGCCATCCAGCAAAACCTTGCCAAACCGCCCCCAATCGTCGAGCGACATATACAGAATAGAGCCCCCAATTTGCGTGCCCGCGCCATCAAATTCTAAAACGGCACTGGTAATGCCCGCAGGACGGAATAAGCGGTCTTGCGCAAAGCGGCGATACGCCTCAGCGCGCACGCGTGGATCACGCCTTTGCGTTAACTGGCGCGTGATGAGTTCTGACAGCAATAATGATGTCATTGAGCTATATTCAAATTTGCTGCCCGGCATGGCTTCCAATGGCTTTGCAAGCGCCGCCTGCGCCATCGTCTCAGTGCCGCCGACAAATAAAATCTGATTGGTGTCAGACGCGTAAACGGGATCGCCAACTTCGGTATGCGATAGGCCTGAAGCCATATTGAGCATCTGGCGCAGCGTAATTTTACGCCTCGGATCGTCCGGGGCCTGCCATTCGGCAAAAGGCACGGGAGCATCTAGCTGTAAACGCCCGTCGGCCACCAACTCGCCGATTAAGACAGCTGTCACCGTCTTTGCCATCGACCAGCTGATGAAGCGGTTGGCATCGGAATAGCCCGGCGCATATCGTTTTTCGATGATCTTACCGTCTTGGATCAATAACGCGGCGCGCGTTTCGCTGGCCTCTCCCCGAAAGAGCGGATCAAGCGGGCGTGGTTCGGGCGCAGCTGACACCGTCATGCCTGACAGCATGACAGCCAGAAGCCCCCCTCCAATGACGCTTTTCATTGTCATAAGACGAGCCTAAGCTGCCCGCTTATGAAAGCAAGCCTTATCCAAAAGCCTGTGGTACTTCTCTTGATCGCGGCCTTGGCCCTGCTGCTTATTGGTGGCGGCATTTTTGCCTATCGTCAAAAGCCGCTTCTGGAGCTGGGCGTTGGCTATGGCGCGCGCGTGGCCTGTGGCTGCCGCTATATTGGCAACCGGAGCTTGGCGGATTGCAAAAAGGATTTTGAGCCGGGGATGGAGCTCATCCAACTCTCTGAAGATACGGCAACCAAGAGTGTGCGGGCCAGTGTGCCGCTGATTGCCAGCCGCACCGCGCACTATGATCCGATACTGGGCTGCCAGCCTGAGCCGCTGGGGCGCTAAGCCGCCTCAGCCATGGCGCGACGGGTGTCTTCAATCCAGCCGCCGCCAATAATCCGATCACCATCGTAAAGCACGGCTGCCTGCCCGGGCGCGACGCCATATTCCGCGGCATCAAATTCCAGCCAATCGCCTCGCATTCGTGCGGGCACAGGCTTTGCAAGCGAACGCACCTTGGCCATCACAGGCCGGTCTTCAGCAGCGTCGAGCCAATTGGGCTCTACAATACGCGCGGCGGAAACAGCGAGTGCGTGTTTCGGCCCGACCACCACCTGCTGCTTTTCTGGATCCAGCCGAACAACGTAAAGTGGCTCAGCCAGCCCGCCAATCTCCAGCCCACGTCGCTGGCCGACTGTATAATGGATCAGCCCTTTGTGACGGCCCAGTTCGCGCCCTTCCATATCCACAATTGCGCCATCGCTCTCCGCCTCTGGCCGCACCTTGCGGACGACTGAGGCATAATCGCCATTGGGCACAAAGCAGATGTCCTGACTATCGGGCTTGGCCGCAACGGCCAGCCCCATTTCTTGCGCCAGCGCGCGCACTTGCGGCTTGGGCAGCCCACCAAGTGGAAAGCGCAGATAATCAAGCTGGTCCTGCGTGGTGGCAAAGAGGAAATAGCTTTGGTCGCGTGCCGGGTCGAGCGCACGGTGCAATTCTGCCCCGTGTGCGCCCTCAACCCGGCGAACATAATGGCCAGTGGCAAGGCAATCAGCGCCCAATTCCCGCGCGAGGCGGAATAGATCGGTAAACTTCACGCCCATATTGCAACGGACGCAGGGAATGGGGGTCCGCCCATTCATATATTCATCGGCGAATTGTTCGATCACTGTGTCGCGAAAGCGGCTTTCATGATCAAACACATAATGGGCAATGCCCAACCGATCACACACGGCGCGCGCATCGCGAATATCGCGGCCTGCACAACAACTGCCCGCCCGATTAACGGCGGCGCCATGATCATAAAGTTGCAGCGTAATGCCAATGGTTTCGGCGCCCGTCTGCGCGGCCAGCGCCGCGACGACAGACGAATCCACGCCGCCCGACATAGCCACCACAATGCGGCGCGCCTTGGCAGGCCCTTCCAGCTGAAACAGATCGAACATGGAAAAGGCCATAGCGGCGTCAGACAAAAAGTGCAGCAGCAAAAGCTTTGTTTACCTTGCGTTCATTCCTTCTTGGCATCCGCTGCCATATGGATGATGCTGACCCAATTGAACGGACCCAGATTTTTGATCTGCCAAGCCTGTTGGCGACCACCGCGGCGCGACAAGCAATTACGCCCACAGCGCGCGTGCAAGCCCAGCTCATGGCACAGGAAAGTCAAAATAGTCGCTCCAATTTGGAGACGAAAACTCATCACAAACAGGCCGCAGATCAAAAAAATTCACAAAATTTCAACTATTTGACGAGCAGGATCTTACGGGAGCGCTGACGGTAAAAAGTAATGCGTTAACCTTGGCTATTTAGCGAAGTTTCAAGGGATTGAGGCTAGAGCCGTAACAGGCACCAGATACGCGCATCCGATTTGAGGTCTTGATGATTGAAAACCAGAAAATCCGTCCGGCACAGGTAATCGGCCCGCTTGGGGAGCCTTTAACCTTGGAAACATTGCCCCCTGCCTCCACCAAAAGATGGGTGGTGCGCCGCAAAGCAGAAGTTGTAGCGGCCGTAAAAGGTGGCCTGCTCACCGTCGACGAAGTCTGCGCCCGCTATGGGCTGACGCAGGAGGAATTCGCCGGCTGGCAGCGCGCAATTGATCGCTCGGGGATGCCGGGTCTGCGCGTCACACGCATCCAACATTATAAAAGCCTGTATCAGCGCCAACAGCTCTACTCAGTCTAAAGCGCTGGCCTAAAAGCCGATTGCTGGCCCATGATTGGCCAGCTAGAGGCAGCGCATGGCAAATTTGCAACTTGTTCTGATGGTGGGCGCCCTGTTGGGGTGGAGCGTGGCGGCCTTTGCGTCCGAAGCCTCTGCGCGCACCATTTTGAGCCATGTCTTGGCAGGCAGCATCGGCAGTTTTGTAGGTGCGTTCCTTGCCCAAGGAGGCCGGCTCTATTCAGGGCTTGATGCGCAAAGCTGGGGTGGTGCCGTTGCAGGCGCCCTGCTGTTGACTGGGCTAACTGCCTTTATCACCCAACGCCGCCGCTAAGGCTGCGTCCCGAGTTCAACCACGCCTGACACTGTCACTGCAACATCTTCTTGCCCAGCTGACAGCGTGGTTTTGGACGCTGCCGAGTCTGCTGCACCCGCGCGAGCCATCAGGAATGGCATAGGCGGGCCAGCGGACTCAACGGCCTCACTCAAAGACACAATTCGGCGGACGTGCAAGCCGAGTGCTTTGGCATAAAGTGCCGCGCGGGCCTGAAATTGGCGGACAGCCTCTTGCCGGGCTTGATCTTCCATCATGGGGCGCTGTGAAAGCACAAAGCTAGGGCCGTTAATCTCATTGGCGCCTTGCTTGACCAACACATCAATAACGCCTCCAACCCGCGCAATTTCAGCAATAGAAATCGCAAGGCTGTTATTGGCTTGATAGCCAGTCAGGACAGGCGCTTCATTGGCCGGATAGCGATATTGGGGTGTAAGGGCGATGGACTGGGTACGTATATCTTTATCGGCAATGCCAGCCGCCCGCAAAGCGGCCAAAACCTTGGCCATTTGCTCTGCATTTCGGCGCAGCGCCGTTTGCGCATCAGGCGCTTGAGTGACAACGCCAGCACTTATCATCGCCCGATCCGGCACCCCGCGCACCACGCCACGCGCCTGCACCTCTAGCCGTGTCCCCATCGTCTCTGGCACAGGACCCGGGCCCTGCGCCAAGCCAGCGGTGGACAGGCCCGCAATCAAGACAATCGGCACAAGGCGGGGCGCAGTTCGACCAATGAAGTGCAACATAGCTTCAGGCTCCTAACCAAAGAGGGGCGCAGACTGGCACATCCCGGCTTCACGCAAGATGAACAAGGCCCAGCCAGACGAACGGTCTAGGCATCTCCTAAAAAGGTTAGGTTTACCTTCTATGCTGCTTGCGAAAAAGGCTGTGATCGACCACATGTGACTTTGGATGTCTGTAGGACCAACGCAACAAACTTGTGCTGAGTGACTTATTCGGATAATACACCCCGCACCGACTAATCCCGCCGAGTCTGGCCGAAAGCGAAAAGAATGAACGTCGAGACGAACTTCACGCGTCATGGGGATGGCTTGTTGTCATCAGATGAACTTGATCTGGCGCAGAAGAGCCGCCGCCGCAAAATCATCATTGGCATTGCTGCTTTGGTGCTGCTGGCCGCGGTGCTGGGCGCCCGTCTATTGGGCGGAAACAGCACTCCCACGTCAGGCGCAAATGCTGAACGTCAGGCCCCGCGGGTTACAGTTATGGTGCCCGGCGCGCGTGAGGTGGAAAGCACAATTAGTGCGACAGGGTCTTTGGCGGCGCGGCGTGATATGCCCGTGGGTGCCGTGGGCGAAGGTGGCATGGTACGGCAAGTATTAGTCGATGCCGGAAGCTGGGTCCGCGCGGGCCAAGTGCTCGCGATTGTTGATCGCCAAGTTCAAACCCAACAAGCAGCCGCTCTTGAAGCGCAAATCCGTGTGACAGACGCCAATGCGCGTCTTGCGCAGAATGAGTTGGATCGGGCCAAAGCTTTGGCCGAACGTGGCTTTATCTCAAAAGCCGATATTGATCGTAAAACGGCGCAGCGCGATGCCGCAGCAGCGCAAGCCAATGTCGCGCGCGCACAGCTGAATGAAAGCCGGGCACGGATTGGCCGTCTGGACATTCGCGCACCTGCCTCGGGCCTGTTGTTGGCGCGCAATGTTGAGCCGGGCCAAGTGGTTGGCGGGGGCAGCGGTGTGTTGTTCCGCATTGCCAAAGATGGCGAAATGGAAATGCGCGCCCAATTGGCTGAGGCGGACCTGTCAAAGCTAGGTGTTGGCCGCACGGCCAAGATTACGCCCGTTGGCACCAGCGCTAGCTTTACTGGCCGGATTTGGCAGATGCCCCCCGTTATTGACCCGGCAACGCGTCAAGGCATGGTACGCATCTCGCTGGCCTATAACCCAGCCATTCGTCCGGGCGGCTTTGCGAGCGCGATGATCAGTGCTGGAACAACCAAAGCCCCATTGCTGCCAGAGTCTGCTGTGCAGAGCGATGATAAGGGCAATTATGTCTATGTTGTTGGCGCCAAGAACAAAGTCATCCGCCGTGATGTAAAGGTGGGCGATGTATCGGATGCCGGCATCATCATTCTGTCGGGCCTAACGGGCACTGAGCGGGTGGTTCTGTCAGCAGGTGCCTTCCTTAACGAAGGTGAAACGGTTGTTCCCGTCTCCCAAAAGTCGAACTGAGGCATAGGCCATGAATCTCCGGAACATTTCGGCCTGGTGCATCCGCAACCCGGTGCCGCCCATTGTGTTGTTCGTGGCGCTGCTTCTGGCAGGCATTATCAGCTTCAGCCGGATGGATGTGAACAACAACCCGGATATTGAATTCCCGGGCGCACAAGTTGTGATTGTGCAGCCGGGCGCCGCCCCGACAGAGCTTGAAAAGCAAGTGACGCAGATTGTTGAGGCGTCGCTGCGTTCCATTAATGGCGTCGACGAGATTAATTCCTCGGTGCGCGAAGGCATGTCGATGACCTTCGTTCAGTTCCAACTCGGGACAGATATTGACCGGGCCGTCAACGATATCCGCGATTCCTTGACCAAAGTGCGCAGCGATTTGCCTGATGGTATTTTGGAGCCGCAGGTCAACCGCGTGGACACCACGGGCGAGCCCATTGCCTATATTTCTGCCGAAGCAGTGGACATGTCGCTCGAGCAATTGAGCTGGTATGTGGATGATGTCGTGGTGAAGCGGCTGCAGGGAATACCAGGGGCTGCTGCCATCAATCGCGAAGGTGGGGTGAGCCGCGAAATTCGCGTCATTCTTGATCCGGCAAAAATGCAGGCTTTTGGGATTACGGCAGCGCAGGTCAATAACCAGCTGCGGCAAAGCAATTTAAATGCTGCGGGCGGTCGAACTGAAATTGCGGGTGCCGAACAATCTGTGCGTGTTTTGGGCAATGCGCGAGATGCGTTTCAGCTCGGGGAAACCAATATTGCCTTGGGCGGAGGCCGCTTTGTCAAATTGTCGGCTCTGGCTGATGTGCAAGATCTTTATGGCGAACAGCGCAGCATTTCGACCATGAATGGCCGCCAAGTGCTCAGCTTCTCCGTTCAGCGGGCCAAAGGCGCCTCTGATGTGAAGGTGTATGACGCCGTCTGGGCCGAGCTGCGCAAAATCCAGAGGGAAAACCCCAAGATCCATTTCACCGAGCTGTACACCTCGGTTGATTACACCAAGGCGCAGTATAAATCTTCAATTGCCGCTATGACCGAAGGCGCAATTCTGGCGGTTCTCGTCGTGTGGCTGTTCCTGCGCGATCGCCGGGCAACCCTTATTTCCGCCATTGCCATTCCACTTTCGGCCATCCCAACTTTTTGGTTCATGGAAATGCTTGGGTTCAGCCTGAACCAAATTTCCATGCTGGCCCTTAGCCTTGTGGCTGGTGTTCTGGTCGATGACGCCATTGTGGAAATTGAGAATATCGTCCGCCATATGCGCATGGGCAAATCCGCCTATCAGGCCTCAATTGATGCCGCGGATGAAATTGGCCTTGCCGTGGTGGCAACTACTTTCTCGATTGTCGCTGTCTTCCTGCCCGTTGGCATGATGCCCGGCGTCTCGGGTGAATTCTTCAAGAATTTTGGTTTTACCGTTGTGGCGGCCGTGCTGCTCAGCCTTGCAGTCGCCCGCATGATCACACCGATGATCGCGGCCTATTTCTTGAAGGCGCATGGCGAAGAAAAGCATGGCGAAGGCCCGCTCATGGATCGCTATATGTCGATCTTGCGCTGGACATTGCTCAACCGCCGCTGGGTTGTGGTGGGCGGTGCGGCCTCGCTGGCGGCAACGGTTGGAGTTATGGTTACGCTGCCGTTCCAATTCCAGCCCACAATGGACTTTGATTATTCTCAAGTCCGCGTGGAAATGGTGCCAGGCACCACGTTGAAGCAAACGGAAACTGTTGTGGGGCGCATTCAGGATGATCTGAAACGCAATGCACCAGAAGTTGTGGCCGCCTTTGCCGATATCGATCCAGGACGCGCCAGCATCTATCTGCGGCTAACGCCAGAGCGTGAAATTACGTCTGACGAATTCCAAAAAGCATGGGGCAAGCGCTTTTCCGAAATTCCTGATGCGCGTGTGACGTTCCAATCGCAAACAGGCGGGTTCTCGGGCCGAGATGTAACCATTACGCTAGGTGGAAGTGACCCAGTTGTGCTGGAGCAAACAGCCCAAAAGCTGACTGAGGAAATGCGCGGGCTGAAGGAAATTGTAGCTCCCCGTATTGGCGGAGATATGCTGCGCCCCGAAATCACCATTAAGCCACGGGCCGACCTCGCGGCCAGCATGGGCGTAACAACGGCGGCCTTGTCGCAAACCATTCGGATCGCAACTCTTGGCGATATTGATCAGAATAGTGCAAAATTCTCGCTCTCTGATCGACAAGTGCCCATCCGCGTTTCTTTGTCTGAGCAATCGCGTCGATCGCTGGCTACGCTTGAAAATCTGCCTGTGCCAACGTCGACGGGTGGGTCAGTTCCGCTCAAGACTGTGGCCGAAATTTCCTTTGGCGCGGGGCCAACAACCATCCAGCGATCAAACCAGAACCGTCGGATTTCCATTGGGGCGGACTTTGCTGTCAATCCCAAGACGGGCAAACCCTATGTGAACAGCGAAGCTATGGCAGCCATTAACGACCTGCCGAGCATGAAGAACCTGCCCCAAGGCGTGCAAAAGCTGACACTGGGCGATGCGCGTTGGCAGCAAGAGATGGTCACCAACTTCCTGATTGCCTGTTTGACGGGCATTGCCTCGGTCTTTGCCGTGCTGGTGTTGCTCTATCGCCGATTTGTGCCGCCTCTCGTCAATATGGGTTCCCTCTTGCTGGCGCCGCTTGGCGGGTTGATTGCGCTTAAGCTCTTTGGCTTTGCGATTTCCATGCCCGTGTTGATTGGCATTTTGATGCTGTTCGGGATTGTTGCGAAAAACTCAATTCTGCTGATCGACTTCGCCTTGGAAGAAATTGATAAGGGCGTGCCCCGGTTCGAAGCCATTATGGATGCAGGCCACAAGCGCGCCCAGCCGATTGTTATGACAACAGTGGCCATGGTTGCGGGCATGGTGCCAACGGCTCTGGCGCTGACAGGCGATGGCGCTTTCGCTCAGCCCATGGGCGTGACGGTGATTGGCGGGCTGATTGTGTCGACCTTCCTGACGCTGCTGATCGTCCCGGCAAGCTTCAGCCTAGCTGTTGGCTTTGAAGGCCGCGTTGGTCCTTGGCTGCGTTATCACCTGACAACAGGCGGCCATGCTGAAATGGCAACAACGCCACCCCGGCTGTTGCCGACCAATTTCTGGTCACGTGTCAAACGGCGGTTGCTTCGTCGTCGCTATGATGCGCAGCCGGCGGAGTAACACAATAGACCGCCCAAAAACGCCCCCATCTTCACCGCTGCTGCCTGTTACTCCGGCTGCAGCGGCTGATGTTGTAAGGATGAAAAGGCTGGCCACTGGCATGTTGCTGGTGATGGCGCTCATCTATATTGCCGCGCGCGTCATTGGCCCCGTTCACCCTGCCATTGGCTTTATCAAAGCCTTTGCCGAAGCGGCTATGGTGGGTGGGCTGGCCGATTGGTTTGCCGTGACTGCTCTCTTCCGCCATCCTTTGGGCCTGCCCATTCCGCATACGGCGATCATCCCGCGCAACAAAGACCGTATTGGCGATACGCTGGCCGCTTTTTTGCGGGATAATTTTTTAACGCCTGCCGTGGTTGCCCGGCGGATGCGGCGCGTGGATGTGGCAGGCGCAGTGGGCCGTTTTCTTGCCAATCCATCTGGCAGCGGCTCTGGCCGATTGCGCGACGGGGCATCGCGTCTGCTGGCTGATGTCTTGGAAAGCCTTGATGATGATCGGTTGGGCGGCATGGCAAAATCCGCCTTGGCAGACCGACTCCGTCGTCTCGACGCCGCCCCTGTGCTTGGTCAGGCGCTAACAGCAGCCATGCGCGAAGGGCGGCACATCCCGCTCTTGGATGGCATCATCACCCGCGCCAGCCTGGTCATTGCCTCGAATGAAGACATCATCCGCGAGATGGTGCATGAGCGCGCCGGCCGCATTTTGCGCTGGACGGGGCTTGATGAAAATGTCGCCAACGCTGTGATTTCGGGCCTTAATAAGCTGGCCTTTGATATGGCGGATGATCCTGACCATCCTTTACGCCACAAGATTAACGAGCTGCTGGAAGATTTGGCGCATGATCTACAGCATGACGCACCGATGCAGGCCCGCGTGAATGGCCTGAAGGATGAGCTTATTGCCAATCCCGCCTTGCAAAACTGGATGGACGGTCTGTGGCAACAAGGGCGCGCGGCTCTGCTCAAGGCGGCCCGCGCGCCTGACCGGGCAATGGCCGGCCGATTTGGCGAGACGCTGCGGCAATTGGGCACGACGCTGCAAAATGACCCAAGGCTGCGCCAAACCGTCAACCGTTTTGCTCGCCGCGCCGCCGTGGGCGCTGCCGCCAGCTATGGCGATGGGATTGTGACCTTAGTGTCAGACACCATCCGCAGCTGGGATGTGCAGCGCGTGACGGATCGAGTGGAAGCCGCGGTCGGGCGTGATCTGCAATATATCCGCATCAATGGCACGCTGGTGGGCGGGCTTGTAGGCCTTGCCATTCATGCCATTGACGTCTGGCTTTAACCGTCGCTGGCGCGTTCAATATCTGCGCCAACGGCAGATAATTTTTCTTCCAGCCGCTCATAGCCACGATCCAGATGATAGACGCGAGCCACTTGGGTTTCGCCATCGGCAACCAGGCCTGCGATGATAAGGCTCATTGAGGCGCGCAAATCTGTCGCCATGACGGGCGCGCCGACCAAGCGGTTCACGCCCTTTACCACAGCAGTCCGGCCTTTGACCTGAATATCCGCCCCCATTCGGGCAAGTTCTGGCACGTGCATATAGCGGTTTTCAAAAATCGTTTCAGTCAACACGCTTGCGCCATTGGCGCGCAGCAGCATGGCCATAAACTGAGCCTGCATATCCGTGGCAAAGCCCGGGAAAGGCGCGGTCGACAGCGTCAGTGGCTTCAGCTGGCCATCAGACGTAACGCGAATGCCCTTTTTATGCTCGGTCACGTCAACACCCGCTTCGCGCAGCGCGGCCAGGGTGGCGTGCATATCATCCGCGCAGGCGCCATCCAACTCGACTTCGCCACCGGCAAGGCCCACGGCACACGCATAGCTGCCGGCTTCAATCCGGTCGGGCATCACGGCATAGGTCGCGCCATGGAGGCGGTCTACGCCCTCCACAATCAGCTTTTCGGTGCCAATGCCATCAATATGCGCGCCCATGGCAACAAGCAGCCGGCACAGATCGACAATTTCCGGCTCCCGTGCCGCATTTTCGATGATGCACGTGCCCTTGGCGCGCACGGCCGCCATCAGCGCGTTTTCTGTGGCGCCAACGGACACGACGGGGAATACAATTGTGCCCCCGGGCAGGCGACCACCCTTGGCGCGCGCCGTGACATAGCCTGCCGTTGTTTCAATCTCTGCACCAAAGGCTTCAAGCGCCTTCAGGTGCAAATCAATGGGGCGATTGCCAATGGCGCATCCGCCCGGCAGCGAGACTGTTGCCTCGCCAGCGCGAGCCAGAAGCGGGCCAAGAACCAAGATAGAGGCGCGCATTTTGCGGACAATGTCATAAGGCGCCATGGTCGCCGTGACTTTGCCAGCACGCAGCGTCATCACACGGCCAAAATCTTCCGGCCGCGCGCCTTCAATCATTGTGGAACAGCCCAATTGATTGAGCAAATGGCCAAAACTATCCACGTCCGCGAGGCGCGGCAGATTGCGCAAGGTCAACGGCTCATCCGTTAACAGCGCGCAAGGCAACAAGGTCAGCGCCGAGTTTTTCGCGCCAGAGATCGGAATGCGGCCCTTGAGGCGATTGCCGCCGCGGATAAGAATTCTGTCCATCTGTCGGCTTCTAACGTGAAAGTGCTCAAGGGCAAGTCTGGCGCAGCGTTAGGCCGCGGCACCGCCCGCTGGACGTTGATAAACATGCACCGGGCCAACGGCCCCTTGGCTGGTTGCAAAGCGCACAAAGCCCAGTTTTTGCGCCACCCGGTCTGACGCAACATTGCCCGGATCAATGATACAGCGAATTTCAGTTTTCAGCTGGGAATCCGCCCAATTGAAAATTGCGCCCATGGCCTCAGTCGCATAGCCCTTGCCCCAAGCGGCTGGCACAAAAGCCCAGCCTGCTTCGGGAAAGCCCCCCAATTCTGGAATGCCGCGTTCAAATTGTGCCAAGCCGCCATTGCCCAAAAAGGCACCTGTTTCGCGATCGAGAAAGGCCCAATAGCCATAGCCAAAAAGCGGCCATAGCCCGATGCCTTGGGTAAATTTGGTCCAACTTTCAATTCGGCTGCGCGGTTTGCCGCCAATAAAGGCCGTCAGCTCGGGGTCGGCCCAAGCTGCGGCATAGGCCTCCCACTGATCAAGCGAGAGCGCCGTCAGCGTCAGCCGGGGCGTGTGGAGCGTGGGCGCAATCAAGGTCATTTAGCAAACCTAGCCCGTTGATAGGGCAAGGGGAAGTATGCGGTTAGGCAGCCACTGGGGCTGGCATCCGTGCATCTTCATAGGCGCTATCGACAGTTGCAATCAGGCTGCGATCATCATGATTCCACGGGTGAAAACCGGGCAGGAAATAGGCCGCCCATGCAAAGGTCAGCCGCCGCAAAGCGCCTGGCGTGCCAAACAGGAACCACAAGACCCGGGCCTTGGCCGACAAGCCAGTAATGCCATCCTGCGCCAACAGAGTGAGCATGCCCTTATACCGGTTGGTCCAGAAGTTCTTGGTGACCAAGAGCATCATCAAGCTCTTTACTTTCCAGCGCTTGAACCGCGTCCAATCGCGCGTGGCGTGCATCCATGTGTCATAGGCGACACCCTTATGCTCAATCTCTTCAATGGCGTGCCATTTCCACAGATCAACCTGCTCTTGATCTGCGCCCTTAAAGGCATTGGCATCTTTCAAGAATTGTGCGGCGAGAATGGCCGTATAATGTTCGAGCGCCATCGTGACGCACAAGTTGAGAATTTCCGGGCGGCCTTTGGTCAGATCCAGCGACTCTGCGACTTGCTGCTCCAGCGCTGCCAGATCATAGCCTGCATCGGCAATGCGGCGGTTGAACGACACATGTTCCCGCGAATGCATGACTTCTTGCTGGATAAAGGCTTTAATCTCGCGCTCCAGCTTTTCCGGGGCACCTGCCCGAAATGCCTTTACGCTTTCGATAAAAAAGGCTTCGCCTTTGGGGAAGGTGATCGACAAGGCATTATAAAAAGCCGTTGCAATCGGGTCGCCACCCATCCACCAACGCGCTTGAGGGCTGTTGCGGCCAAAGCGGCGGTCCCGGGGGGTGATAGTCAGATCGACTGGGGTTTTCAGCGCAGCTGTGGTCATTGGGCGACTCTCCTTGAGTATTGAAATTAAGGGTTACTTACATACATGTCAATAGAGAGAAAGCGCCTATCACCTGAAGAAAGCCGTGCCGCCGCACTCGAAGCCGCGAGTGCGATTTTGATGGAAGCCGGGCCGCAGGCCGTTACCTTGAAAGCCGTTGCCGCGCGCATGGGCCGCACGCACGCCAATTTGCTCCATCATTTTGGGTCTGCCGCTGGGCTGCAAATGGCACTGGCTGCCCATTTGGCCGGCACGGTGTGCGATTCTATTGCTGATATTCTCCTCGAAAATGGCGGCGCAGAACATGATCCTGCACGCGTGGTGAACATGGTCTTTGATGCGTTTGACAAACAGGGCGCGGGCCAGCTGGCGACTTGGATGATCCTCTCTGGCAATGAAAACGCCATGAATCCCGTGGTCGATGCCATTCACGAGCTGATTGATGAAATTGGCAATGGCCATGAAAATACATCGATGCATGAAGACACACTGACCTTGGTGTTGATGGCCATGGGCGATGCACTTTTGGGGGAACCCCTGGCCCGATCATTGGGGCTGCCGCGCGATGCCGCCCGCGATATTGCGACGCGGTTGCTGGCAGACTCACCCCGCCTTGCTGAGGAGTCACCCAAAAAATAAGCTCATTTTATCATGGGCTGGGGTGGTTGGACTGCTGCAACGCTTCCCATTTGCGCCATTTCGCCTAAAGGGGGCGAATGCATTTCCTTGATCAAGCCAAGATTTTCATTCGCTCGGGCGCTGGCGGCCCGGGTGCTGTGTCTTTCCGGCGCGAAAAATTTATCGAATATGGCGGCCCCGATGGCGGCAATGGCGGCAAAGGCGGCGACATCGTTTTTGAAGCGGTTGAAGGCCTGAATACGCTCATTGATTTTCGCTACACGCAGCATTTCAAGGCCCCGCGCGGGTCAAATGGTGCGGGCAGCAACCGTACAGGCGCAGGCGGCGAAGATTTGATTATCCGGGTGCCCATTGGCACGCAGATCATCTCTGAAGACAAAGAACATGTGCTGGCCGACTTTACCGAGCCGGGCAAACGCGTTGTCTTTTTGCGCGGTGGCGATGGCGGGCGCGGCAATGCCAGCTATAAAAGCTCCACCAACCGGGCGCCGCGCCAACATGGCATGGGCTGGCCGGGTGAAGAAATGTGGGTCTGGCTGCGGCTGAAACTGCTGGCTGATGCCGGGCTTGTGGGCCTGCCCAATGCGGGCAAATCCACCTTCATTAACGCAGTCACCAATGCGAAAGCCAAAGTTGGCGCCTATCCCTTCACGACTATTCGCCCGCAATTGGGCGTGGTGAGCCATAAGGGCCTTGAATTTGTTCTGGCTGACATCCCCGGCCTGATTGAAGGCGCAGCCGAAGGCGCCGGCGTTGGGGATCGCTTTTTGGGCCATATTGAACGCTGCCGCGTCATCCTCCACCTTGTCGATGCCTCAGGCGATGATCCGGTGGGTGCCTATAAAATCGTTCGTAAAGAGCTTGAAAAATATGGCGCAGATTTGACCGATAAGGTTGAGATTATTGGCCTGAACAAGATTGACGCTGTTGAGCCGGCTGATCTCAAAAAGATCGCAACGAAGCTGAAGCGCGCCAGCAAGAGCGAGATTCTGATGCTTTCTGGCGCATCGGGCGAGGGCATTCCGGCAGTGCTGGATCGGTTAACCGAGGCCGTTGGCCCAGCGGCGCGCGCTGCGGCAGGCGCGGGTGAGGAGGATAAGGGGTGGTCACCCATTTAGGCCCCGCCTCTTGCCCCCGGCTTGTCGTCAAGATCGGGTCTTCACTGCTGGTCGATGCTGACGGGCAGGTCCGGCGCGCATGGCTGGAAACAGTCGTGGCCGATATTGCGGCACGCCGCGCTGATGGCCAACAAATCATCATCGTCTCTTCAGGCGCAATTGCGCTGGGCGCCCGGCGGCTGGGCTTGGCCAAAGGCGGACGTGCCAGCCTAGAAGATGCGCAAGCCGCTGCTGCCACGGGTCAAATTGCCCTGTCGCAATGTTGGGCAGATCTGCTTGCCGCGCGCGACATGACTGCGGCGCAAATCCTAGTCACACTGGATGACTTGGAAGACCGCAGGCGGTATCTGAACGCCGCTGCCACGCTAGAGCGCCTGATGGGATTAGGCGTCGTGCCCGTCATCAATGAGAATGACTCCGTGGCAACGGCCGAAATTCGCTTTGGGGATAATGACCGACTGGCGGCCCGCATTGCCCAAGCCGCAGGCGCGCAAGCCGTGGTGCTGTTGTCCGACGTAGATGGCCTCTACACCGCCGACCCATCTCGCGACCCTAAGGCCGAACGCATTGCTGAAGTTACCCGCATTGATGCCCGCATACGCGCGATGGCAGCAAGCGAAAGCTCATCCGGCATGGGCTCAGGCGGGATGGCTTCCAAGATTGAGGCGGCGCGCATTGCCAATGCTGCAGGTGCTGCACTGGCCATTGTGTCCGGCCTGCATAATCACCCCCTCGCGCGGCTGGCGCAGGGCAATTGTGGCACAGTCTTCCGCGCCAACACCTCCAAAACTGCGCGCAAAGCGTGGCTGGCAGGCCGACTGACGGCCAAAGGGCGCATCCATATTGATGCCGGTGCGGCCAAGGCGCTGCTGGGCGGCGCGAGCCTGTTACCTGCAGGAGCGACCCACATTGAGGGCCGCTTTGCGCGCGGCGATGTGGTGGATATTTGCGGGCCTGATGGCAGCCCCCTCGCCCGCGGTCTGGCCGAATATGATGCCGCAGAGGCGCTGCGCATTTGCGGCCAGCGCAGCTCCGCCTTGCCCGATCTGCTGGGCTATGCCCCGCGTGCCGCACTGGTCCATCGTGACCATATGGTTTTGCTATGAGCCGTAAGACTTTGGCCATGACAGGCGCAACAGGTTTTGTGGGCGCCACAGTGCTGGAGGCTGCTTTAGCAGCGGGCCACCAGGTCCGCGCGCTCACGCGACGCCCTCAGGCACCGCGCGCCGGGGTGACATGGGTGGCAGGCGCGCTAGACGCCCCTGAAACATTAATTGAGCTCACCCAAGGCGCAGATGCCGTGATCCACGTTGCCGGCGTCGTCAACGCACCCGATAAAGCGGGCTTTGTCGCTGGCAATATAGCGGGGACACAGGCCATGGTTGCCGCGGCCCAAGCCGCAGGCATTGCCCGCTTCGTCCATGTTTCATCGCTTGCAGCACGCGCGCCTCGCCTATCCGTTTATGGCTGGTCTAAGGCAGAGGCAGAAGCCACGGTCGCCGACAGCGCCTTGGATTGGGTGATGGTGCGCCCGCCCTGGGTCTATGGCCCGGGCGATATGGATACGCTGGATATGTTTCGCATGGCGCGCACAGGGCTGATGCTGGTGCCGCCAGAAGGCCAGGTGTCGATTATCCATGCTGGTGACCTTGCCCGTCTGCTGCTTGCGCTGACGGATGCCGGGCTCGCCACTGCCCAAATATTGGAAGCGGATGATGGCGTGGCCGGTGGGTGGACGAACCGCTCCGTCGCTGCTGCCATTGCGGCAGCTATGGGCCGCAAGGCTCTGGTGCTGGCGACACCGCGCCCCGTGCTGCGTCTGGGGGCCCAGATGGACCGGCTGTTCCGCGGCTCAAAGGCCAAGCTCACGCAAGATCGTGTCCGCTATTTCTGCCACCCAGATTGGCGAATTAATCCCGATTTACGTCCCGATCCTGCCATATGGACGCCCGAAATTGAAACCATGGCGGGGCTTGCATCGACTGCTCAAAGCTATCGGGCAGCAGGCCTGCTCTAACGCTTTGGTTTAGGCGGGTTCAACCAAATCGCCCTTCAGCATCACTGGCAGGGCGCCGCTTTCCCCCCGCGCTTCAGACATGAACAGGTCTTTCAGGGGCTTGGCGCGTTGCACCATGCCCAGCCCCATCCGGCGCACTGCGCGTGCCGCCTTGCCCGGCACACCAAACAGACGGACCAAGCTGTCGCAAGCAAAGGTAACGGCCATCACATCGGCCGCACGCCAGCGTTGATACCGGGCCAGCACTTGCGCATCGCCCAAATCTAGGCCCAGCCGCGCGGCTTCGACCAGCACTTCAGCCATGGCCGCTACATCACGCAAACCAAGGTTAAAGCCTTGGCCCGCAATGGGGTGAATGCCATGCCCGGCATCCCCCACCAAAGCGAGGCGAGTTTCAGTCATCTTCGCGGTATGGCGGAAATGCAGTGGGTAAAGCGCGCGGGGAGCAACCAGCTTCATGTCGCCCAATAGCCCCGCTGTCACGCGAGAGACTTCGGCCAGAAACGCACGATCGCCCAGCTTCACCATGCCCCGCGCCTCAGCCTCTGGCAGCGACCAGACAAGGGCAGATCGCGTGCCGGGGTTCATCGGCAGCAAAGCGACAGGCCCGCCGGGATAGAAAATCTGATGCGCCGTGCCCTGATGATCAACCGCATGGTCCATCGCGGTCACAATGCTCATTGAGGCATAATCCCATGCCGCAACCGCAATCCCAACGTCAGCTCGCGTCGTCGAATGGCGGCCTTCGCACACCAGCACGAGTGGCGCTGTGACCTCGCTGCCATCCTCCAGAACGGCGCTCACGCGATGCGGCCCACGATCCAGCGTCACGGCGCGCTGGCCAAATTTGCGTGTCACATGCGGGGCCTGTTGCAGCAGCGCCCAGAGCTCACGCCGCAAGACACGGTTTTCCAGCATCAACCCGAGCGCATCATCATCCTGATCTGATTGAAAATCGAGCGGCGCACCATCGGCGCCATCGCGCACCTCAATCCGCTGAATAGGGCAGGCTTCAGCCCGCATCCGGGGGCCAAGGCCCAGCGCGTCAAACATTTCCCAACTGCTCGAGGAAATCGCCGTCACGCGCCCATCAAATTCAGTCGTGAGCGTGGTTGTGGGATCCACTGGATCAATCACGACTGAAGTGAGGCCATGTTTGTCGAGCGCAAGCGCCATGGTCTGCCCAATCAGGCCGCCGCCAAGGATGATAATATCATGCGAGTTCATGTCGCTGCCTTACGTCCGAATGCCCCTGCCAGACAAGCGCCAACAGCCGGGACTCTTGACGGCGAGTCAGCCGCTGGCGCATTAGATGCACTGAATTTTGGCGCACGCAACTAAAGGAAGCGCAACATGGCATCCCGGGCGCCCGATTGGCGGGACTCAATCAAGCGCGGCATTGTCCGCACGGGCACGCTTGCCGGTGCGCTGGGCCTGATTGCGCTCGCGCTCGCGCTCACGCTGGCACTGGCGTCTTATCATCCCAATGATCCGTCGATGAACACCGCCGCTGGCGGTCCTGCCGATAATCTGTTGGGCGGTATCGGGGCATGGATTGCTGATTTTCTGCTCTGGACGCTGGGGCCGGCTGTCGGGCTGTTCATCCCGCAAATTCTAATCCACGCCCGCAGGCTGTGGGTGCACAGCCCCATAGACGGCTGGCAACGCCGCGCGCTCAAGACATTGGGGGCTGTGGCCGTGGCCGATATGGCGTTGAGCCAAATCTACCCGGGCACGTTGCAGAGCCTGCCGGGCACTGCAGGCGGCGCCATTGGCATGATCACGGGCAATTTGACCAGTTGGGCGCTGGGCTTTGCCCCGCCTGTTCCCTGGCTCAACTGGGCACAAATGGGGTTCGGCGCTGTGCTGGCCCTTGTTGCGCTCTTCCTATGGTATCGCAGCCTGGCCCTGAGTGCAGAAGAACGTGACTGGATTTTGCGGCGCTCCAAGAGCGAAGACGCGCAAGTCCGTCGCCCCATCTCCAATCTGCCTTTTGATTTGGATGAGGATGAAAGTGACGAGGCTGCCGAAGCCCGTCGCCTGCTGGAAAAAGACCCCGAGCCGCGCGCCGCGCCAGTGATTACGGAATCGCGGCCCAAGGTGCATATTGCAGATAAGCCCAGCCGCACGCGGGCTAAATCTGACGCCGATAGCGGGCAGGCGGCATTGCCTTTGGGGGATAGCTATGCCCTGCCCCCGCTCGACCTTTTAAAGCCGGCCCCGCCGTCATCTGGCGATACGCTGGATAAGGCCGCCTTAGAACGCAATGCCCGCCTGCTGGAAACCGTGCTCGATGATTTTCATGTGAAGGGCCAGATTGTTGAGGTTCGCCCCGGCCCCGTTGTGACGATGTATGAGCTAGAGCCAGCCTCAGGCATCAAAGCCAGCCGGGTCATCCAGCTAGCGGATGATATTGCGCGCAATATGTCGGCCCTCTCGGCGCGTGTGGCGACCATTCCGGGACGTACAGTTATTGGCATCGAATTGCCCAACCAGAAGCGCGAAAGCGTCGTGCTGCATGAACTGATCGCCAGCGAAAGCTTTAATGATCAATCCGGCCAACTGCCCATTGTGCTGGGCAAAAACATCGCCGGTGACCCCGTCATTGCCGATTTGGCCCCCATGCCGCATTTGCTGGTCGCCGGGACCACGGGCTCGGGCAAGTCTGTCGGCCTGAACGCGATGATCGTCTCGCTGCTCTATCGGCTAACGCCCGACCAATGCCGGATGATCATGATTGATCCCAAGATGCTTGAACTGAGCATCTATGATGACATCCCCCATCTTCTCTCTCCCGTGGTGACAGAGCCTGCCAAGGCAATCCGCGCGCTCAAATGGGCGGTCGAGCAGATGGAAGACCGCTATCGCATGATGGCCTCTATTGGCGTGCGGAGCTTGGCCAGCTTTAATGAAAAAGTGCGGTCAGCCCAGTCCAAGGGCACATTCCTCGGCCGCCGGGTGCAGACAGGCTATGATGCCGATACTGGCCAGCCTATTTATGAAGAAGAAAAGCTGGAATATCAGCCATTGCCGCAAATTGTTGTGATCGTCGACGAATTGGCCGATTTGATGATGACAGCAGGCAAGGAAGTGGAATTCCTGATCCAGCGGCTGGCGCAAAAGGCGCGTGCGGCAGGCATCCACCTCATCATGGCAACGCAGCGCCCGTCAGTGGACGTCATCACCGGCGTGATCAAAGCAAACCTGCCAACGCGCATTAGCTTTGCCGTCACGTCTAAAATCGATTCCCGCACTATTTTGGGCGAACAAGGGGCAGAACAACTGCTGGGCAAGGGCGATATGCTCTATATGCCGGGCGGCAAGCAAATTGCGCGCGTCCACGGCCCCTTTGTCTCGGATGAAGAAGTTCGGGCTGTTGCCGACCATTGGCGCGGCCAAGGCAAGCCTGATTATATTCAGGCCGTGACGGAAGAGCCCGAAGAAGGCAGCTGGGATTTGGATGGCGCGCCCTCTGGCGAGGATTCCGCCGAAGACCAGATTTACCGCCGCGCATTGCAAGTGGTTGCCGAAAGCCAAAAGGCGTCCACCAGCTATATTCAACGGCAATTGCGTATTGGCTACAACTCCGCTGCCCGCCTGATTGAGCGAATGGAGGCTGAAGGCAAAGTCAGCCGACCGGACCATGTGGGCCGCCGCGAGGTTTTGATTGATACTGACGGGCACGCCATCTGAGGCCCTATTCAGCGCAGGTTCAATGCCGCGCGGGCAGAGCCGGGCCAGATTGCGAAAAGGATGAAGATGATACGCTTTTCTTATGCTGCGCCCGCACTTGCGCTTAGTGC
Organism: Pseudomonadota bacterium; assembly: GCA_041191345.1. Taxonomy (GTDB): domain Bacteria; phylum Pseudomonadota; class Alphaproteobacteria; order Sphingomonadales; family Sphingomonadaceae; genus Aquisediminimonas. The sequence goes on from JBEEOY010000124.1 coordinate 35,381, forward strand.
AGCACTTGCCCCAATGTCGGCAGGGGCCGCAACATTGGCCGATGTGCAAGGCCATTTGCGCGCTGTCACATCCATGACGGCCAGCTTTACGCAAACCGACCGGGCGGGAAAATCTGTATCTGGGACACTGAGCCTGAAACGACCAGGCAAGATCCGCTTTCAATATGAGAAGAATGTCCCGCTGCTGATCGTGGGGGATGGCAAGGCGCTTACCTTTATTGATTATTCCGTGCGTCAGGTGCAGCGCTGGCCCATTGGCAACACGCCCTTGGGTGTTTTGCTGAACCCCAATCGTGATTTGTCTCGCTTTGCCAAGCTTGTGCCAAGCAGCAGCCCACGCCTTGTGCTGGTGGAAGCGCGTGACCCACGCCACCCGGAATATGGTGTTATCACCTTGGCCTTTACGCAAAAGGCCGATGCGCCTTCGGGGCTGATGCTGGAAGGGTGGACGGCGCTAGACTCGCAGAACAACCGAACAACCATCCGCCTGTCCAACCAGCGTTTTAACGTCAGCATAGACGATAAAGCGTTCTCGTGGCGCGACCCGCGGCAAAAAGGTCCGCGCGGCTGAGTCCTTATTCATTCTGGCGACAGGAAGAGGGCGCTATTCAGAACAGGCTTTCGCAAAGGGCTTGGCGGAATTTTCCCCCCTGTTGTCCGCCCGGCTCGCGAAAGCCAGCGTGACGAACGCATGTTTGACCTCCACCCCACGCCCCCGGGGTGGAGGTCTTTTCTTTCAGATCAGAGGCTCTGGGCGAGCACTGCAAGGCAATCGCGCGCCAATTGGCGGCACCGGTCAGGGGACCAAGCCCGAAGCGGATCGGCATTGCTGTCATGATCTTTAAAAGGCATTTCTAACGTCATCGAGACACAGCCCAAATGCGCAAAGCGGTTGGCCAACTGGTTGGTGGACATGGTTAAATTGGCCTTGCCGGGCGCAGATTTGGGATAGCCCAAGGCGGTTTGGAAATCTGGCGTGCGCGCGGCCAAAGCTTCACGATAGGCATAAAAGCGCGTGCCCTGATCTTCCGTCCAATTGGGGATTCCCTCAAAGCCAGCAATGAAATTGGCCGGGATCGCCTCATCGCCATGCACATCCATGGCCCAATGCACACCGGTGCGGTCCATTTCCGTGCGCACGCACAAAACTTCTGGCGAGCGTTCCGCACTGGGGTTCGCCCATTCGCGGTTCAGGTTCACGCCTGCCGCATTGGTGCGCAAATGGCCGCGGGCTGACCCATCGGGGTTCATATTAGGGACAATGTGCAGCGTGCACTGGTGGCGCAGCTTTTGCGCCACAGGGTCGGCAGCATCAGTCAGCATATCCAGCGCGCCTTCCATCCACCATTCGGCCATCGTCTCGCCCGGATGCTGGCGCGCATAGAGCCAGACTTGCGTGGGGCCGGTGCCCATGCGCAGCAAATCTATAGGCCGGCCATCTAATGTTTCACCCAATTGGATCAGCGCAACGCCCGGCTGGGCCGCCATGCGCTGCACCACATCAAAATGCCGCTCCATGGAATAGGGCGCGAAATAGGCGAACCAAATGGCATCTGCCTGCGGGGTGTGCGTGATTGTCAGCACGCCATCGGCATAGTCCGTTTCTGCACAGCGCCAATCCTCGCGGTCTTCCGACCAGCGTGCGCGATAACTGGGCCATCCACCGGGATAGGCTGATTCGGCACAATTGGTGATTTTCAGTGTCAGTGGGCGGCCCTTGGCTCCCGTGACGCGAAAGTGGAACCATTGGTAAAAATCAGATTCGGCATCTTTGCGAATCTCAAGAAAGGCGGTGTCTCCTTCAATGCGGGAGACGTGGATGTTGCCGCTGTCAAAGCCGGCACTGATAGAAATGGTCATATCGGCCTGATACTGCGTCCTGATTCGCGCGGAAAGCCCTGAAAATGCCAGCAGCTTGCACTGGCCCATCTGCCCGAAAAATCTAGCATGGTGCAGATTAATTGGGGTTTTGTGCGGGCTTTTTCGGGCAGATCGCCTTGACTTTGCCCAAGGCCATCTTTAGGCGGCAGCCTTCAATTTCATTCTTAGCTTAGAACAGGCAAGCGATCATGAAGATCCGCAATTCGCTCAAGTCGCTCAAGGACCGTCACCGGGATAACCGCGTGATCCGCCGTCGCGGGCGCACTTACGTCATCAACAAGACGCAAAAGCGCTTTAAAGCTCGCCAGGGCTAAGCCAGCCTCGCCGGCACTTTCGGGTGCCGCCCAGAGCTTGCGTGCGTACAGAACCCGTTGAGGTTCAATCAGGCGCCTGATCTTCGGATCGGGCGCTTGTTGCGTTTGGGTGGTGCATCTCTTCTGGGACAAGAAGACGCACCACTCCCGATTCGCTTAACGGGACGCCTTGCGGAAGAGATAAGCCGCAATCAGCCAGAGCGTCGCAAAACCCGGCCCTGAAAACAGGGCATCTTGGTGCGTCCGTTCTGCCAGAGGCACCAAATCCCCAAGCGAGATCACGACGACAACAGCGATTTGCGTGATGGCCGCTGCAACCATGACAGAGGCCATACGCCCTGTATCTGCCCGGGCAACGCCGATACCCACGGCCACCACCGCCAGCACAAGGCCAAAGAGATGATTGGCATCTGCCTGTTCTGACCCCATCAGGCCAACTGCGCCATTGACCAGAACCAGCAATGCCGCTGTCACCAACGTCACCGCCCAAGCAAATCGGGCCGCCCAGCTTGCCAGGCGGCGCAAAGCCACTTCACAGCCCAAGCCAATCAGCAGCAACAGCCCGCCAAAAACCCCAAAATCATTTGCCGTCCAATGGACATCTGCGCCACTCTGCATGGCGACAAACGGCGCAAGGAACAGCAGGCCCAACACCGCCCAGCCCGCAATGCGCACGCCGCGCGTCAAAGCGGAGGGGCCGGCTTTAGAATTTGTCATTAGGGATGGACCTTTCCTAAATCCCTAAATTAGGGCGTGACAACGTTAAACGTCATATCTGCCTTATCCAGCGCGCCAAACATTGCCGCAATAACACTGGGATCCCCCTCAAAGCGAAGTGCGCCAGATTGGAAGGCCTGAATGGGATCAATGGTTTGGAGGATCAGCCCATCAAATGTCGCACGCGTGGTGATGAGCGAGGCCGTTGGGTTGTCGAGCTTTTGCCCCATGCTGGGGAACAGGACCGATGGGCCCATATGCAGCGCCACCATTTCATTGCGATCAGTAAAGACCAGCTGGACTGTTGTATTGGGCCGCGTTGATTTGGCCGGGTTGAAGCGCGCAGCCAGTGCATCCATCAAATTGGCCGTGGGCACAGCCCGGATGACGCCCGCCCCCGCCACATCGGCACGCGGCATGGGGACACCAGTGCGCAGCTCATGCGCGGCCTGCAAAAAGACATTGCGCCACGTGCCAGCTTCAGCCTGATAGCCTTGCTGTTCATAGCTGGCCGCCAGCCATTTCTTAGCCGCCTCATTCTTAGGATCAGCAAAAACAAGATGATTAAAGACTGTGGAGGACCAGCGATAATCCCCAGCATCATAGGCCTTAATGCCAATGTCTAACGCCTTTTTCGCGCCGCCCATGGCAGCGACATAGCGCTTCGCTTCTTCTGTCGGGACATGGCGATTATAATTGGCGGGCACGCCATCCCACCAGCCGAAATAATATTGGAAAACTGCCTTCGCATTATGGTTGTACGTTCCATAATAGCCGCGCGTTGAAAAATCCGTTTTCGCGTGCGCCGGTTCGCCAATTTGCTCGGCAATTTCGGTTGCTGTCTCGCCTGAATTGGCCAGCCGCACAGTCTGATCGTGAATGAACCGATAGGTATCGCGATGATGGGTTAGGAACGTCTTCACATTGTCCGCGCCCCAAGTGGGCCAATTATGCGAGCCAAAAACCACATCGCTCTTATCGCCATAGGCGCGCAGGGCGGCATCAATGGCCTTGGACCAATTGAGCGTATCACGCGCCTTGGCCCCCCGCTGAGTCAGCACATTATGAAAGGTGCCTGTCGCCACTTCAGACGAGCACAGCGCCTTAAACTCTGGCAAATAGAACATGAATTCTGCAGGCGCTTCTGAGCCGGCGGCATCAATAAATTCAAAAGTCACGCCATCAATGACCATAGGCGCAGCCCCACGCTGCACTTCCACTGTTGGCTTGGCGAGAGACGCTTTGTTGTTGAGCGGCAGAGCCTGGCCCAAACCCGTGCCCACTTGCGCCAGGGGTGAACGATCAAGCGCTGAACCAAATTGGAAGCCAGCACGCCGCCCCATATAAATGCCCGCCAACACATTTTCGCTAATCGCTTCATCAGTAAAGCCATGCGGCGCAATGATTGGGATTTTGCCGGAGGCAAGCACGTCCGGCGCAGCAATCGCGGCGACTCCGCCATAATGATCGCCATGGCTATGCGTGAAGATAATGCCTGTAATTGGCTTATCGCCCAGCGTCTTCTTCACCAAATCCATGCCGGCAGCCGCAGTTTCCACCGCCGTCAGCGGATCAACAATGATCCAGCCCGTCTTGCCGCGAATGATGGTCATGACCGAGATATCATAGCCACGCAGCTGATAAATGCCGGGCATCACCTCAAACAGCCCATGTTCGGCATTTAGTTTCGATTGCCGCCAAAGCGAGGGGTTCACGCTGGCCGGGGCATCGCCTTTCAAAAAGGCATAGCTGGTGGCATCCCACACCACCTCGCCCTTGGCGTTGCGAATAATACCCCCGGGGATTTGCGCCAAACGGCCGCGTGTGGCGTCCGCAAAATCAGTTGCCTCGTTGAGGGGCAAGGCTTGGGCCACACGGGCATTGGCCTCAGCTGTTGCCTTAGTGACTGTGCCAGGCGCCGGTGGCTCCCGCCCCATCACAGGCGCTGCAAGAATAAGCGCAAGCGCCGTTGCTGCAACAAAACGAGTCATTCCATCTCTCCCTCTCCCGCTGGGCTTATGCCCAGTCGTGGCAAATATTCTTTGCTACCATCGCCCGTTTCTAAGGGGCTTGGCAAGGGATAAAGCGGACTAGCTTTTATAGCCCTTCAGCTCATCGCCGGTGAGGCGAACGACATGCAGCACATTGGTGGACCCCGGCGTTCCAAAGGGCACGCCCGCCATTACCACCACGCGATCCCCACCCTTGGCAAGGCCATGGCGCAGCGCCATCCGCTTTGCCTTGGCAACCATTTCTTCAAAGGACGTGACGTCGCGGGTGTGGACTGGGTGAGTGCCCCAGAGCAGGCCCATTTGCCGGGCTGTTGCCATTTCTGGCGTGAGGACAAGAATGGGCACATCCGGCCGCTCGCGCGCGATGCGCCGGGCCGTTGAGCCCGACGTCGTATAGCAGATAATGGCTTTGGCCGAGACAGTTTTACAAATGTCGAACGCGGCAGCCGAAAGAGCATCCGCCGTTGTTGGGTCTGCATTGGTTTGGGTGAAGTGCAGGCGCGCTTTATAGCCGCGGTCGCTTTCCACGCTGAGGGCGATCCGGTCCATCATCGCTACGGCCTCTTCGGGCCAATCGCCCGCTGCACTTTCAGCCGAGAGCATCACTGCATCGGCGCCATCATAAATGGCAGTTGCCACGTCAGACACTTCCGCGCGTGTGGGCGTGGGTGCCTTGATCATGGACTCGAGCATTTGGGTGGCCACCACCACGGGCTTGCCGAGGATGCGTGCTGTTTCCACAATGCGCTTTTGCGCGGGCGGCACGTCCTCAGGCGGCAATTCTACGCCCAAATCCCCACGGGCGACCATGACGGCATCAGCCAATTCCAAAATGCCGTCGAGCCGGTCCAGAGCTGCTGGCTTTTCAATTTTCGCCAGCAAGGCCGCCTTGCCGCCAATCAGGCGACGCGCTTCGGCCAAATCTTCCGGGCGCTGCACAAAAGAAAGCGCAATCCAATCTGCGCCTTGATCAATTGCAAACGCCAGATCTGACCGATCTTTCTCCGTCAGCGCCGCCAGCGGCACCACAACATCAGGAACATTCAGCCCCTTTTTGTTGGACAAGACACCGGCCACTTCGACCCGCGTCGTAATGGCCTTTGCCCCAATGTCTGTCACGCGCAGGACCAGCTTGCCATCATCTAGCAGCAGGCGTGAGCCAATTTTCAATGCCTCAAACACTTCCCTGTGCGGCAGGCAAACGCGCGTCGCGTCTCCCGGCGTGGGATCAAGATCAAGCTGGAAAGTCTGATCCTTGATAAGATCAATCTGCCCCTCAGCAAAGGTGCCGACACGCAGCTTAGGGCCCTGCAAATCGACCAAAATTGTCACAGGGCGACCATGGAGCTTTTCCAAATTGCGGATTGACTGGAACAACTCCACCCGATCTGCCTGACTGCCATGGCTCATATTGATGCGAAAGGCATCTGCCCCGGCACGAAACAGCTTGCCGATCATTTCTGGCGTGGCACTGGCGGGCCCCAGCGTTGCAAGGATACGGACTTTTCGGCCACGTGCCGGCAGATATTGCGTCAACATTCGCTCCACTTCTTGGCAACGCCTCATAGCGGCTCTGACGCATCATTCAATCGAACTGCATCCCAAAGGCACCCTTATCTGTGCATGATGACGCTACGGAGTCAGACACTTGGGCTAATCAGCATGGGGCTGTGAGACAAGAGGGCTGGAAACGTTTGCCGGCCTTGCCAATGGCCCAAACTAGGCTGGTGCGTGCTTGCCATGCCCACTTTGAGGCGGCTAGAGGCCAGTTTATCGTTATTTGTGGAGAACCCCATGCCCAGCCTTGTCCTCATTCGCCACGGCCAATCTGCCTGGAATTTGGAAAACCGTTTTACGGGCTGGTGGGATGTGGATGTCACCGAAAAAGGTGTTGCCGAAGCGCGCGCCGCTGGCGCGCTGATGCGCGACAAGGGGCTGGATTTTGATTGCTGCTTCACCTCGCTGCAAACGCGCGCGATTAAGACACTCAACCTCGCGCTCGAAGAAATGCAGCGTCTATGGTTGCCCGTCGAAAAGGATTGGCGCTTGAATGAGCGCCATTATGGCGGGCTGACAGGCCTTGATAAGGCTGAGACGGCGGCCAAACATGGCGATGCGCAAGTGAAAATCTGGCGCCGCAGCTTTGATGTGCCGCCACCGCCGCTAGAGCCGGGCAGCCCCTATGACTTGTCAGCCGATCGCCGCTATGCCGGCATCAAGGTGCCCGCAACAGAGAGCCTGAAAGACACCATTGCCCGCGTGCTGCCTTATTGGGAAAGCCGCATCGCGCCGGAATTGCGCAGTGGCAAGCGGGTGCTGATTTCAGCCCATGGCAATTCGCTGCGGGCCTTGGTCAAACATTTGTCCAACATTCCGGATGATGAGATTACGGGCCTTGAAATCCCGACAGGGCAGCCAATTGTTTATGAACTGGCAGACGATTTGTCGGCGCGCGACCGCTATTATCTGTCGGAACGCTGATCCACCAGTTCGCTCCGAGAGGCTTTTGCGCGGTACAAGGCAGCATCTGCACGGGCAATCACAGCAGCGGGCGCATCGCCCGCCTGCACACAGGCCACGCCCCAAGACAGGCTGAGCCGCACGGGGTGCGCCTCTGCCATAACCGGCATCTGCCATAAAGCTGTGGCCATTGCAGCAAGGCTTTTATCCGCGTCAGCTGCCTTGGCATCCGGGAGGATCAGCAAAAACTCATCTCCTCCCAATCGGCCAATATGATCGCTTTCGCGAAAGCTTGCGCGCAGATGTGCGGCAACATGGCACAAGGCAGCATCGCCGATCAGATGGCCATGACTGTCATTAATCTGTTTAAAACCATCCAAATCAATCAGCACGACTGCAGCCTCTGAGCGCCGCCTGCCACACAGCAAAATTGTGCGAAACAGCTCGCGCTCCAAAACGCGGCGGTTGGCAAGTCCAGTCAGGGGGTCCGTATCGGCAAGAAGTTGCAGTTGATCCACTTGGGCGCGCAGTGTTGCAATTTCTGCCAGCAATGAGGGAATGGCTCGTGGCTGATCAAAATGCAAAGTCATACAGCCAGATAACGCGTCACCAGCCCAAATGTTCCGCACATCGGCATAACATTGCGCTGAGGCGCCCATTTGGCTAAGGCCTGTCAGCCTTGGACCCCAAAGCAAGCAAGGCCAGCAAGATGACAGAAACCGCGCCGCGTGTCGGCATCATCATGGGCAGTCAGTCCGACTGGGCAACCATGTGCCATGCCTCGGAAATTCTTGCCGCCTTGCACATCGCGCATGAGCGGCGAATTGTCTCTGCCCATCGCACGCCGGATCGGCTGGTGGACTATGCCAAATCCGCAAAAGGCCGCGGGATTCAGGTGATTATTGCTGGCGCTGGCGGCGCGGCACATTTGCCCGGCATGGCCGCTGCAATGACTGATCTGCCCGTGCTGGGTGTGCCCGTGGAGTCCAAGGCCCTAAGCGGCATGGATAGCCTTTTGTCGATTGTCCAAATGCCCGGCGGCATTCCCGTTGGCACCTTGGCCATTGGCAAAGCTGGTGCCATTAATGCTGGGCTGATGGCCGCTGCCATTTTGGCACTGAACGACGCTGATCTTGCAGCTCGCCTGGCAGACTGGCGCGCCGCCCAAACTGACAGCGTGGCGCACGAACCCGCATGACACTTCCTCCCGGATCGACAATTGGCATTATCGGTGGCGGCCAATTGGGCCGCATGATGAGCATGGCGGCTGCCCAATTGGGCTATCGCTGTTTCATTTACGCCCCGGAAGCGACAGGCCCAGCGGCAGATGTGTGCGCCAAATGGGTGCAAGGCGATTATGCCGATGAAAAGGCACTGGCTGCTTTTGCTGCATCCGTGGATGTGGTGACTTTTGAGTTTGAGAATGTTGATCCAGCCCCCTTGCGCCGGATTGCTGAAAATGCCCCTGTCCATCCGCCACTTGAAGCGTTGGAAATTGGGCAAGATCGCATCCGTGAAAAGCGCTTTGCTGCAGATTGCAATGGCCGGACGGCGGACTGGGCCGAAGTAAACAGCCGGGCTGACCTAGACCGCGCCCTGAGCGACATCGGCCTGCCTGCCATTTTAAAGACAACGCGCTTTGGCTATGATGGCAAGGGCCAAGCCCGCATCTTGAAAGCCACAGATGCCGATGCTGCGTGGACGGCGCTGGCAGAGGCTGGCACGCTGATCCTCGAAAAAATGGTGCGCTTTGCGCATGAATTTTCGCTGTTGGTCGCGCGCGACCAAAACGGCAATATTGCCTTTTGGGATACGCCCGAAAATGTCCATAAAGATGGAATTTTGGCAACATCGCGCGTGCCCGCTGACGCCAAGGTGCTCGAGCAAGTGCCAGCGGCCCGCGCCTTTGCGCGGCGCATGGCGGAACGGCTGGATTATGTGGGCGTGTTCGCAATTGAATTTTTCGCAAGCGACGATGGGCCTGTGTTTAACGAAATGGCCCCGCGCGTCCATAATAGCGGCCATTGGACCATTGAGGGGGCACTCACCTCACAATTTGAAAATCATATTCGCGCCGTCGTCGGCCTGCCTTTGGGATCAACCCGGCTCTCGGCGCCTGTGGTTGAAATGCGCAATTTGATTGGGGCAGATGCAGATAAGTGGCTGGAATGGGCGTCAGACCCACTCACCCATGTGCATCTTTATGGCAAGCATGAGGCCCGCCCTGGTCGCAAAATGGGCCATGTCACGCGACTTGGTGACATCTGATCGCGTTAAAAACGCGCAGCGACACTCAATCCAGCGCCTTTTGTATCCGCCCAGGGCAGAAAGGCGGCTTGGCTGCCTTCATCGCGCTTCTTGGTGAGTAGCAGGCCAATCCCCGTCCCGATGCCCGCGCCGACGATGACGTCGCTCCAATAATGTTTCTTGCCCTCAACCCGCGCGACACCAACAAAGCTGGCGACAAGAAAGGCCGGAACGCCAAGTGCCGGCCCCTCTCGGTTCAAAAGTGTCGCGGCAGCGGCAAAAGACCGAGATGTGTGGCCTGACGGAAAGCTTTTCCGGTTGCTGCCATCTGGGCGCGTGCGTGGAAAGGTCTGTTTCAGACCTTCTGTCGCGATTGATGTTGCGCCAAAACTGCTTGCGGCCTGCCAAGCCCCCGCCGTGTCGCCTCGTAAGGCAGGCACGCCGATAGAAGTGGTGATCAGGCTGTAAGCGCCAATATCACTGGCGGTTTTCCATCCGGATGTTCCAGCCACAGCTGGCGTTGCCGCAAAGCATAGAGCAGCGCTGACTGCGGCCCGAAGGCACCCCCGCGCCATATCAAGTGGCAGTCATCAAAGGGGAATAGCCCATCATATCAACCTTATCCCCGCTTCAAGGCTTTTCGATATTTGCCGCCAAGGGCGGGCCGCTGGCTGTCGGCAGCGCCTTTTGCGCCGATTGGAAATCTTGCAGGGGTTCCCCCGGCTGCGGCTGGCTGGGCGCAGGAATGTTTTGAGCCGCCACAAAAGCAAGGCCAAGGGAGGCCACCAAAAGCGCAACGCCCAAGGCGCCAACACGGCGCGCTGGAACCATGCGTTCAACCAACGCATCCTTCAAAAGAAATTGATGGCGAACCGCGCCAATAATGTGGAGCGCAAGCAAGGGCAGCATCGCCTTTGAAAGGATGGCGTGCGCAGTTTCTGCGGCCTCATGCACATCACGCCCCCAATTGGGGAGATGCGGCCAAGGAATAACGCCAAACAAAAATGTCGGGACCTGAACACGCGAGGTGGAAATGATAATCCAGCCCGTCACTGGCACAAGGATCATTACTGCATAAAAGCCCCAATGAATTGCCGTTGAAAGCATCTGAAACAGGCCGGCATCCTGTGCTTTGGCCGGGCGAGGCGTGAACAACCGCAAACCAAGCCGCCAGAATGACAAGAGCAAAATCGAAATCCCGATCGATTTGTGCAAACTCATAACCCAGAGAAGTTCTGGCCCGCGGCGCAACTCTTCTGAGCGTTCCCCTAACCCAAAATTGAAGAGGAGCAGCAAAGCGATACCCCAATGCAACAGCATGGCGGTGGCGGAATAGCGAGTGGCCTGTTTTGTCATGGCACATACCATGCGCCAACATGACCCTTTGGAAAAGCCCCAATCTCGACAAACACCATCACCCAAGCGCGGTGTGCAGCATCATGCGCGCAACCGTGCCTTATCCGAGGCAATCAGCGCGCCAACAAGGCGTCGACAGCCTTGGCGCCAATCCGGCAGCGAAATACCAAAATCCGCGGCCACACGTGCGCAGTCTAGCACGGAATAAGCTGGGCGCTGGGCAAGTGCGGGATATTGCGAACTCGGGATTGGACGGATCTTAGCTGCAGGCCATCCAGCCGCACGGGCAGCCGTCATGATTTCGGTGGCAAATTCGGCCCAGCTCGCCTCTCCTGCCGAGGCAAGATGATATAGGGTGTGCTTGGGTGGCTGCTTAATGATCGTGCCTGCCATGCGCCATAAAGCTGGAGCAATGTCCTCTGCGGCAGTTGGCCGACCCCGCTGATCGGCAACCACCCCAATTTCAGGGCGTGCCTTTGCGAGCCGCAGCATGGTTTTTGCAAAATTGTGGCCATAACGCGAATAGACCCAGCTTAAGCGGACAATAACGGCCTTTGGATTGGCCATATGCACGGCCTGCTCGCCTGCCCATTTGGATTGGCCATAGACATTGCGAGGGGCTGGACGATCGTTCTCGGAATAAGGGCTCGATTTATCGCCAGAAAATACAAAATCCGTTGAGAGATGCAGAAACGGGAGACCCAATTCTGCGGTCGCGCGGGCCAGGGCCGCAGCTCCCTCGCAATTGACTGCAAAGGCTTGGGCCACATTTTCCTCTGCCGCATCAACTGCGGTATAGGCAGCCGCATTAATCACAATATCTGGCCGAGTTGCGTGAATTTGCCCAAGCAGATCATAGCGCAAGGCGAGGTCCAGTTCTGGCCGGCCCAGCAAACATACATCAATATTTTCAATGGCGCGGGCAGAAGCTGACAAAGCTTGGGCAACTTGCCCAGTCCGCCCCACAACCAGCGCCCGCATCAGGCGGCCACCCCTAATCGTTCGCCTGCATATCGGCGGGCGCGCAGCGGCGCCCACCAGGCGCGATTGGCAAGATACCAATCAACTGTGCGGGCAAGGCCGGTGTCAAAATCCACTTGTTGCGTCCAGCCAAGCTCTTGCTTCAGCTTTGTACAATCAATGGCGTAGCGGCGATCATGGCCGGGGCGGTCCGCAACAAAGCGGATCAGATCACGCCGACGGGCAACGGTTCTGGGGGCCGTGCGGGCATCTAAAATGTCACAAATTTGTTCAACGACCTGCACGTTGGTCCGCTCAGCCTCGCCACCCACATTATAGCTTTCCCCCACGCGTCCGCGCGTCAAAATGGTGATGAGGGCGGCGGCGTGATCTTCAACAAACAGCCAGTCCCGCACATTATCTCCCCGGCCATAGACTGGCAGTGGCTTTTCCTCGAGCGCGTTCAGAATGATAAGCGGGATCAGCTTTTCCGGGAAATGATAGGGCCCATAATTGTTTGAGCAGTTGGAAAGGAGAATGGGCAGACCATAGCTGTGGTGCCATGCCCGGACAAAATGGTCAGATGCGGCCTTGGACGCGGAATAGGGAGACGAGGGCTTATACGGGCTTTCTTCTGAAAATAGGCTGTCATCAAAAGGCAAATCGCCAAACACCTCGTCAGTTGAAACATGGTGGAAGCGAAAAGCCGCCTGCTTGGCCTGCGGCAATCCGCGCCAATGGCGCAACGCAGCCTGCAACAGAGAGACAGTGCCGACAATATTGGTCTCAACAAATAGGTTCGGCCCATCAAGCGAGCGATCAACATGGCTTTCGGCTGCCAAATGGAGAATGGCGTCAACCTGTTCGTCCGCCATGATCTGCGCCATCGCCGCCGTGTCGCAAATATCCGCCTGATAAAAGCTATATTTGGGCGCATCCGCAATGCTGTCGAGCGATGCCAAACAGCCTGCATAGGTCAGCTTATCGACATTGATGACACGGGTCTGGCCCAGCCCAATGAGATGCCGGCATACTGCGCTCCCAATAAAGCCGGCCCCGCCGGTCACCATCACGTTAGACGGCTGGTCCATATCAAAACCCCGTTACTTGCGTGCACAACCATGGTGCTAAGCGATCTTTGTCTGACAGGCGCTCAGGCGCCACGGGCAAAGGCCAGGAGATTGCGATTTCAGGATCGTCCCAGCGAATGGCGCGATCGTGCTGCGGGGCGAAATCTGCAGTCACTTTATACAGCACCTCACAGTCTGGCTCGAGCGTTTGAAAGCCATGCGCAAAGCCTTTGGGCACAAGAATTTGATTGCCAAGTGCAGCATCCAAGACCAGCCCAACCCATTGGCGATAGGTGGCCGATGCCGGCCGCAAATCTACGGCAACATCAAACACCCTGCCATGCGTCACGCGCACAAGCTTATCCTGCGCCATGGGCGGGGCTTGATAATGAAGGCCGCGAATAATGCCCGCATCCGCCGTGCAAGAATGATTGTCTTGCACAAAATCAAGCATCAGCCCTTGGTCTGCAAAGGCTGTTCGGCTCCAGCTTTCTTGAAAGAAACCCCGCGCATCTGAATATCGCGGCGGAATGATTTCCAGAACATCTGGCACAGCAAGCGGGCGAATAACGGGGATCATTGGCCATCAGCCATAGCTGCAAGGTAGCGCGCATAACCCGTCTGCCCCATTTGGCTGGCGCGTGCCCTGAGGCTGGCTGCATCAATCCACCCATTGGCAAAGGCAATTTCTTCTGGGCACATGATTTTGATGCCTTGGCGTTGCTCTAAGGTCCGCACAAAGGAGGCCGCATCATGCAGGCTGTCATGCGTGCCTGTATCAAGCCAGGCAAAGCCCCGGCCCATTGGCTCAACGCTTAAATCGCCCCGCGCCAAATAAGCGCGGTTCACATCTGTAATTTCCAACTCACCGCGCGGCGACGGTGTAAGCTTGGCGGCAATCTCCACCACATCGCTATCATAATAATACAGCCCCGTTACGGCCCAATGCGATTTGGGCTGGGCTGGCTTTTCCTCAATTGAGCGCGCGCGGAAACTGCCTGCATCAAATTCAACCACGCCATAACGTTCGGGGTCATCAACATGATAGGCAAAAACTCTGGCCCCTTTTTCCAATTGCGCTGCGCGCTGACACATGGCCTGCAGCCCAGCGCCGTGGAAAATATTATCCCCCAGAATAAGACAGCTTTGGCTTCCATCAATAAAATCTGCGCCAATCAAAAAAGCTTGGGCCAACCCATCTGGCGCGGGTTGTTCGGCATACTCAAGTGTGAGCCCAAATTGGGTTCCATCCCCCAAAAGCGCGCGAAACATAGGCAAATCGCGCGGCGTTGAAATGAGCAAAATCTCGCGAATGCCCGACAGCATCAAAACGCTGAGCGGATAATAAATCATCGGCTTGTCATAGACAGGCAGGATTTGCTTCGAGACGCCCAGCGTGGCGGGATAAAGCCGCGAGCCACTGCCCCCGGCCAGAATAAGTCCCTTCATGCCTGCTCCTTGGTTCGAAACGTGCCTCTGCTTTAAGAGGCAGCACCTGCCTGTAATGCGAACGGAGGATTAATTTTCGGACAGGCCCGATGGCGCATGAGCGGGCCGACGCCCTTGGGGGCCGCGGGCACGATAGGTCAGGACCATGATGGCGCCATACATCATGAACAAGATGGCATGATTTTCTTCTTGGCTCAGAACTGTTTTGATCATCAAAAACGCCGCCAGCATGGCACAAAGCGGCAAAATGAAACTGGCCTCCCGATTGGCCGAGCCGGATGTGGGGCGCCATGCCAAAGCGAGACGGGCAGAGGTGATGAGAGCGGCTGCCAACATGCCGTAAAAAAGCACAAAGCCAATCACGCCATAATCGAGCACGATGGACAAAATATAGGTATCAATGGTCACCAGCCCGCCCGGCGTCACAAAGCCCAGCGCCTCGGCCCCACGCCCTGGGCCATGGCCAAAAAGCGGGCTCTGGAAGATAACCGGCGGGGCCATTTCAAATTGAATGCCGCGCGCGTCATTGCTGGATTGCGCAGTCCCACTGCCAAAAATGCGCACGCGCAGCGCATCCACCGACATAATCAGCCCATAAAGCGCGATAATACCAGCGGCATAGCCATAGCTGATCGCCGGACCAATGAGATCGGATCGGTTGGTGCGCAGCCGAATAAGGCCGTGGAGCAAAAGATACAGAAGCCCGCCCGTCAACAGGCCAATAAAGCCCAGCCGTGCCTGTGTGAAAGCAATCCCAAAGATCAGAGCGGCAAGGCCCGCTGCCAGCAACACACGGTCGCGCGCGGTTTTGGCAATCACGAGCAAATGGATGGCCAGCGGGGCTGCAAGCGCCAAAAATTCTGCCAGCGTCAATGAAACCCCAAAAATGGCTTGGGATCGATATTGCGCGCCGCGGAATGTGGGCGTCAGGATGCGCGTGACATCGTCATTTTCAACACGCAGAAATGCGGGGATATGGTCTACCCATAAGACATGCTTGGTGAATTGCTCGGCTATCGCAATGACGGCGACGAAGATTGCACAGCCTGCAATCAGCTGCGCCCATTTTTCAATGCGCCCCGGTTGTGCGAACACAAAAACCGCGACAAAAAATAAGGCAATCCAGGCATAAAGCGCATTGAACCAAAAGCGATAAGCCAGATACCAGCTGTCTGCGAACAGGATGGATATCATCTGCACCAAGGCGAAGGCGACCAGCAGTTTCCACAGCAGCGGAAAGCCGGAGAGCATTTCGAGCAGACGTTCGCGCGCACGCCGTGCGCTGGCCAACCGCGTCAGAAATGCAAGCATGAGCGCCAGCCCCACCACACGACGTAGCGAGAGGACAGGCGCGCCCGGCAGGCTCAGCCCCAGATAATTTGGCCATAAAAAGGTGACTGCTGTGAACGCCATGAACAACAGCCATGACGTGCGGCTCGAAGCCGGACGCTCATCTGGCAAGATCCACAGCAGCACGCCAATAAGCAGCAGCGCAGGCACCACCAGAATAACAATATAGGCAGGCGGCAGCACCGTTCCCCAAAAGCCATAGAAACTACCAAGAAGAAGAGCCGCCAGATAAAATCCGCCATGGCGCAGCGCCGCCAGCCCGCGGCCCGGCTGTTGGCGAAATGGAAACAGCGCCTCTTGCTGGCCCGCAACAAGCGCCAGCGCAAGCCGCTGCCGCACGGCATGTGTCGCCTTGTTCATCTGAACCAAAGCCTCCTTGACAGCGGGATGAGCTGTGCCGCCTTCCAGCACCAGCCGCGCCGCAAAGTCATCTGAAGAATTGTTAATTTGCCGCAGCACGCGCGCTGCGGAAGAGAGAGACAGGGGCAGACCACACAGGGATGACCCCTTTCGGGGAGCAATGAGGCAAGCTTTGGCAAAAGGTGACCACGAACAGCTTTGGTCCCTGCAATATCTGCGGGCGATTGCCGCCATTCTCGTGGTGATTGGCCATGCCGTCCAAATTGTGCCTCTTCATGGTCGAGGCGATGGCTTTCGTGAGTTTCCGATTGGCGGGGCCGGCGTTGACATTTTCTTTGTCATTAGTGGCTTCATCATGTGCCATATCTCTGCCACGCAACCGACCAGCGGCTGGCAGTTTTTCAAGCGGCGGCTGGCGCGTGTGGGGCCAGCTTATTGGATTGTTACACTGGCGACGAGCGTGGCGATTTTGCTGCTGCCCAGTCTGTTTCGATCCTCCACAGTCACGCTGCCGCTTTTCCTTGCATCCATGGCATTTATTGCGTGGCCAAATCCAGGGCTGAATGCGGCCATGCCTGTCTTTCTGATTGGCTGGACACTGAATTATGAATTCTACTTTTATGCGCTTTTTGCGCTGGCCATTGCGCTGCTGCCCGCGCGGCCCTGGCTGTTGGTGGGCCTTATCTTTGCCCTCAGCTGGGCCGTTGGCGCATGGGTGCGTCCTGACAATCTGATTGCCCAATTTTACACGCACCCCATCACCCTAGAATTTGTGGGCGGCATGGCGCTTTGGAAAGCCTATCGGGCAGGCTGGTTGCAATCAGCCATCTGGGGCTTTGCCTTGGTCGTCATGGGCACTACCCTATTGGGCTGGGTGAATTGGGCTGTCCCCATTGCCCGGATGGATGCCATGCGGGCGCTGTATTGGGGGCTGCCCGGGCTGATCCTCGTTGCTGGCGCCTTGTGCTTTGATGGCGCGGGACGCGTCTGGCATTCGCCCATATGGAAGCTGCTGGGCGATGCGTCCTATTCCATTTATCTCATCCATTTCCTCAGCTTGGGCATTGTTCGGTTGGTCTGGGGGCAATTTGGGCTCAAGCATCATTTTCCCGACATCGTGCTGGTGCTGTGCGCAGTCATCGCCTCTCTTTTTGCGAGCCTGATTTTCTATTGGCTCGTGGAACGTCCGGCATCCGCGGCTGTCCGTCGGGCGCTACGATGAAGCGGATCTTTCAACACCTCTCGCCCGGCCTTGTGCGCGTGATGGGCACGTTTTTGAGCAAGGGGGCCGCTGCCGGGGTTCAGTTCATTCAGTCCATCATCCTCAGCCGCAGCTTGGGGGCTGAGGCGCTGGGCCTCTATTATTTTGCGCTGTCCATTTACCGCGTTGCAGAATGTGGCGCGCCACTGGGCCTGCAGACATCCACAGTCCGCGAAGTGGCAGCTGCGCGGGCACAGGGGGCGTGGGGCAGCATCCGGCAGCTGGCGTGGCGATCCGCCTTGCTGTGCGGGGCGCTGGGATTGGCAGCCTCTGTCACGGCATTTGCCTTTGCTGGGCAGATTGCACAGGCCCTAGAGGGCCATGAGGGGGCCGAAACGGCTTTGCACTGGATGGCCAGCGCCATGATCCCCGGCTGTATCGTCCTATCGCTAACCTCCAGCTTGCGCGGCTTAGGATTGCAGACGCTTGCCAATATTTTTGGGTCTCTCATCCTCCCCTTGGTTGCGACCCTGCTTTTCCTGCTGGTCTTTCAGTCACAGGGCTATCTGGGCGCGGTGCAGGCATTTATCCTCGGCCAGATGGCGGCGCTGGCGCTGCTGGCCATTGCCCTCATAAAATTGCTGCGCCACCGGCCACATAAAACGGTCCCCAGCCATAGCCTGTTTCACTCTGCCCTTCCCTTTTGGGTCGTCAGCGTCGCCTCGCTTGCCAATGACTCGCTGGGCATTTTGCTTCTCGGCTTTTTGGGGGCGTCAGCTGATGTTGGCATATTTGGTGTGGCCGTGCGGCTGGCCATGCCGCTGTCCTTTCTCGGGGCATCCGTGCAGGCCGTGTGCGATAGCCGCTTTGCCGGCTTGCACAGATTGGGAAACACCCAAGGCCTGCGGCAAGAATATTGGGCCTCACTGCGCACCTCTGCCCTGTTGGCAGTGAGCATGGGGTTGGGGTTGGGCCTATTGGCACATCCGTTGCTTAGCCTTTTCGGGCCAGAATTTGCCCGCGCAGAAACTGCCTTTCGGATCATCCTTATTGGGATTTGTTTGGTGGCCGCCTTGGGGCCAGCAGGCTCCTTTCTCTCAATGACGGGCCGTGCGGACATCACCGCGTGGACGGCAGTGCTGGCCTTTCCGCTGGCCGCAGGGCTGATGCTGCACCTTATTCCGCAATTTGGGGCAACTGGTGCCGCGATGGCGACCAGCCTCACTCTTTCGCTGCGCGTGCTGGTGCAGTTTCTCGCCGCCCAAAGGGTGTTCAACGCCATGACTGTGCCCGCACATTGACTGAAACGCTCGGCAGCCATCTCACAGGCCCGTGCGCGCGCACCAATGGCTTTGACAGCATACGGCTGCTGGCGGCCTGCGCCGTCATTGTCTCGCATGGCTTTGCACTCTCCTATGGCAGTGATGCCGCCGAGCCGCTCTCCAGAGCCAGCAACGGCCAATCGACCATTGGTCTTACGGCAGTTGGCATTTTCTTCAGTGTCAGCGGGGTTCTGATTTCAATGAGTTTTGATCGCAGCCGCGACATCCGCATCTTTGCGATCAACCGGGCCTTGCGTCTCTTTCCCGGGCTTTGGGTTTGTCTTGGCTTAACTCTCTTCCTCTTGGGGCCACTGCTCACGCACGTGCCGCTTAAGCTGTACGTCACCAGCCAAGAGACGCTGGGCTTTTTGGGAAATGCGGTCTTCCTCCCCGGCAGCCATGGCATGGCGGGGATGTTCCCCAACCATCCGTTGCCCAATGCAGTTAATGGCAGCTTATGGACGCTGAAATATGAGGTGGCTTGTTACATCGCAGGCACAGTCATGCTGTCCTTGGGGGCGGGGCGACGCGTGCTCATTCTGGCAGCTTGGGTCGTCGCGCTTGGGGCAACCCGATGGCTGGGGCACCCAAGCGAGCACAGCGGGGTGCAATATCATATCGCCTATCTGCTCTGGCTGTTCCGCTTTTATGGGGCAGGAATGATCCTTTATTTATGGCGCGACAAAATTCCGCTGAGTAGCCGAGCGGGATGGGTTGCCCTTGCGCTATGCGTTGCAGCCATCTGGTCACATTGGTTTAACGAAGCGCTCGCGCTGTTTGGCAGCTATGGCCTGATGGTGCTGGCGTTTCATGCTTGGCCGGGCTTTCGCCGCCTCACAGCTGGGGCAGATTTATCCTATGGGGCCTATATCTACGCCTATCCGCTCCAGCAGCTTTTTATACCCGTATCGCTCACTTTGGGATGGCCCGTCTTGGCAAACATTGCCTTGGCCTTGCCTGTCACATTGCTGATCGCTTGGGCCTCATGGACATGGGTGGAATCCCCCTGCCTTCGCCTTAAGCCGCGTCCGCCCGCCTCGGGCGAACCGCAAAAAAGACCCGCTTGATCAAAATCAAGCGGGCCATGGCCTGTCAGCACCCTGATCCTCGCGCCTTAAAGGTCGAAACTTCCCTTCTCACGTCGGTTCTGTGCGACCAGCAGTGTCGCGACGCTGACAGGTTCGGTGTAGCTCAGGCTCAGCGACCCAGCGGGCTGGGGAGAGGTTAGAATCTCGCTGCTGCTTGCTGTTGTGGTCGATGTGCTGGTGCTAATTGGCGTTAATGTATCGCTCAGCGTTGGCGCAGCAAAGCTGGTGGTTGTGCTGGTCAGTGTGGGCTCAGGGGCTGCGGCTATTTTGGTCGTTGTCGTGGTCGTTGTGGATGTTGTCGTACTGGGCAGTTGATAGCCTACGCCGGGCACAATCAAGCTCGACACCGTGGCATTGGCGCCCAAGTTAATGCCGGCAATTTTGGTGGCGAAACTTTTCTGTTCATTCAAGAAAACATTGCCGCTCAGCTGCAAGTTGCTGCTTTTGCTCTGGATCAACTGGTCCGCCAAATTTCCCTTCACAACAGCCCCCACCACATTGTCGAGCCGGATCCAAAAATTCTTCGTGTCGCCGGTCGGGGAAATTGAAGTGTTGTTCTCCACTCGAATATCCCTGCCCCCGCGGACAGTTATGCCATTGTAATAATTGCCTGCGTCGAGCAGCAAATTGTTCCGGATGGTAATACGTTGATGCGGAGCGGTACCAACTTCGTCCTGAATGAAAATGCCTTGGCCGCCACCGCCCGTGCCGGGGAGAATGATGTTGTTGCTGATCGTCAGATCAGTTGTTGGCTTATTGGTGCCCGAGGTCCAAATCTGGATCGCATCAGGATGCGCTGTTGGGCTCGATCGGAAATCGCGAAAGCTGTTACTATCAACCAGACCGCCCGTTATCGCTGTGAATTCAGCGCCATCAATGCGGATGTCATGAAATTTGTTCGACACGATCGTGATATTCGACATCGACATTGTCGCCATGCCGACTGCGAGATGCGAAAAATCAGAATTCTTAACCGTCACATTTGATCCACCGCGCACAAACAGCCCACGACCAAGATATTTGTCATCTGCGCCAGTGGTATAGAATTTCACATTGTTGAACGTCACATTGGTTGAATTTTCGACTTGCGCCATGTTCGACCATTCGGTGTCGACACCGGGCGTAACCGCGCGGCCAATATTCACATTCTGGAAGACGACGTTGCTGCTGTTAATCGCTTTCGCATAGGCAATATTGGCGGGCGTTGCGGCACTGGCCGAGGTGAAGGTGACAGCGGAGGTAAAGGGCTTATTCACAAGGCCCAAAGATGAATAATTGCCCGCAGCCAGGACAACAATATCGCCGCCCTTAACCTTTAAAATCGCTGCATCGAGTTGAGTTTGGTTACTGACCTGGAAGGTAGCCATAGCATGTTCCTTAATCGCGATGCCCGGCGAACATGTTGAAACAGCTTCAAAACCTGCACCGGCAACACAGAGCGTTATCGCGATTAGGCGTAAAATCGTGGTCACCACTTATGGTTAACGAATTCATATCGGTGGTAAAAGTTAACTCGCCGTGGGTTAACAAACATGGGACCAGAGAGGCGCTTGAATTGCGCAGACCAGACCGGCTTTTGGCAAAGAAAAGGGTCGGATGAAAATCCTGCTTGTCACAGCGCGCTTGTGCGCCAAGAAGGCACCATCATGGATTTGAACAGGCGGGTGAAGTGACACAGGTTGAAAGCGACGCACAGCTCGCCGCACGGTTGGCGCAAGAGGCTGGTGCACTGTTGCTGCGCCTCCAATATGACAGCGGCCTTATAGGCAAAGCATTGGGCGATGCCGGAGACGCAGCGGCCAATGACTTGCTGGTCGCAGCGTTGCGCAGGGCGCGTCCCAATGATGCCTTATTGTCTGAGGAAGAGCGCGATAACTTGGCCCGTCTGTCCGCCAAGCGTGTTTGGATTATCGACCCGCTTGATGGCACGCGAGAATTTAGCGAGGCCCGCAGTGATTGGGCCGTGCATGTTGCCCTTGCAGAAGAAGGCTTGCCAGTTGTGGGTGCTGTGGCCCTGCCCAGCCTTGGCGTGTGTTTATCCACGGCCGCGCCCCCGACCCTAGCCCCTGCCAACATGCCGCCCCGGATGCTCATCAGCCGCACCCGGCCTGCCGCAGAAGCCGTGGCAGTGGCTAAAGCCTTGGGGGCAGAGCTGCTGCCTATGGGATCTGCCGGTGCCAAAACCATGGCTGTGGTCCGCGGGGAGGCTGATATCTACCTCCATACGGGCGGCCAATATGAGTGGGATAATTGCGCGCCTGCCGCCGTCGCGCTGGCCGCAGGACTGCATGTCAGCCGCGCCGATGGCACGCCATTGCGGTACAATAATGCCGATACATATCTGCCCGATCTGCTGGTCTGCCGGCCGGAATGGGCCGAGCCAGTTCTGGAACAAATGGCTGGTCTGCGCGCCTAGGGACCGGCTTCCCTCGCTGCGTGCGCCGTGCAATAGCAGGGCAAAGATTTTGGGAGACAAGCAGCATGGGTGATTTTCTAACAGTCGAGCGCAAGGGCCGCATTGCCATCCTTCGGATGAACAAGCCGGAGTCAATGAACGCCATTGGCACGCATGAGGATTGCGAAGACATCTGCTCAACGCTGCAGGCACTGCAAGATGATCGCAGTGTTAGCTGCTTGATCCTCACGGGCAGCGGCAAAGCCTTTAGCGCGGGCGGCAATTTAAAATCGATGCAGAATCGCGAGGGCATTGGTGTGCTCGATCAGCCTGATTCCACGCGCGCCAATTATCGCCGCGGCGTGCAGCGGGTTGCCCGCGCACTGCTGGATGTTGAAATCCCCGCCATTGCTGCAGTCAATGGCCATGCCGTCGGCTTGGGGGCAGACCTTGCCTGCCTGTGCGACATTCGCATTGCGGCCAAAAGCGCGCTGTTTGCGTGCAGCTTTATCAAGGTTGGCATTGTTCCCGGAGATGGCGGTGCTTGGGCGCTGCAACAAGTGCTGGGCTATGCCAAGGCGGCTGAGCTGTTCTTCACCGGGGATCGCTTTGATGCCGATACTGCCAAAGAACTGGGCCTGGTGAGCCAAGTGGTCGAGGATGATCAGCTGATGGATGCTGCGCTTGCAATGGCTGAGCGGATTGTCTGCAATCCACCGCGCGCGC
>JBEEOY010000125.1:0-38843 GCA_041191345.1 Pseudomonadota bacterium
ATAGTTGCAGCTTGCCCTCTGGTGTTACCAAGGTCAGCATTTGCACATTAGATGTCGGCAAGTCAGTCATCATTACTCTCCAAAAAATCAATTTGCGACAGTGCTAGCTTGTTGCTTTGAGCCTCACAATAGCAGCAAAAGGGCGCAATTTTGGGCGGCACCCCTGAGCTGAGATGAAATTCCCCACCGCGCGTTCCGCATACTTGCAACGTCTGTCGGTTTACGTAAAGGTAAAGTTCGACTCATTTCATTGCATTTTCAGGAGAGACACATGGCAGACGCTTATATCATCGACGCTTGTCGCACCCCGCGCGGCATTGGCAAGCCGGGCAAAGGTGCCCTCTCCCATATGCATCCGCAGCATCTGGCGGCCACAGTGCTGAAGGCCATTAAGGACCGCAACAACCTGAAGACCGAAGATGTTCAGGACGTTATTTGGTCCACCTCCACCCAAAAGGGTAAGCAAGGCGGCGATCTGGGCCGCATGGCAGCGCTTGATGCCGGTTATGACATTCGCGCCTCCGGCATGACGCTGGACCGCTTCTGCGGCGGCGGTATTACTTCGGTTAATCTGGCAGCAGCCACCATCATGTCGGGCATGGAAGACTTGGTTGTCGCCGGCGGCACCGAAATGATGAGCTATACGCAGACCGTGGGTGCGGAAGAAGCCAATGCAGGCATCAAGCCGCTTGGTATGGGATCAGGCAATATGCGCCTCATGAAGGTCCACCCGCAATCGCACCAAGGCGTGTGTGGAGACGCCATTGCCGCCATGGAAGGCATTACCCGCGAAGTCGTGGACCAGCTGGGCTATGACAGCCAGATGAAGGCGAAAAAGGCCCTGGCAGAAGGCGCTTTCGATAAGTCTCTGGTGACTGTTTACAACGAAGACGGGACAGTTGCGCTCGACCATGAAGAATTTCCGCGCCCGGAAACCACGCTGGAAGGCCTGTCACAATTAAAGGCATCCTTTGATGGCATGGCTGATTTTGATCTGGGCGGCGGCATATCTTTCCGCAAGCTTATCCAGATGAAATATCCGGGCCTCAACTGGTCTGGCGTGCACCACGCAGGCAATAGCTCGGGCGTGGTGGATGGCGCAGCGGCCGTTCTGCTCGCCTCTAAGGACTATGCCCATAAGAATGGCCTGAAGCCCCGCGCACGCGTTGTTGCCTTTGCCAATGAAGGCGATTGCCCAACGCTGATGCTCAACGCTCCCGTGCCGGCTGCAAAGAAGGTTCTGGCCCGTGCTGGGCTGACCGTTGATGATATTGATCTGTGGGAAATCAACGAAGCCTTTGCCGTGGTGGCAGAAAAGTTCATGCGTGATCTGAACCTTGATCGCAGCAAGGTGAATGTGAATGGCGGCGCTTGCGCATTGGGCCACCCCATTGGGGCGACCGGCTCCATTCTGATCGGCACAGTTCTTGATGAACTTGAGCGCCGCAACTTGAAGCGTGGCCTTGTCACCATGTGCGCAGCAGGCGGCATGGCCCCAGCAATCATCATCGAACGCGTGTGACCATGATGTACCGGGCCGCTGTGTGCACCAGCCTCGGCGGCCCGGACTGCATTGACATCCAAGATCAAAGCCCCGCCCCGCTTGGGGCCCATGAAGTACGTGTCCGCGTCCGGGCGGCGGGGCTAAATTTTCCTGATTTGCTGATGACACGTGGCGGTTATCAATTCCGCCCAGATCCGCCCTTTGTGCCGGGCATGGAAACTGCCGGTGATGTGCTCGAGATTGGATCGGCTGTTACAAAAGTGCAGCCGGGTGATCATGTTATTGCGCCCGTGCGCTTAGGGGGCTTTGCCGAACAAGCCGTGGCACAAGAGGCAGCCCTGATCCCCCTGCCCGACTGTTTTGATTATGCCGAAGGGGCAACTTGGTTTGTGTCGGCCACCACCGCTTGGCATGGGCTGAATGATAAGGCCAATGTTCAGCCCGGTGAAACGCTATTGGTGTTGGGGGCCGGCGGGGGCGTTGGCATGGCAGCGGTCCAGCTGGGCAAGCATAAAGGCGCTTATGTCATTGGCTTGGCATCCACGGCTGAAAAAGCAGCGGCCATCCGTGCGGCAGGTGCAGATGCAACTTTCCTCAATGACCAGCCAGATTTGATTGAGGCGATCAAGGCTGCAACCGGTGGCAAGGGTGTCGATGTGGTTTATGATCCCGTCGGCGGCCCCCTAGCGCTGACCGCCACGCGCACCTTAGGATGGGGCGGACGCTATTTGATTGTGGGATTTGCGAGTGGCGACATCCCCAGCTTTCCTGCCAATCACGCCCTCATTAAAGGCTATAGCATCATGGGCCTGCGTGCGGGCGAAGCGACCCGACGCGACCCCGCATTGGCGGCCCGAACTGGCAAGGCATTGCGAGATTTGGTGGCTCAGGGCGTGATGCGTCCGCATATCTCGCATCGTTTTGCGCTAGAAGATACGGGCAAAGCATTGGACGCCATGGACAAACGCCAGATTATTGGTCGTGCCGTCATTCTGCCATGAGCCAGCATCCCGACCGCGCGTTTAAAATCTTAACGGCCGATCAATGGGCCGCGTTTGTCGCCGATGGCGTGTTTCATGGCGCCCCCATTGACCTTGAAGATGGCTATATTCACATGTCCACAGCCGACCAGCTTCAAGCCACATTTGATAAATATTTTGCCGGACAGGCCGGGATTGTGATCGCAGAGATTGATCTTGCGCCTCTTCAGCCGTCCCTTCGGTGGGAGGCTTCGCGCGGCGGGGCCTTATTTCCGCATCTTTACGGGCCCTTGCCTCTATCTGCAGTTCTCAACAGCGAAACGCGTTAAGCAGCAGCGCCCTTTTGGTCTTGCCGCAAGCCACCGACCACGCCTGAGACAATCAGGGCCTGTCCGCCAAAGTAAAGCGCCCACACCAGCAAGCTTGCCATCAGGGACCCAGCAAGCGGCCCCATGCGCGCAAAGATCAACAAATCAGATGCGACGAACAGCATTGCCCCAAGCCCTGTGCGCGACAGCGGAAATCGACTGAGGACCGCCGTTGCGGCCATAATCGCCAGCACCACTGTATAGCCCAGAACATCTGTTCGTGTGGTCAATACCCAAGCAATAAGTGGCGCGCCCAGAATGATTGAAGCGGCCAAGCCAAACTGGCCCAAGCCCAAATTGCGGCGGCGCTGTCGCCAATACAGATTAATGGCGATGATATGGCCTATCGCAAAAAGCGTGGCACCGGCGGTAAAGTGAATATCAAGGACAATATCGCCCATCGCCCCAAAGGCCATGACCCAAGCAATTTGTTGGCCATTTCGCTCAGTTGCGCACAAGGCCGCATAAAGCGCCAAGAGGCCAACGCCTAATCCCTTCCAGGCAATGATAGCAGGCCCTTGCCATTGGCCCGCAACTGCTAAAACATAGCTTATTCCCGCAATGAGCGCCGCCCGAAAGACGCGTTTCGGCCAGACATCTGCATTCATACACCCTCTCCTCCACAAAAAGACTGCACGGCAGGCTCTCATCTGTCCAGCGGAACAAGCGGGCATCCCATAGGTTCTGCGGATATGCACTTACCGCACAATAGCTCAGTTCTTGTCGCCGATGGCCGCAAATACCTTATCTTTCGCAATCATGGGGATGCGCACAGGCTTGATCTGCGCCTCCAAACCCAAGGCGAGCAGCCAAATTTAAAGAATCATGAGCTGCACAGCGACGCCCCCGGCACACAAACGCAACGATGGGGTCATGCACGGCCGGCGATGGAGGAAACAGATTTCCACCAGCAGAACGAAGATCGGCTGGCACAAGATATTGCCGAGCAAGTGAACGCACACGCGCATGCCGGCGACATCACCTCGCTGGTGGTGATTGCACCGCCCAAGACAATGGCCGTCTTGCGTGCCCATTGGCACAAGACTGTGGCGGAAAAAATTATCTGCGAAATCTCGAAGGACATGATTGATCGGCCGACGCCGGATATTGAGGCGCTTTTAGCAGGGCACGCGCACCCGCCGGGCTAAGC
Organism: Pseudomonadota bacterium; assembly: GCA_041191345.1. GTDB lineage: Bacteria > Pseudomonadota > Alphaproteobacteria > Sphingomonadales > Sphingomonadaceae > Aquisediminimonas. The sequence goes on from JBEEOY010000125.1 coordinate 4,003, forward strand.
CCTCTCGCCTTGCCGCGCCTTATTGCCTAAAGGCAGCGGCATGGATCACCAGATACACATTATTGGCGGCGGGCTCGCCGGGTCAGAAGCAGCTTGGCAATTGGCAGAAGCCGGCATCAAAGTGCGGCTATCTGAAATGCGCGGCTCGGGCGAAGGCACGGCGGCGCATCAAACTGAAGATTTGGCAGAGCTCGTCTGTTCCAACAGTTTTCGCTCTGACGATGCCGACCGCAATGCTGTGGGGCTGATTCATCAGGAACTGCGCCGGCTCAATTCCCTGATCCTCACATGCGCCGATGCGCACCGCGTGCCCGCTGGCTCAGCGCTGGCAGTGGATCGGGATGGCTATACGGCTGCAGTCACAGCCAGCATTGCGCAGCACCCCAATATCACGCTGGTCCGCGAGCGCGTTGACGCCTTGCCCCAAGGCCCGGCAATTATCGCCACAGGCCCGCTGACTGGCAGTGCGCTTGCCGAAGCGATTGCCGCTGAAACAGGTGAAGAGGCACTCGCCTTTTTTGATGCGCTCGCCCCTATCGTTCATCATGAGACAATCGACATGGATGTCGCTTGGATGGCTTCCCGCTGGGATAAGGGCGATACCAAGGATTACATCAACTGCCCGATGGATAAGGACCAATATCTGGCCTTCCACGCGGCGCTTATTTCGGGCGAAAAGACTGAATTCAAAGAATGGGAAGCCAATACGCCCTATTTTGATGGCTGTATGCCCATTGAAGTCATGGCCGAACGCGGCGTCGATACGCTGCGCCATGGCCCGATGAAGCCTGTAGGCCTTGATAATCCCAAAACTGGCCGCTGGCCCTATGCGGTTGTTCAATTGCGGCAAGATAATGCGCTTGGCACTTTGTGGAACATGGTTGGCTTTCAAACCAAGCTGAAACATGCCGAACAGGTGCGCATCTTCCGCATGATCCCGGGGTTAGAGAATGCACAATTTGCGCGGCTAGGTGGACTGCACCGCAATACCTTTATCAAATCGCCCAAATTGTTGGATCAATCGCTCCGCTTGAAATCGCGCCCCAATATTCGCTTTGCGGGCCAAATTACGGGGTGTGAGGGCTATATTGAAAGCGCCGCCATTGGCCTGCTGGCAGCGCGGTTCTGGATAGAGGAGCTGCGCGGTTCAGCTCCCAGCCTACCCCCGGCAGAAACAGCGCTTGGTGCTCTTCTCGGCCATATTACAGGCGGAGCGGATGCAGATACTTTCCAGCCGATGAACGTCAATTTTGGGCTCTTCCCTCCCTTATCGGGTGTCAACCGCAAGGCAGACCGGAAGCAGCTTTACACGGATCGCGCACGATTGGCCTTTGGCGAATGGCAGGGGCTCGAGCCGCCTCAGCCCTCGGCAGCATCAACCACTGCCTCGCTGGCGGGCTGAGCCCCGGGCCTACATTTTGCCGCCGGCCGCGCCTTTCGAACCGGCTTCGTCGCGGCAAACTCAGCTCGGTCAAGTGATTGGGATTTGTCTTTATCGGCTTTCAGATATTTATCCGTGGCTTTGGCGGCATATTCGGCAAATGAGAGGCTGCCATTATGATCCAGATCGAGGCGGGCAAACGCCTTTTGCCGACTGGCTAAAAACTCCATGCGCGCAATACGCCCATCCCCATCCCCGTCATATCGATCAAAGCGACGCATTTCTTTTGTCCGCTCATCAGCTTGCGGAGGCGACGGAACGTCTTCTGGCACAGACGAGGCAAGTTGAGGCTGCGCGGCAGAGGCTGTGGCGTCTGGCGCCGTGTATCGAGACAGACCAAAGCCAAGGCCAATAAGAGCCAGAGAGGCCAAACCGAGGAGGAGAACACGCCGCATACAGCCTCCGCACGCATTGTACAGACCCGCCATATTCCGCAATTAACAAGCCGTGTCTAGTCGGATTAGCGCGTCAGACTGGCCAGAAGCAGACGAACATAGTGTCGCGGTCCGAAGCCCCGGATCGGTACGCGCTCCTGCCGGACGTCATGAGCAGCAACCGCAAGGGCCAATCGCAAAGGCCGTTCAACGGCGGACTTGCCAAGCTGGGCTTCTGGCAACAGCTCTTGCGCAACTGCCAAACACGCCATTGCCAATTCGGGATCCGACAGATGCGCTGCCAAGTCCCAAAGCGCCCATATGCTGCCTGCTGCGGCTATCGCTGGCGATGATTGCCCTGCCAAAAGCGAAAACAACCCGCCCCCGCGGCCTTGCGCATAGGCTTGCAGCTCCTCTGCGCTCAGGGCTTCTGCCCCCGCAATTTGGCCCCAACCTTCCACGCAGCGGCCAATATGCTGACGATCAAAATCGCTCAGGCCCGTCGTGCGCAAGGCTTCAACCAAGGGTTCGCCGCGGCCCTTGCCCTCATCTCCTTGAACCAGAACATCGCGCCACCACGCAAGACGAATGGCCATAATCGCCGGCTCACGCCCACCCTGCAAAATGGCAGCCAAACGCTCATCCCAATGCCACCACAAAGCCTGCCGGCTACGCGCATCAGATGGGGCATAGCCTAATAATAGGCGAGAAAGCGGGGCGCTGGGGCGTAAGTTAACCATAGCAATTAGCGAGACCGCAACGCCTGTCGCGATACATGCCCTGCTGATCCGAATTCACGCGCGATATGGTCGCTATCAAGGCTCCAAGGCATGACGCATAAATTAGCTGTAGCGCCAGCACCAAATGCCCGCAGCCTTTTGGCAAGGCTTCGGCGCAATCGGTCGGGCAATATTGGCCTTATGGCCGTCGTCATTGCTGTGCCTTTGATGCTGATGGTGGACGGGTCCATTGACATGGGCCGCGTTTACTTGATCAAGGATCAGTTGCAAGGGGCGTGCGACGCGGCAGTCCTCACCACGCGCAAGTCCGTGACGCGGGGCAATTTAACGGCTGAGGCGAAATCCGCTGGGCAAGATTTCTTTGCCGCAAATTTTGCTGATGGAAGCTATGGCGCAAGCAACACCAAATTTGATTTGACGCTGGATTCAAATGGCGCGGTGCGCGGCACAGCGACAGCCACTGCACCCATGGGCCTTCTCCGCGGGGTGACGGGCGGTGGAGGCACCCTCCAAGTCACTTGCGCTGCCAATATGCATTGGCCATACCGATATTGTTTTTGCCCTCGACACAACAGGATCGATGGCGCTTTCCAACCCCGGCGACAGCCAGTCTCGGCTGGACGCCATGCAAGAGTCAGTGCTGGAATTCACTGGATCTCTCAACACCGCTGCAAATGGCACAGACGCGCGTATCCGCTTTAGCTTCCTGCCCTTTTCGTCAAACGTGAATGTTGGCTACCTGCTCAAGCCCGAATGGCTGGTCGATAACTGGACCTATCAAAGCCGCGTTGCAAAAGGGCCGCCAGTGACCGCCCCGGCTGATCCAGATAAGGACAATGGCGACTGGAAATTCATCAGCGGATCCAAAACCATCTCCTACCAAGATGGAAAAGTCGAACGGGTCGAGGCCACGATAAGTGAAATTGGCGGCAAACGAGCCTCATTCAAATGTGCAGATGTTCCCAAAGACACTGACACATCAGACACAAGCTATACCAGTTGGAGCCCCAGCGAAACAGCACTCCCGCGCTCTCGGCGGGCAACCCGCACTAAGAATGGAACCGACTATAGCGGCTCAGTAAAAGATGGAAAATGCCGCATTAAAGTGACCAAGTATAACAGCTATCGCGAATGGCGGGTCGAAACCATTCTAAAATCTGCGCCAGATACTGAGTATAACTGGGTTTATCGTCCTGTGGACTATAATGTGGCCTCTCTTGCGGGCGACGGGGTTTCGCAGGCAAAACGGACACTGCTTGTTCCCCGATTGGGCGATGCCCAGTCTGACGTGCTGGTGACATGGGATGGCTGTATTGAAGAGCGCGATACAGTTGCGACGGATGATTTCAGCCCAATCCCCGACCAAGCCTATGATCTCGATATTGATCTTGTGCCTTATAATGATGACACGCGCTGGCGGCCCTTTCTGCCCCAGCTTGTTTACTGGCGCAAAGACAAGGAAGATTGGAGCGTAGATGATTGGGAAACCACACATAACTCCACGCGCGCTGATGAATATAAAAATGGCGACGCAGCTGTATGCCCGAGCCAAGCCACCCGCTTGAGCCCCATGTCCCGCGATCAGGTGCGGACCTACATCACATCGCTTGAGGCCAAAGGAACAACGTACCTTGATATTGGGATGATCTGGGCGGCGCGGCTCATTTCACCAACTGGCTTATTCCGAGAGAGCAATGCCCTTGGGCCGGATGGCGGCCCCATTTCTCGCCACATCATTTTCATGACTGATGGCGCAATTGAAACTCATAATTTTGTTTACGACGCCTATGGCCTATCCGCACTGGACCGTCGGCGGACAAACCCAAATGAGCTGCCTGATAATGCGCAGCAGGATGCATTGGTCGACGCCCGGTTTCGCGCCGCCTGCGAGGCGGCAAAGGCCAAGGGCATTACCATCTGGACCATTGCCTTTGGGACCGAACTGACGGATTCCCTCAAAAGCTGTGCAAGCGACACGCATTACTTCATGGCCGCAAATGCGCGTGAATTAAGTGCTACATTTAGCAGTATCGCTCTGGATATTGCTCGACTGAGGCTCGTGGAATGATCCGCGCAGTGGAGCTATTCGTCATTTCGCAGGCGCGTCGGGCAAAGGCCTGTGAGCAAGGGGCCGCAGCCTTAGAATTTATGCTCATTATGCCCATTTTCTTGGCCATTTCAGGCGGCCTTTTAGAATTTGGGTATGACGCCTATCTACGGGCGCAGCTGGGCGGCATTGTCAGCGACGCTGCACGCGACATCACCTTGGAAAGCAGTGCCGATCAAACCGCCCAAAGCGCGCTGAATGCAAGCGTCAGCGCGGCTGTCCGGCAGATTGAACCCAATGCCCAACTCCGCTTCAAAATAGAAAGTTTCCGCAGCTATGAATCTGCGCGTGACCCGGCAGAGCCGTTTGTCGATGCGAATGAAAATGGCCGTTGCGACAAGGGTGAAAGCTATGAAGACCTAAATGGTGATCGAGACTATTCCGCCAACAGCGCCATATCTGGCCTTGGCGCTGCCGATGATGTCGTCGTCTACACCGTCACGGTCAGCTATAATCGATTATTCGGATTTATGCAGGCCATGGGCCTTGCCCGCCGTGCTGACTACACCGTCACGCGGATGCTGAAGATACAACCCTATTCGTCCACGCGCCCCATATTAGTGCGAACGTGCATATGATCCGCGCGCTCATCCAAAATAATCGGGCCGCCGCGTCGGTTGAGCTGCTGCTTGTTACGCCGCCATTACTGTTCCTCGGCTGGGCCGGAATTGAACTGACGCATCGGATCACCACGCAAAGAGCCGTATCCGAAATTGCACAACTTGTGGCTGACAATGCGTCACGCGCTGGCGACAGCACAGCCCTGGGTCAAATTCCTTTACGCGAGTCTGACATTAACGATGTGTTGGATGGCGCAAATTTGCAGGGCAAATCGCTTGATCTTGAAGACAAAGGGCGGATCATCCTATCCAGCCTTGAACAGGACGCGTCGGGCCGACAAATCATCCGCTGGCGGCGGTGCGTGGGCAAAGCTGCTGCTGGTTCAGAACATTCTAATATCAGCAATGCCCCAACCAAAGACCCGCGTGGCATTCAGATGCGCGGGAAATGGGTCAAAGCCCCTCCGCGCGAGGCGCTAATGGTTGTGGAAGTCTATTATGACTATGAACCCATCATCGAGGTCGAGATTGCGGGGTATGGCAAAGAACAGCTTGCTGCCCAGGCCGTTCGCCTTGTGCGCGATAATCGCGACCTATCTGGCATTAAGAGTGATGCAAACGCCGCGCGCTGCACCACTCCATCTGCCTAGCCCCAAGCAGGACCAGCTAAATTAAGGACTAGCCTCGATAACAAACTTTACGAACAGCCTCGACGGTGGATGCCGCTGTCACCAATGCCAGTTTTTCAAGATTATTGGCATAAGGCAGCGGCACATCCACATTGGTGACGCGCGCGACAGGCGCATCCAAATAGTCAAAGCCGTCTTCCATCGCGATTGCCATAATCTCGCTCGCAATTGAACATTGCGGCCAGCCTTCTTCAACAATCACCAAACGATTGGTGCGTGACAGGCTTTCCAGCACGGCCCCTTTGTCCAGCGGACGCAAGGTGCGCAGATCAAGAACTTCTGCTTCAATGCCCTCAGCTGCAAGCGTTTCAGCGGCGTCCAACGCCACACCCACGCCGATGGAATAGCTGACAATTGTTACATCCTTGCCCGGCCGCATGGTGCGTGCCTTGCCAATCGGAACGATATGCTCGCCCACTGGCACATCAAAGCTGCGGCCATAAACCAGCTCATTCTCCAAGAAGACAACTGGGTCTTCACTGCGGATGGCCGCTTTCATCAGGCCCTTGGCATCAGCTGCATCATAAGGCGCGATCACCACCAACCCCGGCACGCTCGCGTACCAAGGGGCATAGTTTTGGCTATGCTGCGCCCCCACGCGCGAAGCCGCGCCATTGGGCCCGCGAAACACAATTGGGCACCGCATCTGGCCGCCTGACATATAATTGGTCTTGGCGGCTGAGTTGATGATGTGGTCAATCGCCTGCATGGCAAAATTGAACGTCATAAATTCCACAATCGGCCGCAAGCCACCCATGGCCGCACCCGTCCCAATGCCGGCAAAGCCATATTCAGTAATAGGCGTATCAATGACGCGCTTGGCGCCGAATTCATCCAGCAAGCCCTGCGTCACCTTATAAGCGCCCTGATATTCGGCGACTTCTTCACCCATGACAAAGACGCGCGGGTCGCTGCGCATTTCCTCAGCCATTGCATCGCGCAGCGCTTCGCGCACAGTCAGGCGGACGGTTTCACCGGCATAATCAGAGGCGGCAGCTGGCGCCAACACTGGGGCCGCGGGCGCCGGAACAGGGGCTATTGGTGCAACATCCACAGCTGTTGCAGAAGCGGACGCCGCTGCTGCCGCTTTGGGAGCAGAAGCTTCCCCCTCGCCCAGCAACGTTGCGATAACCGTGCCGACTTTCACGTTATCCGTCCCTGCGGCCACCAAAATGTCAGCAATTGTGCCTTCGTCGACAGCTTCAAATTCCATCGTGGCTTTATCAGTTTCAATCTCGGCAAGAATATCGCCCGAGCGGACAACATCCCCCGGCTTGACCAGCCATTTGGCGAGCGTGCCTTCCTCCATAGTCGGGGAAAGCGCGGGCATCTTCAGTTCGGTTGCCATTAATAGCTCTCCACCAACACGTCTGTGTACAGTTCAGCGGGATCAGGTTCAGGTGAGGTTTCGGCAAAGTCTGCCGCCTCATTCACGACCGCGCGGATTTCCTTATCAATGGCCTTCAGCTCTTCTTCGGTGATGCCTGCCGCTTCCAGATCAGCCTTTAGCCCTTCAATCGGGTCAGACTTTTCCCGCACTTCCTGCACTTCTTCGCGCGTGCGGTACTTCGCGGGGTCCGACATACTATGGCCACGATAGCGATAGGTTTGTGCTTCCATCACCACGGGGCCGTTGCCGGCACGAACAAAGTCAATCGCGGCCTCCGCTGTCCCTCGGACTTCAAGCACATCCATGCCATTGCAGACCATGCCGGGAATGCGGAAGGCTTCGCCACGCCGCCAGAAATGCGTTTCCGCACTAGACCGAGTAACAGCCGTACCCATGGCATAACGGTTATTCTCAACCACGAAGATAATCGGCAACTTCCACAAAGCGGCCATGTTGAACGCTTCATAGACTTGGCCCTGATTGGCCGCGCCATCACCGAAATAGGCCACGCAAATGCCACCATCTTCATTATATTTATGGGCGAATGCCAGACCTGCCCCCAGGGGAACTTGGGCGCCAACAATGCCGTGGCCGCCATAAAATTTATGTTCGACTGAGAACATGTGCATCGAGCCGCCCTTGCCGCGCGAAATGCCAGCCTCACGGCCCGTTAACTCCGCCATCACGACCTTGGGATCAATGCCACACAGCAGCATATGGCCATGATCACGATAGCCGGTGATAACGCTGTCTTTGTCCGTCAGCGCCGTTTGGATGCCAGCGGCAACTGCTTCCTGCCCGATATAAAGGTGGCAAAAGCCGCCAATTAGGCCAAGGCCATAAAGCTGGCCTGCCTTTTCCTCAAAGCGGCGGATAAGAAGCATCTCGCGATAGAGGCGCAGTAATTCCTCCCGATTTGCCTTGAACCGTTTTGGCTCAACGGGTTTGGGGAGCTGCTCGGTCGGCGCTTTTTTGGGTGCTGCCTTTGCCAAGTGAGAACCTTCCTCGATCCTGGGGAGAATGAAGCGTCGCCTATAGACATCAAAAGCCCTCCGCCGCAACGCCGGTAATGCGTTTTAACGTTACGGAAACGAATGCAGAGCCTACTTAAGTGGGATGATCACTTCATCCTGATGGGCAAGACCAAGCTCTCGGCGGACAAGTTCATCCACCAAATCAGGATTCGCCTTCTGCGGATCGAGCAGTTGAACGCGATTTGCGATCTCTGCCTTTTGTTTTTCAAGCTGCGCCAATTCTTGCTGGCGGTCCTTCAGCTGGTGCCGATATTCAATGCCGGCAAGAACGCCATTGGCACCAAATAAGGCATAGCCGCCAAAAAAAGCCACCACGATGAAGGCAAGAGCAGGCGTTGCGGCTGTCCGCAAAAGGTTCCAAAGCTGTTGGGCCTGCTTCATAATTCGCCTTGAATCACAAGCGATTCCTCGGGTCAACCATAAATTCGCTTAAGTACCTTATGAACTAAGCAAAAATAGTTCGACCGGCGTAGTGCGCGATTGGCCCCAGCTCTTCTTCAATACGGATCAGCTGATTATATTTGGCCAACCGATCAGACCGCGCGAGGCTGCCCGTCTTAATTTGACCGCAGTTAGTCGCGACGGCCAGATCGGCAATTGTTGAGTCTTCCGTTTCGCCTGAGCGATGCGACATGACTGACGTGTACCGAGCTCGATGCGCCATATCGACAGCGGCCAGCGTTTCAGACAGCGTGCCAATTTGGTTGACCTTGATAAGGATCGAATTGGCGAGACCTTCGTTAATCCCATCATGGAGACGCTTGGGATTGGTCACAAACAAATCATCGCCAACCAACTGGCAGGATTTACCAATCCGGTCGGTCAAATATTTCCAACCTGCACGATCATCTTCGCCCATGCCGTCTTCAATCGACTTAATTGGATATTTGGCAACCAGATCCGCCAGATAATCCGCATGTTCTTCGGGCGAGAGAATGCGGCCTTCGCCGTCCAAATGATATTTGCCATCGCGGAAATATTCGGTCGACGCGCAATCCAGCGCCAAAACAACATCATCCCCCGGCTTATAGCCGGCCGCTTCCACAGCCTGCATGATGAAATCAAGCGCAGCAGGTGCCGAGGCGAGATTGGGAGCAAAGCCGCCCTCATCGCCAACGGCTGTTGCCAGCCCTTTGTCGTGCAACTTCTTTTTGAGCGTATGGAAAATCTCAGAGCCCATGCGCACGGCATCAAAAATCGAGTCCGCACCCACTGGCATGATCATGAATTCTTGAAAATCAATTGGGTTGTCTGCGTGTGCGCCGCCATTGATGATGTTCATCATCGGGACTGGCAGAATATGCGCCGAAACGCCGCCAACATAACGATAGAGCGGCAAGCCACGCGAATCTGCGGCCGCCTTAGCCGTCGCCAAGCTAACGCCCAAAATAGCATTCGCCCCCAAGCTGGCCTTGTTGTCCGTGCCATCGAGCGCAATCATGGCGGCATCAATTTCACCCTGGTCTTCGGCATCCATGCCCAGCAGAGTGTCGGCAATGGGGCCATTTACATTGTCCACTGCCTGCGAAACGCCTTTGCCAAGCCATTGCCTCTTATCGCCATCGCGCTTCTCAACCGCTTCATAAGCCCCTGTGGAGGCGCCAGAAGGCACAGCCGCGCGGCCAAAGCTGCCGTCTTCCAGAAGAACATCGACTTCAACAGTGGGGTTGCCCCGGCTATCAACAATCTGGCGGGCATGGATATCGAGAATGGCCGTCACTATATCAGACTCCAAAGCTGCTTGGCGGATGGGACTATGGCCTCTATCCATCACACAGCCCCCGCGCAACCATGAGGGAAAGCGACATGGCAACGACTGATACTAACTCCCCGAAAACTCCCGCAAAAAAAGCCCCTGCCCGGCGCAAAACTAGCACGACGGCACAACCGCGTAAAAGCAAGGCGCTGGTCGCCAAAAAGGCGGATGAAGCCCAGTCGGGCTTGCGGGATGAGGCAGGTAAGCTGATTACCAAGCTCAAATCATCCGCACGCGACGCCGCCAATAGCGGCAAGGCAAAGACCAGCAGCACATTAGATGACGTGTCGTCTCTGGTGGATGACATGGCTCGCACACTCGAAGAACGCGTTGGCCCGCAATATGGCGCCTATGCCCGGCGTGCCGCCGATGCGCTGTCTGGTGTCTCAGACAGTTTGAAGGCCAAGGATGTGGAAGAGCTGCTGGAAGATGCGCGTGACTTTATTCGCCGCAAGCCAGCCATTGCCATTGGCGCGGCCGCGGCATTGGGCTTTGTTGTCACCCGGCTGCTTGCAGCCGACCAAGGCGACGAGGCGTAAGGCGCGGAACCGAGAATGACAATGGAGCCGCCCCCTACGGGATCAGACCCCAGCGCACGCGTGTTGCTGCGCCAGCTGGCCGAAGACGCGACAGCCTATGCGCGGGCAGAGGCTGAGTATCTCAAGGCAGAATTGGGCGAGCGCACAGCCCATCTGGCGCCAACACTGGCCTTGTATGCCATGGCCGGCATTTTGGGCCTCGGCCTTGTGCTGGGGCTAATTGTGGCGGCCACCTTATGGGCGGCAAGCTTTATTGGCTTTGGCTGGGCAATGGCAGCATTGCTGGGGGTCCTTGGCCTTGCCATTTGGCTGCTGGTGCGCGCCGCAGGCCGGCATTTGCAAGCCATGTTGCGGCCATGGACACGCCCATGACTGATCTGCCGAACACACCGGATCACGCAGCTCAAAAGCTGGTGGAGGCGCGCACGCGCTTTCAGACAACGCTGGCCGTTGCAAAGCGTGAGCTTGCCCCCAAAACTCTTGCCACGCGCAAAGCCCGCCAGATGCGGGACCGGGCAGAAGCTGAGGTCCGCGCCCGGCCCTATGCAGCTGTGGGAACAGCAACGGCGCTATTCCTTTTTCTAGTCCGCAAACCCATTGCCGGCCTTGTCCGGCGGCTCTTGAGGGAGAAACGACATGACTGACTCGCTGCGCAGCAAAGCGACGGAAACCTATACCCAAGCCCGCACCAAGGCAGAAAAAGCCTTGGATGCCAGTCGCACCAAATTGCGTGATAGTGCGGCTGCCACCCGCGTCCGGGCAAAAGCCGCACAAGAAAAAGCCCGTAATGGCCTGAGTGGCAATCCATTGACTGCCGTTGCGGGTGGGCTTGCCCTTGGCGCGATTATTGCGGCGCTCTTGCCCAAAACACAGCGTGAACGCCGCTTGGTTGGCCCTGTTAGCCGTAGCGTCAAATCGACTGCCAAAACTGCAGCAAAAGTTGCGGGCAACGTTGCCAAAGCAGAGCTTATTGCGCTAGGCGTCAGCGGGGATGCCGCCCGCAAGCAAGTTCGTGAGCTCGCCGGAAAAATTAGCAAGGCTGCAAGCTCAGCCAGTGAGGCGGCGGTAAAAACTGTACGCAAGGATAAATCGAATAATGAGTGATGTGAGCAAACTGCATTTGGTGTTTGGCGGCCGTGTAACGGACCCGCGCACGCTGGAATTTGCAGATTTGAAGTCCATGGACGTTGTTGGCTTTTTCCCCGATTATAAAAGCGCGGAAAATGCGTGGCGCGCAGCTGCACAACGCACCGTTGATGATGCAGAAATGAAATATGTCGTCGTGCACATGCATCGCTTGTTGCAGCCCGACATGGTTGACCTCGCAAAAGCGAGCTAAGTGCTGACTGGGGGATCCATTTGGCACCGGTGCGGGAAAGAAGGAGTGTGACGAGCCAATGAAGCGCGCGCTTCTTGTTTCCCCAACCGAACAAGCTCAGGAAGCCGCAGAGCGGCTTCGCAGCCGGTATGACTGGGTCGATCTGCGCGATGCCGACATGGTGGTCGCGCTCGGCGGCGATGGCTTCATGCTGCAAACGCTGCATGGCATGCTGGGGCGTCGGCGGATTGTGCCAGTTTTTGGCATGAATCTCGGTACTGTTGGATTTTTGATGAATGATTGGCGTGAGGACGATCTCAACGCCCGCATCGCCAAGGCGCGGTCTTTTGGTGTCTCTCCGCTGCGCATGGAAGCCGAAACCATTGATGGCGAGCTGGTGACCAGCCCAGCGATTAACGAAGTCTCATTGCTGCGTGAAACCCGGCAGACGGCCAAGCTTGAAGTTGATGTTGATGGGCGGACAGTCATTGACGAGCTGGTCTGCGATGGCGTTCTTGTGGCCACTGCCGCTGGCTCCACGGCCTATAATTTTTCAGCACAAGGGCCAATCCTGCCACTTGATTCGCCATTGCTTGCCCTCACACCAATTAGCCCCTTCCGCCCAAGGCGGTGGCGCGGAGCCATTTTGCCCGATAGCGCGACCATTGAATTTCGCGTGTTAGATGCCGTCAAACGCCCCGTCAGTGCTGTGGCCGATCAGCAAGAAGTGCGCGATGTGGCGCGTGTGCGCGTGATGAGCGACCGGCAAACACGGCTGACTTTGATGTTCGATCCTGAGCATGCGTTGGATGATCGCATCGCGATGGAACAATTTGCTGTTTGAGGTGCTTGCCAAGCGGCACTGGCCTGCTTATAGGCCGCCTCCTCAAGAGCGTTCCCCGGTAGCTCAGCGGTAGAGCATCCGACTGTTAATCGGACGGCCGCCTGTTCGAATCAGGCCCGGGGAGCCACTCTTCTCTCTCCTACATCGCCCAAAATTCTGCGGATATTCCCGCCGTTCTCTGCTTGTTCTTTTTTTCGCTTGACGAAAGAACAAATCAGGATCAGAAAAGCGGAACAAAAGGAGACTGGTTATGCACTTCCTCGCGTTCTTGTTTTTCAGTGGCCTGCTGGTTGGCTCGGCTCTCGCGATTCGGGCTCTGTTGTTGGGCTCAAGCGATAAGATTGGCGCTGCATTGGCTGGCGACTATCAATTGGCCTCGGCGCAACCCGCCCCCATTTATCTGGCACGCCGTCGCCCCACGCGCATCGTGCATAGCCCTGCCTCGGCGCGCCGGCGCATTGCCGCCTGATCTGAAGCGGGTCGGTTAGGACGGACGGGCGCGCCGGATTTTGCCGTAGCTGCGAATGCTGAAGGGAATCATCAGCAGATAGACCACACAAATGGCTGTCAGCGTGATCCAGGGCTCTGAAAAGAGCGCGGCCCCCACAAGCGCCACCACCAAAATAGCCTCAAGCCGCACAGTGCGGCGCAGGCGGATAGAGCCCCAGCTAAACGTGGCAATGTTAGACGTCATCAAAGCGGCAACAAAGACCAACCACGGGGCGACGAGCACTGGGTTACGAAACAGATCATCCCCAGTCACGATCCAGAGATAAAGCGGCACAAAGGCCAGCCCAGCACCAGCAGGAGCCGGCACACCCGTTAAAAAGCCTGCAGACTTATGTGGCTGGTCTTCCGCATCAATGGCTGCATTGAACCGCGCCAAGCGAAGTGCACAGCAAACTGCAAAGGCCAAGGCACAAATCCAGCCAAAGCGCGGCATATGCTGCAGCGACCAGAGATATATGATCAAAGCTGGAGACACGCCAAAGGCAATCACATCTGACAGCGAGTCTAATTCTGCGCCAAAGCGACTTTCCCCTTTGAGGAGCCGGGCGATGCGCCCATCCAGCCCATCCAGAACACCGGCAATAACAATTGCGCCAATTGCCCGCTCCCAATCAGAGGGATGCGGATTGGCGCCAACCGCGGAAATCGCAAATCGGATGGCGGTCAGCCCAAAACAAAGCGCAAGGGCTGTCACAGCATTGGGCGCAACAGCGCGTAAGCTGATGCCCCGTTTCGCTGGGGTCATCACTGGCTTATGGCGACGGCAGCTTCACCGTCCCCAATGACACCCAAAATTGTCTCACCCGCCACACAGCGCTGCCCCAAGGCCACCTTCGGGGCCGTGCCGGCGGGCAGATAGACATCTACTCGGCTGCCAAAGCGGATCAGGCCCACGCGCTCACCAGCGACAACAGCATCCCCAACTTTGGACAAGGGCACAATGCGCCGCGCCACAAGCCCGGCAATTTGTGTAAAGCCAATTTTTACGCCATCGGCCCGCTCGATCAGGAAATGCTGGCGCTCATTATCTTCGCTGGCCTTATCCAAATCCGCATTGAGAAATTTGCCCGCAATATATTCAATTTTCCGAATCGTGCCGGCAATTGGCGCGCGGTTAATATGGACGTCGAAGACGCTCATAAAAATCGAAACGCGGATCATGGGCGCATCAACAAGGCCACCCTCACCCACCAATTCACGCGGCGGCGGGACGTGGCGGATCAGCGTGACCATGCCATCAGCGGGTGCAACCACCAGATCAGCCCCTTGCGGGACACTGCGAATGGGATCGCGAAAGAAAGCGAGAATCCACAAAGTCAGGCCAACAAAAAGCCATGCAAAGAAGGTCCAGCCCATCAAGGCGAGCGCAATCGTCACAACGGCCGCAATCAAGGCAAATTTACGGCCTTCCGGGTGCACCGAGGGCCAGCTCCATTTAACGCCCTCGCCCGCAGCGACGGCCTGATCATGTTCTGTCATATGCCTATCATAGAGGCAGGAAGCGCCTGAGACAATGAGAGCAGTTGATTGACGCGATTTCCCGCCCTAAGGCCGTCCGCGACCAAGTCCCCGGGGAAAGAACACACTATGTCCAAGATCAAAGTAATAACCCCCGTCGTCGAGATGGACGGCGATGAAATGACTCGTATCATTTGGCAGTGGATTCGCGAAAAGCTGATCCTGCCCTATCTCGATATTGATCTGAAATATTATGATCTTTCAGTCGAGAAGCGCGACGAGACAAACGACCAGATCACCATTGATGCGGCCAACGCGACCAAGCAATATGGCGTTGCTGTGAAGTGCGCGACCATCACGCCTGATGAAGCGCGCGTCGAAGAATTCAGCCTCAAAAAGATGTGGAAATCGCCCAATGGCACGATCCGCAACATCTTGGGCGGCGTTGTCTTTCGTGAGCCGATTGTCATCAAAAACGTTCCCCGGCTGATCCCGGGCTGGACTGACCCTATTGTGGTTGGCCGTCACGCCTTTGGTGACCAATATCGCGCCACTGACTTCCGCGTCCCCGGCCCCGGCAAGCTGCGCTTGGTGTGGGATGGCGACAATGGCGATAAGATTGACGAAGAAGTCTTCCACTACCCGTCTTCGGGCGTGGCGCTCGCCATGTACAACCTCGACGATTCGATCCGCGACTTTGCTCGTGCGTCGATGAATTACGGCCTTGGCCTTGGCTGGCCGGTCTATCTGTCGACCAAGAACACCATCCTCAAGGCCTATGACGGCCGCTTCAAGGATCTTTTCCAAGAAGTCTATGAGGCAGAGTTCAAGACCAAGTTTGAAGAAGCGGGCATTGTTTACGAACATCGCCTGATTGACGACATGGTTGCCTCTGCGCTCAAGTGGAGCGGCAAGTTCGTTTGGGCCTGTAAGAATTATGATGGCGACGTGCAGTCGGATCAGGTCGCGCAGGGCTTTGGCTCGCTCGGCTTGATGACCTCGGTTCTGATGACGCCCGATGGCAAGACTGTGGAAGCCGAAGCCGCGCACGGCACGGTGACGCGCCACTATCGCATGCACCAGCAGGGCAAGGCGACCTCGACCAACCCGATTGCGTCGATCTTCGCTTGGACGCGTGGTCTGATCTACCGCGGTAAGTTCGATGGCACGCCTGATGTCACGCGCTTTGCCGAAACGCTGGAACGCGTCTGCATCCAGACTGTGGAAAGCGGCCATATGACGAAGGATTTGGCGATTCTGATCGGCCCAGATCAAGCTTGGATGACAACGGAGCAATTCTTCGAAGCCATCCGCGCCAATCTGGAAAAGGAAATGGCGGCTTGGGCCTAATTTAAGCCCGTGATATCCAAAAAAGAGGCCGGTTGCGCAGGCAGCCGGCCTTTTTTTATGCCCCTGCCCTGACAAATCGACCAAGCCAGCCTAAGCTTGGGCCATGGCCTTGAATGCAGACACCACCGCATTGCGTGATGCCCTTGTTATTCTGGGGGCCGCCGGCCTTGTTATCCCCGCCTTTGCCCGTTTTCGGATTACGCCAGTTATCGGCTTTATTCTTATTGGGGTCTTGGTTGGTCCTTATGGCCTTGTTCGCCTGAGCGAGGCTCTCCCGTGGATCACAGCTTTCACCATCACCAACAAACAGGTGATCGAACCCTTTGCAGAATTCGGCATTGTCCTGCTGCTGTTTTCCATTGGGCTCGAACTTTCCTTCGCGCGATTGAAATCAATGCGCCGCCTTGTCTTTGGCGTTGGCGCCGCCCAGCTTTTTGGCGCGGGCCTGTTAATTGCCCTAGCGCTCATTGCCTTTGGCCAAGATAGCCGCGCGGCCTTTGGCCTTGGCATTGCCCTCGCCCTATCGTCAACAGCGCTCGTCATTCCCATTACGGGCACGTCAGGGGCAGTTGGGCGCAATGCCTTTGGCATGCTTTTGTTCGAAGATTTGGCGCTGGTGCCTATCGTCTTTCTGCTCGGGTCGCTTGCAGGCGCAAGTGCCGGGCTTGCCAATTTCAGCCAGATCCTGCTGACTGGCAGCGCCACAGTTATCGTGATGATGCTGGTGGGACGTTTTGGCCTGCCGCGGCTTTTTGCGCAGGCGGCTCGGACAAAAAGCCCCGAGCTTTTTCTGTCTGCCACGCTGCTGGTGGTCATCCTCTCGAGCTTGATGACGCTTTGGGCGGGTCTTTCCTCGCTTCTTGGTGCGCTTGTTGCCGGACTATTAATTGCTGAAACGGCCTATCGCAACGAAGTTGAAAGCGTTGTTCTGCCCTTTCGGGGCCTCGCGCTGGGTATTTTCCTCATTACCGTTGGCATGAGCCTCGACCTTACGCGGTTGCTGAATGACTGGCCGATGATTTTGCTCGCCCTCGCAGGCGTGGTCGTTATCAAATTTGGCGTTACCGCAGGCCTGTTGCGCCTAAATGGCGTGCGCAAAGGCGTTGCCGCTGAAGTGGGCGTTCTGATGGGCAGCCCGTCTGAAACAACTTTGATTGTCTTGGGCGCTGCGGCGCAAATTGCCATTATTGATCCGCAGACGGCTGGCTTCTGGCAGGTTGTGACGGCCCTTGGGCTCACCATCACCCCCCTGCTTGCCAAGCTTGGTCGGTTGGTTGCTACGCGCATTGAAGGTGGCCGCCTCAACGCACTTCAGGACGACCAGCCAATTCCCCCTGACGGGCGAACAATCATCATTGGCTTTGGGCGTGTCGGCCGGATGGTCGCGGCGATGCTTGACGCGCACAATCAGCCTTGGGTGGCGGCAGAAGGCGATATTGACACAGTCACGCGCGCCCGACGCGAAGGCAAGCCAGTGCAATTTCTGGATGCCCGGCGGCGGCAAGCATTGAAGCCTTTGGGCCTAGACCGCGCCCGAGCCGTTGTTATGACTATGGATGATCATGTGCAGGCAGCGCAGCTCATTCGCCAGCTGCGTGCGGATTACCCAGACCTTACAATTGTGGCCCGCGCCCGCGATACCAGCCACGCGGCTGAACTTTATCGTGCAGGGGCCAGTGATGCCGTGCCCGAAACGTTGGAAAGCTCTCTGCAATTGTCAGAAGCCGTGCTGGTGGATCTGGGCGTGGCGATGGGCCCTGTCATTGCGTCGGTCCATCAGATGCGAGAAGACTTGCGCACTGCCATTCGCCACCGCGCCGAACTGCAGAACGCGCCGCGATTAGGCGCACTGAAAAGGCCCGTGAAGCCAAGTAAATAACTGCTTTTAGTGGAGAAAGGCGTGGTGGGCGCGACAGGGATTGAACCTGTGACCCCACCCGTGTGAAGGGTGTGCTCTACCGCTGAGCTACGCGCCCACGCCATGAGCGACTGCCCCTAGCGAAGCCTCTTCCGCAAAACAAGACGGGCGGCGCTTTTTCAAGCACCGCCCGCCGTTTTTTTCCTAAAAGGAAAGCGCGTCTTAGTTGACGGCGTCCTTGAGGCCCTTGCCAGCCTTGAACTTCGGCTGCGAAGAGGCCTTGATCTGCATCGGGGCACCCGTGCGCGGGTTACGGCCCGTCGAAGCCTTGCGCTTCGAAACGGCGAACGTGCCGAAGCCAACCAGACGAACTTCGTCGCCCTTCTTCAGAGCGCCAGTGATGGCGTCAAAAACGCCTTCCACAGCCTTGCTGGCATCAGCTTTTGTCAGGCCAGATGCTTCAGCGACAGCTGCGATCAGATCTTGCTTGTTCATTAGGAAACCCCCTCGTCGAGTGTTGAGCGTATTTGTATTTTCGGCAGAAAGCCGTGTTGCGAGTAATGCCACGCACAGTCCGCCTGTCAAAAGAAATTCGGTGCTCGACTCGCGTCAAGGCCATGATTTAGTCGTTTTTTGACACCAAATTGGCCGTAACAGGTTGTAAAAACGGCACAATGTCGAAATTTAACAAAGACCCACGCGATTTTACCAATCGCGCGGGCCCGATTCGTAACCTAAATTAATGGCGCACTACATCCCCTTGAGGGGGTGTCGCGGGCGGCTGGGCCGCCAGTTCATCTGCCTCTGACCATTCAATTGGTTCCAGTGGCCCTGCCAAGGCAATGCTGAGCACCTCATCGACATGATGCACGGGCAAAATGGTTAGGCCCTGCTTCACATTCTCAGGAATCTCAGCGAGGTCCTTCTCATTCTCTGCCGGGATGATGACAGTCGTGATGCCACCCCGCAGGGCGGCAAGCAGCTTTTCCTTCAACCCGCCAATGGGAAGCACCCGGCCCCGCAATGTGACTTCACCTGTCATGGCGACTTCGCGACGCACTGGCACGCCAGTCAGTGTAGACACCATGGCAGTCACCATTCCAATGCCTGCCGATGGCCCATCCTTAGGCACCGCCCCTTCTGGCAAGTGGATGTGGATGTCCTTGCGCTGGAACACGCTGGGTTTGATGCCATAGCCCGGCGCACGCGCCTTCACAAAGCTCATCGCGGCTTGGATCGACTCAGTCATCACATCGCCCAGCTTCCCAGTCGTTTTGACAATGCCCTTGCCGGGCACAGTCACCGCTTCGATGGTCAGCAATTCGCCACCCACTTCAGTCCACGCCAGACCTGTCACGGCTCCAATCTGATTTTCCTCTTCGCCAACGCCAAAGCGATATTTGGGCACACCGGCAAAATCAGCCAGATTGTCGGGGGTGATTTCAATAGTCTTGGCTTTGCCTTCCAGAATCCGACGCAAGGCCTTCCGCGCGAGCTTGGCAATCTCGCGCTCCAAGGTGCGCACGCCAGCTTCGCGTGTGTAGAGCCGAACCAGATTGCGCAAGCCGGCCTCTGTCAGGGTAAATTCCCCTTTCTTCAGGCCATGTGCTTCAATTTGCTTTGCAATCAGGTGACGTTGGGCAATCTCAACCTTTTCATCTTCGGTATAGCCTTCCAGCCGGATGATCTCCATCCGATCCAGCAGCGGTTGCGGAAGGTTGAGCGAATTGGCCGTGGTAACAAACATCACGTCCGACAAATCCACATCTGTTTCCAGATAATGATCTTGGAACTTGCTGTTCTGTTCTGGATCCAGCACTTCCAATAGCGCGGACGCGGGATCGCCGCGGAAATCCTGGCCAAGCTTGTCAATTTCATCGAGCAAGAACAGCGGGTTCATGGTGCCAGCCTTTTTCAGGTTGGTCACAATCTTACCTGGCAGCGAGCCAATATAGGTCCGCCGATGGCCGCGAATTTCGGCTTCATCGCGCACACCGCCCAAAGACTGACGGATAAACTCACGCCCTGTCGCTTTCGCAATTGAGCGACCCAGCGAGGTTTTGCCAACGCCCGGTGGGCCAACAAGGCACAAAATGGGGCCTTTCAGCTTATTGGTGCGTGCTTGCACGGCCAGATATTCAACAATCCGATCCTTCACCTTTTCCAAGGCATAGTGATCCGCGTCGAGGATCGCTTGAGCAGCCGCAATATCCTTTTTCAACTTGGACTTTTTGCCCCAAGGCAGGCCCAAGAGAACATCTAGATAATTGCGTACAACTGTTGCCTCGGCGCTCATCGGCGCCATGGTTTTCAGCTTCTTCAATTCTGCCTGCGCTTTGGTGCGCGCGTCCTTGGACAGCTTCAGCGTGTCAATTTTGTTCTGAAGTTCTTGAATTTCGTTGCCATCGCCATCCTCGCCTTCATTGCCGAGTTCGCGTTGAATGGCTTTCAACTGTTCATTGAGATAATATTCGCGCTGCGTCTTTTCCATTTGGCGCTTCACACGGCTGCGGATCTTCTTTTCGACCTGCAAGACGCTCAACTCGCCTTCCATAAAGGCAAGCGCCATTTCCAGCCGCTTGGCCATATCGAGTTCAACCAACAGGCTCTGCTTATCAGCAACTTTGAGCGCCAGATTAGCCGCCACGGTGTCCGCCAATTGGCTGGCATCCGTGATCTCATTGAGCTGCCCAGCGGTTTCTGCCGGCAATTTCTTATTGAGCTTGGCATAATTGTCGAACCGATCGACAACTGAGCGCATCAGTGCTTCAATTTCTTCGGCATCTTCTGCCTCGGGCAGCGTCACTGGCTCTACGTCGGCCATAGGTGCCGTCTGATCGTAGTCGACGTCAATCAGTCGGGCACGCTGTTTGCCTTCCACTAAAACGCGCACAGTGCCATCGGGCAGCTTCAACAACTGCAGCACCGTGGCTGTCACGCCCATATCGTATAGGTCATCTCGGCCCGGATTGTCCTGACCGGGATCCAGCTGGGCGACCAGCAGAATTTCCTTATCACCCGCCATGGCCTGTTCCAGCGCCGCGACCGATTTTTCGCGGCCGACAAACAGCGGCACAATCATGTGCGGGAAAACAACAATGTCACGCAGTGGCAACAGCGGAAGCTTCAAAGTCATATCTACTCCATCCGGGCGGCTACTCAGCCCTTTGACAGGAATATGGTGACACCGCCGTCGCTTATCAATGGCCAGTTTGTCAGGATTTAGGCTGACAGCCGACCTTCATGCAGACGGACAATCCGATCCATCTTGCCCGCCAAGCGTTCATTATGCGTGGCGACAAGCGCAGCGGCACCCTCACCGCGAACCAACCCCAGAAATTCAGCCAGCACAATATCTGCTGTCGCTTCATCGAGATTGCCTGTGGGTTCATCTGCCAAAACCAGCTGCGGACGATTGGCAAGTGCACGGGCTACAGCCACACGCTGCTGCTCTCCGCCCGATAACTGGCTGGGCCGATGGCTCAGGCGGTGCTGCAGGCCCAGTGCAGACAGGAGGTGCTCTGCCCGCGCCTGTGCTGCAGGAGCGGCCGTATCACGGACCAATTGCGGCAACATGACATTTTCAATCGCGCTAAAATCCGGCAGCAAATGGTGAAATTGATACACAAACCCCATGCTGTCGCGCCGCACACGGGTGCGTCCTTCATTATCCAGCTGCGCCACATCTTCCCCAGCAATGCGGATCACGCCCTCAAAGCCGCCCTCTAACAGGCCAACGGCTTGCAGCATGGTCGATTTGCCTGACCCTGAAGGGCCCAGCAGCGCCACAATTTCCCCTGGGGCAATCCGCAAATCCACACCACGCAGAACCTCAATTGCCTGTCCGCCTTGGGTAAACGTCCGGCGCAGGCCCGTGATTTCGACAATATCACTCATAGCGCAGCACCTGCACAGGATCAGTGCTCGCTGCCTTAAAGGCGGGATATAGCGTCGCCAAAAAGCTGAACAGCAAGGCCATCAACGTAATCCCCAGCACTTCCACAGCATCCACCTTGGCGGGCAGCTCAGTCAGATAGCGAATTTGCGGGTCCCATAATGTCTGGCCCGTCGCAAACTGAACAAAATTAACAACATTTTGCCGGAAAAGCAGGAATATCAGCCCAAGCCCAACGCCCGCAATTGTCCCCAGGGCGCCAATCACTGTGCCCACTGTCATAAAAATCCGCAGGACGCCGCTGCGCGAGGCCCCCATCGTCCGTAAAATCGCAATGTCACGCGTCTTGGCGCGAACCAACATGATGAGCGAGGACAGAATGTTAAAGGCCGCCACCAAGATGATGATGGACAGAACAACAAACGACACCACCCGATCAACTGCCAAGGCCTCAAACAGCGAGGCATTCATGGTGCGCCAATCAGAAATGATGGCCTTATCCGCCAGTTTCGGGGCAAGCGGGGCCAAAATTTCCCCCACTTTATCCGCATTGCGCGTTTCCAACTCCACCATGCCCACGGCATCGCCCATCAGCAGCAGGGTTTGTGCATCCTCAATGGGCATGACGACAAAGGCTTTGTCATAATCATAAATGCCCACCTCAAAGATCGCCGCCACACGGTAAGACACGATCCGCGGCACGGTGCCAAAAGGAGTGGTCTGCCCGTCCGGTGAAATGAGGCTGATATAGCTGCCCGGCTGCACGCCCAAGGCTTCTGCCAGGCGCGCACCAATGGCAACATTATTGCTGCCCGGCGAAACAGCTTGAATATTGCCCGCAACAAGTTTGCTGGTGAAAACCGGGTTGGCGCGAATATCTGCCACCCGCATCCCCCGAACCAAAATACCTTCCACACGGCCATTAAAGCTCGCCATCAACGGCTGCTCAATCAATGGCGTAGCGGATGTTACCCCGGGCGTTTGCCGCGCCTTTGCGACAACATCCTGCCAATCCGGCAATTTACCGCCATAGCCTTGCACGACAGCATGGCCATTCAGGCCCACAATTTTGTCAAACAGCTCGGCGCGAAAGCCGTTCATGACGCTCATCACAATGATGAGCGCAGCAACCCCCAGCATGACAGCGACCAAGCTGATCGTGGCAACAAGAAAGATAAACCCCTCACCCTTGCCAGGCAGGAGATAGCGTTTTGCGATGAAGCGCTCATAACGGGTGAGTAGCATTGCGGTGCGGTCTAAAGCGGCAAGGGCGGGCTGGCAATGGCCGCGCAACCTGTTGCGGAATCACAACAGGTTTTTGCAAATCGACACAGTCTCGTCTTTGCTGCCATGACAGACAGAAATTCCTGCGTTAGCCAATGCTGTAGAACATGGGGGCATGAAGGCCAACGGTTCGGGGAGCCCAGCAACACAGGCCTAGCCTGAATGAAACGCGGGATCAAAATGGGGGCGGACGAGATTTTTTTCGTCACGCAAAAGAGCGCCCGGGTCTGAAAACAGGCCTGGGCGCTTTGCTTTTCTCAAGCGCGCACGCGACTGAACCACTCCCCCTAGGCTTTGGCACCGCTCTGACAATTCGGCGCTTGCATGGCGCGGCGGCCCTGCTTATCCCGACATCGAACTTGCCGTTTACGTCAAAGGAAATGTCGATGCGCTTTGAAGGCACAAAATCCTATGTCGCCACTGATGATTTGAAGGTTGCAGTCAACGCTGCCGTCACGCTGCGCCGCCCGCTGCTGGTGAAGGGGGAACCGGGCACGGGCAAAACCGTGCTGGCCGAAGAGGTTGCCAAGGCACTCAACGCGCCGCTGATTCAGTGGAACATCAAATCAACCACCAAAGCGCATCAGGGCCTGTATGAATATGACGCCGTTGCGCGCCTCCGCGATGGCCAGCTGGGCGATGAGCGGGTGCACGACATCCGCAACTACATAAAAAAGGGCAAGCTGTGGGAAGCCTTTGAAAGCCCCCAGCTTCCGGTTCTTTTGATCGACGAAATTGATAAGGCCGACATCGAATTCCCGAACGATCTTCTGCAAGAACTCGATCGGATGAGCTTTGACGTTTATGAAACGCAAGAAACCGTCGCTGCTAAAGAGCGCCCGATCGTGGTCATTACCTCGAACAACGAAAAGGAATTGCCCGACGCGTTCCTGCGCCGCTGTTTCTTCCATTATATCAAGTTCCCCGATCGTGAGACGATGCAGTCGATCATTGATGTCCACTTCCCCGGTATTCAGAAGATTTTGGTCGGCAAGGCGCTCGATATCTTCTACGAAGTCCGCGATGTGCCGGGCCTCAAGAAAAAGCCGTCCACGTCAGAACTGCTTGATTGGCTGAAGCTGCTTCTAGCAGAAGATATGCCACTCGACGTGCTGCAGAATAAGGATCCGACTAAGGCCATTCCGCCGCTCCACGGCGCGCTCTTGAAGAATGAGCAGGATGTGATGCTGTTTGAACGGCTCGCCTTCATGGCGCGGCGTCAGGGCTGAGCTTCGCGAAAGGCACGGGGCGATGTTCCTCAATTTTCTTGATGAAATGCGCGCGGCGGGCATTCCTGCCAGTTTGAAAGAGCATTTAATGCTCTTGGAGGCGCTGGACCGTGAGGTCATCGGAAAGTCGCCTGAGGAATTTTATTACCTGTCTCGCGCCGTTTATGTGAAGGATGAGGGCCTGCTCGATCGGTTCGATCAGGTTTTTAACAAGGTCTTCAAAGGCATCCTGACCGAATACGGCACCCAGCCCGTCGAAATCCCGTCAGACTGGCTGCGCGCCGTTGCTGAAAAATTCCTGACCGCCGAAGAGATGGAGGCGATTAAGTCGCTTGGCTCTTGGGAAGAGATTATGGACACGCTCAAAAAGCGGCTCGAAGAGCAGCAAGAGCGGCATGAAGGCGGGAATAAATGGATTGGCACCGGCGGCACATCACCCTTTGGCAATAATGGCTACAACCCCGAAGGCGTGCGCATTGGCGGCGAGTCCAAGCATAAGCGCGCGCTGAAAGTTTGGGAAAAGCGGGAGTTCCAGAACCTCGACAACACCCGGGAACTGGGCACGCGCAACATCAAGATTGCACTGCGCCGCTTGCGCAAATTCGCCCGCGAAGGGGCAGCGGAAGAGCTCGATATCCGGGCAACAATTGACGGCACCGCCCGGCAAGGCTGGCTTGACATCCATATGCGGCCAGAACGCCGCAATGCGATTAAGGTTCTGCTGTTCCTTGATGTGGGCGGATCAATGGACCCATTCGTCAAGCTGGTGGAAGAGTTGTTCAGCGCCGCCACGGCGGAGTTCAAAAATCTTGAATTCTTTTATTTCCACAATTGCCTCTACGAAGGCGTGTGGAAAGACAATAAGCGCCGCTTTTCGGAACGCACCCCGACATGGGAATTGCTCCACAAATTCCCGCATGATTATAAGGTGGTATTCGTCGGCGATGCCGCGATGAGCCCCTATGAAATTACGCACCCCGGCGGCTCCGTTGAACATTTCAACGAAGAATCCGGCGCGGCATGGATGCAGCGCATTGCCAACACCTATCCTGCCGCCGTCTGGCTCAACCCAACGCCCGAACAGCATTGGACCTATTCGCAATCCACCAAGATCATCCGCGAACTGATGAATGACCGGATGTATCCCCTCACGCTCGATGGGCTGGATGAGGCGATGCGAGAGTTAACGCGCAAGCATTGAGGATGGTTTAGCCCGGCTTGCGGGCTGCCATGTAGATCCAATCGCCCTGACCTAGCCATGGCCCAGCCATGGAAACTGGGCCAAATGCCAGGGCATATAAAAGGCGTTTTGGCATGCGCATCAGCGTTGGCCACCGTCCAAAGCTATACGAAAAATCAATGGCGGCATGGCGTGCCCGCCCCGGGACAAGGCCTTGATCAGCCAATATCCGACGCAGTGTTGCCTCCCCAAATTGGTACAGATGATGCGGCGGCTCTGGATGGGGCCAATAGCCCAAAAATTTCGCAACCTTGTAAGACAATCGCGGAAAAAGCCCGTCTATATTGGGCGTTGAAATCACCAGCCAGCCACCCGGTTTCAATCGCGCCACATAAGCACGCAGTTCGCGAATTGGGTCCGGGATATGTTCCAACACATCAAAGGCTGTGATCACATCCATCGCTGCCTGCGGATCAAGATCATCAACGCTGCCCTGCTGCACAGATAGGCCACGCTGCTCGACCGCGATGCGGACTGAGGCTTGGGACAATTCGACACCGTGCGCATCAAATCCTGCGGCCACCGCCAGGGATAGAAAATCCCCGGTTGAGCAGCCCACATCTAGCAAACGGCCTTGTCGAACCACGCTTGTCAAAAATTGCAGATGCCGATGCGCCGTCTGCATCATCCGGCGCGCAGCCCGGCTGTCTGGGCTTCGCACATCCTGATGATAGGCCCCACTTCCCTCACTTGTGTAGAGGGCACGAACAGCTTTTTCATCCGGCGGGTTCGCAATAAAGGCCAGCTCGCAATTAGAGCAGCGAACCAGTTGATATCCGTGTTGAACAAATAGCAGTCGTTGCGCCTGCGACTGACACAATGGACACGGCTTTATATCAGGGTTCGTCATGACGAACGCCGTCCTACGCGTTAACCTTCAATGCCCCGTTAATTTATGGCGCTGGTTGAAAAAGCCAGCAATCAGCTAAACGGACGATCAATTGAGGGCGGCGGCACGCTGAACCATTCTGGCCCCCGCTCCGTCATGTAGAAGCAATCTTCCAGCCGGATGCCGAAATTACCCGGAATGTAGAGCCCTGGCTCATTGGAAAAGCACATGCCCGGTGCCAGCGGCGTCGCCTCGCCATGCGCAAGATTGACGGGCTCATGCCCATCCATGCCAATGCCATGGCCGGTACGGTGCGACAGGCCGGGCAGTGCATAGCCGGGGCCATAGCCAATTTTTTCATACCAGCCGCGCACAGCATCATCGACGGACCCACAGGGGCGACCAATCTGTGCTGCATCAAAGGCAATTTGCTGGCCTTGGCGCACCTGCGCCCAAACATCGCGCTGCCGCTTGCTTGGCTCACCAAAGACAAAGCTGCGCGAAATGTCAGACACATAGCCATGAACCGAGCAACCGCCGTCGAGCAGGATTGTTTCTCCCTCTCGCACGACCTGCGGCTTGCCAGATCCATGGGGATAGGCACTTGCCTCGCCAATCAACACCAGCGCATCGCCGCCCTTGCCGCCGCGTTTTGCGGTTTCTGCAATGATGAGCGCATTAATGTCATCGGGCGTCATGCCGGCTTGCACTTGTGCTCCGACAGCGCGGAAAGCCGATGTGGTGATATCTGCCGCCACCTTCATCAACGCGATTTCGGCAGCACTTTTGTACATCCGGCAGCCGCGAACAACGCCAGCCCCATTTACCACGCGAACGCCTGGTAATGCCCCTTGCAAGCCATCCACAATGAAGTGGCGCACCGTCTCTTCAATCGCAACAGGCTTACCCGTCAGCTTTTTCTCACGCAGCCAATCTGCCACCAGAGTCAGCGGATTTTCATGCTCATTCCAAGTGCGGATGCCAGCTGGAATAGCGAGTGACTCCCGAATAGAGGGCGCCTCGAAAAAGGGCGTCACCACGGTCACGTCACCCTCAGCCGGGATGAGCGCCGCCGTCAGCCGCTCACTGCGCCACCATTGGACGCCCGTAAAATAAACAAGGCTAGACCCCGGCTCGACGAGCAGCGCGCCAATGCCCGCTTGCTGCATCAAGCGCTGCACCTTGGCGATGCGGGCTGCACGCTCTTCCTTGCTAATGGGCAATGCTTGGGCTGCAGTGTTGAGCGCGGCGCTGGCAGGTGCTGCCTTCGCCAAAACCGGCGCAAATGCCACACTCGCGGCAGACCCCAAAACCAATCGCCGTGAGAACATAAGCCCCTCCCCTTAATAGCGCAGAAAAGCGCGCCGCTCTTCAATCCAAGCCTTTTCATCGGGAATGGTCAGCGCGTCGAGATCGCCCGGCATGGCCGCTGCATCATCCACCCATTCCCGAAGCAAGGGGCTGCCATTGATCACGTCAATTGCCAGCACGTCATTGGTATATTCATATTTAAAGTCGGTGCCGCGCCAAATTTGATAGTCAGGGTAGAGCCGTCGAATGGCTTTGAAGCCTAAAGCCTGAACGCGCCATGGCCTGAACGCGCCATGGTCATAACCCGGGCCTTCCGCATGAATATGCACGCCGTTGCAGAGCTGGCCAACATGTTTGTGGAAGGTCGGTTCAAACCAGATATCCCGCAACTGGCACCCATGCAGCCAATCTGGCGCCAGCGCCTGCATCTCTGCGATCACAGCGCGGGCTTCAATATCGGGTGCACCAAAAATCTCGAGCGGACGGGTCGTCCCCCGCCCTTCCGACAGCGTCGCGCCTTCCACCATCACCGTGCCGGCATAAGCGCGGGCCATATTGATGTTGGGTGCATTGGGACTGGGGTTAATCCAAACCCGATCCCCCAGCGGCCAGCCAAAGCCCGGCGCGGTGTGCGGATCATAATCGCCCATTTCGACGAAGCGATAGTCCACGTCCAATTTCAGATGGTGGATGAACCACAGGCCCAATTCCCCCATGGTCAGGCCATGGCGCATGGGCATGGGGCCGGCGCCCACAAAGCTCTCCCACCCCTCGCGCAGCGTCAGGCCCTCGACTGGGCGACCGGCGGGATTTGGCCGATCGAGCACCCAGACCGATTTTCCTTTGGCGGCGGCCGCTTCCAAAATGTAGCGCAAAGTTGTGATAAAGGTGTAAATTCGACATCCAAGATCTTGTAAATCAACAAGAATAACGTCGAAACTATCCAACATTTCATCCGTGGGCGCGCGCACTTCGCCATAGAGGCTAAAAATGGGAATGCCCAATTGCGGATCGATGAAATCAGGCGATTCCACCATATTATCTTGCTTATCACCGCGCAGGCCATGTTGCGGGCCAAAGGCGGACGACAGCTTGATTTCAGGACATTGGGCTAAGGCGTCCAGACTATGCGTCAAATTCTCCGTGACTGACGCAGGATGTGCCAAGAGCGCGACACGACGGCCCTGTAATTCTGCGCGGAGGCTTTGGTCCGCGAGCAGACGATCAATACCAAATTTCATAGTCTCTCCGCTGCCTTGAGTGAGAGGGCAAAGCAATCTTCATGATGAAAATCAGGTTTTTCCGGTGGATGGTTCAGCGCCCAATAGGCTTTGGCGCCGTCCGCGCCTTCAACCACGCAAGACAGGCCCAACTTCCAATCCGCGCTGACAAACTCTGCTGGCAGAAAGGCCAGATCAATCCGCGCTTCAAGCATAACTTGCCCCTGCCCGGGATGGACCGAAATAGATGGAGTTGTAGCGATAGCCGCCTCTGCCATGCCCTCCCGATAGTCCGCGAAGTGATAGGCCGCCCATTGACCGGAGGGGGAAAGATTAAACTCAAAATATGTCGCGCCTTGGCCTTTTAAAAAGAGTTCGCAGCACGTCATTTGCCACAAGCCATCGGTGCGCACGGGATTGGCAGGAGCTGGAATGCGCAAATCCCTATCAGGAGCCATAATCGCGTATTCCAACGTCAAAATGCTCCCAGAAAGGCGGAGACCGACATTAATCGCACGCGCAATGCCCCCGCCGCCCGCGGGGTGCGGGCATAAAGTGCTGTGATGATGCCATGCCTTAGCCATAAAGCCGGATTGGCGCGTCAAGTCGCACTTGGCAAGCGCAGCCCTGCCTGCGCTCTTTTCAAAGCCAGCCATTTTCAATCGGCCACGGCCCTGCTAAGCGCCGCGCGAGACAAAAGAGACGATGATGACCGATTATCAATCAGACCTGCTACGTACCCTGTCTGACCGGGGCTATATCCACCAGATTACTGATGCCGAGGCGCTTGATAAACTGGCGAAAAGCCAGGTTGTGCCTGGCTATGTCGGATTTGATGCGACGGCGCCCTCGCTCCATGTCGGCAACCTCGTCTCCGTCATGCTGCTGCGCCGTTTGCAACAGGCAGGGCATAAACCGATTGTGCTGTTGGGCGGCGGGACGACCAAGGTGGGTGATCCGTCTGGCAAAGATGAAGTCCGCAAGCTGCTCGATAATGACGGGATCAACGCCAACATCGCCTCAATCCGTCGCATTTTTGAACGCTTCCTGACCTTTGGCGATGGCCCGACTGATGCCATCATGGTCAACAATGCCGATTGGCTGGATAAGCTGGGCTATATTGATCTGCTGCGCGATGTGGGCCGCCATTTCACGATCAACCGGATGTTGACGTTCGATTCCGTGAAGCTGCGTCTGGATCGGGAACAGCCACTCACCTTCCTCGAATTCAATTACATGATCTTGCAAGCCTATGATTTCATGGAATTGTCGCGCCGTGCCGGCTGCCGCCTGCAAATGGGCGGATCAGACCAATGGGGCAATATTGTTAACGGGATTGAGCTGAGCCGCCGCGTCGATGCGGCCGAGCTTTATGGGGTCACCACCCCGCTCATCACGCGTGCCGACGGGCAGAAAATGGGCAAATCCGTCTCGGGCGCGATCTGGCTGCATGAAGACCAGTTGTCGCATTATGATTATTGGCAGTTCTGGCGGAACACTGATGATCGCGATGTGGGTCGCTTCATGCGCCTCTTCACCGATCTGCCGCTGGATGAAATTGCGCGTTATGAGGCGCTGGAAGGCAGCGAGATTAACACCGCGAAGGTCGCGCTGGCCAACGCCGCAACCGCATTGTGCCGGGGCAAGGAGGCCGCAGAGGCCGCCGCAGAAACTGCGCGTAAAACCTTTGAAGAAGGCGTGGCGGGGGCAGACCTCCCGCGCCTGCCCGTGTCTGGCAGCATCGACATTCTCGATGCTCTGGTGGGCCTTGGCTTTGTGGGCTCGCGCGGCGAAGGCAAACGCAAGATCGCCGAAGGCGCGGTGAAGGTGGACGATGCCACGATTAGCGCGGCAGACATGGCGATTGCTGTGAGCGGCGAGACCAAAATCAGCCTCGGCAAGAAGCGTCACGGACTTTTGGTTGCGGCATAGGGCGGCACATCTCTATCGACCTTGATGCTAATGGATCCCGAAACATGTTCGGGATGACGCAAAACTGGTCATGCTGAACTTGTTTCAGCATCCATGACCACCAAATCCCCGTTTTACCCCGCCTTAATCAACGCCACCGCGGCATCGCGTTCAAACAGATAAAGCGCAATCCGCGCCGCTTGGCCGCGGGGGCTGTCTAACCCGCCATCGCGGTCTACCAAAAGTCGCGCATCATCATTGGCGGCCGTAATCAACTCATTCACGTGTTCTGGTGACGCGAGGCGGAACGCTGCATCGCCTGATTGGCGCGTGCCAAGAATTTCGCCTGCCCCGCGCAACCGCAAATCTTCCTCCGCAATGCGAAAGCCATCATTGGTTTCGCGCATCAAGGCCAGCCGCGCGCGTGCCGTTTCGCTCAATTTTTCGCCGCGCAGCAAAAGACAGACAGATTTTTGATCACCCCGCCCGACCCGGCCGCGCAATTGGTGCAATTGTGCCAAGCCAAAGCGTTCCGCTTCCTCAATAATCATGAGCGTCGCATTGGGCACATCCACGCCCACTTCAATCACCGTAGTGGCCACAAGCACGGACAGCGCGCCGCTAGCAAAGGCCGCCATGACAGCATCTTTCTCAGGCCCTTTCATCCGGCCATGGACAAGCCCAACTTTGCCAGGAAACACCTGTCGCAGGGCCTCGAACCGGGCTTCGGCTGCGGCACGGTCATTCGCTTCATTTTCCTCTACCAACGGGCACACCCAATAGGCCTGCCCGCCCCGCGCGATATGGCGAGAGAGGCCCGCGACGACCTCATCCACCCGCTCGGTGGACATCACGCGCGTATCAATGGGCTGGCGGCCCGGCGGCATTTCATCCAGCCGACTGACATCCATTTCGCCATAATTGGACAAAGTCAGCGTGCGCGGGATGGGCGTGGCTGTCATCACCAGCAGATGCGGCGGCGCTTCTGCCTTTTGCGTCAACATCAGCCGCTGCGCGACGCCAAAGCGATGCTGCTCATCAATCACTGCAAGGCCAAGTTTTTTATAGGAAACGCCTTCCTGAAAGATGGCATGGGTGCCAACCAGCAGATTGATGCTGCCATCGGCCAAGCCCATCAGTGTGGCCTCACGCGTGCGGCCTTTGTCACGCCCAGTGAGAATGGCAATATTAATGGGTAGGCCCGCCAATTGGCGTTGCAGCGTTTCAAAATGCTGGCGCGCCAGAATTTCCGTTGGCGCAAGCATAGCGGCCTGACTGCCCGCTTCAATTGCCATGAGCATAGCGTGGAGCGCAACCATCGTCTTGCCTGCCCCCACATCGCCTTGCAGCAGCCGGACCATGGGCGTGGGCTGAACCAAATCCCCCTCAATCTCTCGGATGGTGCGCGCCTGGGCCCCTGTCAGGCTATAGGGCAGTTTCAACATGGCGCGCAGATGCCCATCACCTGCCAAAGGCACACCTCGGCGGCGGCGCGACGAGGCACGCACCAGCATGAGCGCCAGTTGATTGGCAAACACCTCATCATAGGCCAGTCGCGTGCGGGCTGTGACATGTGCTGGATCCGCGTGAATGGCGGCAAGCGCGTCTTGCCAGCTGGGCCAGCCCTGCTGCGCCAATAAGCTGGGCTCAATCCATTCCGGCAACTTAGGTGCGCGTTCCAGCGCTTGGGCTACCAATTGCTGTAATCGCCGCCCCGTCAGCCCGTCAGACAGCGGATAGATCGGCTCGCGCTCCGGCAGGCTATCTGCTTCATCTAGCTTTAACACATAGTCGGGGTGAACCATTTGCAGCTCTTGCCCATAGCTTTCGAGCTTACCCGACACACGGCGGGGTTCACCCAGCGGCAATTGCTTCTTTGCCCAGCCCGGATTTCCGCCAAAATAGACCAGCGCAATCATATTGCCGGCTTTATCTTGAGCCCAAATGCGGAACGGCCCGCGCCCACCGCTGGCGCGATAATCAATGGGCGTCAGCTCAACAGACACAACCCGGCCGGCATAAGCGGCATCAAGGGCCTCAATTGGAATGCGATCCACATGGCCCACGGGCAGGTGAAAGAGAATATCCACCAGCTTTTCGAGGCCAAGCCGCTCCAGCGGGCGCGCCAATTGCGGCCCTATACCTTTGAGGGCCGTCACTTCGGCAAAGATCGGGTTGAGAAGTTCTGGTCGCATGGCTATTCCGCCCCCTCTTACCTCAGCCGACTGGCACGTCAAAATGCCTGTCGGCCAATTGGCGTTGGACCCATGGACCAAGAAGCAAGATTGAAGCGATTGAAATTCCGGGCGTGGCACCGTGGCACGCGCGAGGCGGATTATATGATCGGCGGTTTTTTCGATGCCTATGGCGCGACATGGACAGATGCCGAGATGGAGTGGTTCGAGGCGCTTTTGGAAGAACAGGATGTAGACATCATGGGCTGGGGCTTGGGCTCAATCCCCGTGCCGCCCCAATGGCAAGGCCCCATGATGGACGCCTTTTGTAAGCTGGACTTTATCCGGATCCCTAAGTGATTGCTCTTAGCCGCATCTTGAAATCAACTACTCCGCTGACTTTGGCGGGGGCACCAGCCGGGTTTCTGCCTTGGCTCATGACGGACCTTGCCCGCGCGGCAGAGGCACGGGCCGTCTTTATCGCGTCGGATGAAGTTTCGATGCGGGCGCTTGCCGATACTGCGGCTTGGTTTGCGCCCGAAGTTGAGGTGCTGACCTTCCCAGCATGGGATTGCTTGCCTTATGATCGGGCCTCGCCCTCACTGCGCGTAACATCTGAACGCTTGGCGACATTGGCTGCGCTGCAACGACGGAGCGATAAGCCTCAGCTGGTTATCACAACTGCCAATGCTGCCTCTCAGCGCGTTTTAACGCCCTTTCGTATCCGACAATTGACGGCGCATCTTGCCCCCGGCGCACGCATTGACCGCGACCGGCTGGCAGAGATGCTGCAGGCCAATGGCTATGTCCGCACGGATACCGTGGCCGATGCCGGGGAATTCGCCGTGCGTGGCGGCTTGGTTGATCTTTATCCATCAGGGCTGCCCCACGCCTTAAGGCTCGATTTCTTTGGGGATGAGATTGAAAGCGTCCGCAGCTTTGACCCCGCAGATCAGCGCACCATTGGCCGCATGGATGAAGGCTTTACTCTCCTCCCCGCCTCAGAAGCGTTGCTGGATGAAGAGGGCATTAAGCGGTTTCGCACCCGCTATCGTGACCTATTTGGCGCCACCGCAACGGGCGATCCTTTGTATCAGGCCGTTTCCGAAGGGCGGCGCTTGGCGGGCATGGACCATTGGCTGCCGCTGATTGAAGATAAGCTTGCCACGCTGTTTGACCATTTGGGCGAAGCGCCGCTGGTCATTCGTGAACTGGGCGTCGAAAGCGCGATGGGCAGCCGCTTTGAAGCGATTACAGACTATTATGGAAACCGCGAACGCGCCCAGTCCGCCGAACCCGGCAGCTATCGCCCGCTTAAGCCAGACACGCTGTATCTGAGCGAACAGCAATGGGCCGCAGCACTTGCTGATCTGCCTGTGCATCTGGCAACGCCTTTTCATGAGCCGCCATCTGATAGCGTGATTGATTTTGGCATTGATGGTCCGCGTGATTTCGCGCCGGAACGCACAAAGGGTGATAATGTCTATGATGCGCTGGCAGGCCATGCTGCAGGCTTGGCGCATAATGACCGGGGCATGGTGCTGGCCTGCTACTCACGCGGCTCACGAGAGCGGCTGACGGGCCTATTGGCAGATCATGGCATGGCACAAGCCGTGCAGCTCGAAAGCTGGCAAGAAGCCCAAGGCTATATTGGCGCACCGCGCACGAAAAAGAGCGAAATTCGCATTGCGCTGGTTGTTGTACCGCTAGAGCATGGCTTTACCACGCCCAATCTGGCGCTGCTGACCGAGCAGGACGTGCTGGGGGATCGGCTGGTTCG
>JBEEOY010000126.1:0-21504 GCA_041191345.1 Pseudomonadota bacterium
TTGTCAGCGTCTGGGCCTTTCGCCGAGATTTTGATTTGCCAACTTTAAAGCTCATGCTGTCCGGTGGGCTGGTCGGCGTTTTCTTGGGCTGGCTGTTCGCAACGGCGGTGCCCGTTGACGCAGTGCGCGGGCTGGTTGGATTTATTGCGATTGTGTTTGGGGCTTATCGCTTGGCCCTTGGGCGGGGCGTTCAACTTAAATTTAAGACCAAAATGCCGAATTGGCTTGGCATTTTTTGGGGCGGTGTATCGGGCTTTACCAGCCAAGTGGCGCATGCGGGCGGGCCACCATTTCAGGTTTGGGCGTTGAGCCGCAATTTTCCCCACACTGTCTTTATTGGCACGTCAGCCATTTTCTTTGCCATTCTCAACTGGATGAAAGTGCCTGCCTATTTTGCGCTCGGCCAATTTACGGCCGCGAATATGAAGCTGACGCTGATTTTTATGCCGCTGGCCATTGCCAGCACCTTTGCCGGGGTTTGGCTGGTCCGGCGGTTAAGCGCTGCCCGATTTAACACAGTAATTTCGCTGTTGATGATCGGCGTGGGGGCAGAATTGCTGCGCCAATCCCTCAGCTAAGCTTGCTCCCGCCCGTCAACAGGGCTAACGCCCAGCCATCATGCGGTATATCAGCACCAGAGGGAGCGCCCCTGCGCTCGATTTCGAAGGCGCAACGCTTGCCGGGCTTGCGTCGGATGGCGGGCTTTATGTGCCGGAAAGCTGGCCCAGCTTTTCGCGCGACGAGATTGCCGCGATGCGGGGCCTGTCTTATGTTGAGACTGCGGTTGCCGTGATGCGCCCCTTTGTGGCGGACAATCTGGATGAGGCAACACTCACGCGGCTCTGCACGGCAGCCTATGGCCGCTTTTCACATGATGCTGTCACGCCGCTTGTCCAGCTGGATAGCCAGCAGTGGCTGATGGAGTTGTTCCACGGGCCGACCTTGGCGTTTAAAGATGTGGCTTTGCAATTGCTGGGGCAATTGTTCGAGACTTTTCTGGCCAAGCGCGATGCGCATTTGACCATTATCGGTGCGACTTCGGGCGATACCGGCTCTGCCGCTATTGATGGCGTGGCGGGCCGCGCGAAGATTGATATCTTCATGCTCCACCCGCATGGCCGCGTGTCAGATGTGCAGCGGCGGCAGATGACGACCGTGCTTGCGCCCAATGTCTATAATGTCGCGATTGATGGCAGCTTTGATGACGCACAAGCGATTGTCAAAGCGCTGTTTAATGATCGCGAGTTTAATGGCCGCTTCACGCTGTCTGCCGTCAACTCGATCAATTGGGCACGGCTGATGGCCCAGATTGTCTATTATTTCTATACAGCCGTCCGCTTGGGCGCGCCTGACCGGCCCATTGCCTATTCGGTGCCCACGGGCAATTTTGGGGACGTGTTTGCAGGCTATGTCGCCGCGCAAATGGGCCTGCCCGTTGCCAAGCTGATTGTGGCGACCAATGTGAATGACATTCTCCACCGTGCGCTGAGCACTGGGGATTATAGCTGTGGCACTGTGACGCCCACCGCCACGCCGAGCATGGATATTCAAGTCAGCTCAAATTTTGAGCGGCTGTTGTTTGATTTAGCGGGCCGCGATGGGGCCGCCATTGCGGGCATGATGGCGGGGTTTGAATCCACTCGCGCGATGACCATTCCGGCAGATATGCGGGCTGGCGCGCAAGACCTGTTTTCCAGCGCGCGTGTGGATGCTGATGGCATGGCCGATGCCATGCGCTGGGCCGCGGATCGCGCGGGGCAGATTATTGACCCGCACACCGCCATTGGCCTTGCGGCGGCGCGCACGTCTGGCCTGGCCTCTGATATTCCTGTTGTCACGCTTGCCACAGCCCACCCGGCCAAATTTGGCGATGCCGTGGAACGCGCAACAGGCGTTCGCCCGTCATTGCCCGCACGCGTTGGCAATTTGTTTGATCGGGAAGAGCGTTATGATCGCTTGCCCGCCACCAAAGACGCAGTGGCCGCCTATGTTGCGGAACGGGCAACGCCTGCGGCATGACGCCCATTACGCTGATTGGCGAGGCATGGCCTGATTATGGGCTGATAGATTGTGGCCATGGCCGCAAGCTGGAACGTTATGGCCCCCATCGCTTCATTCGGCCTGAGCCGCAGGCGCTTTGGGCCCCGGCCAATGCCAATTGGCAGGCCGATGGAGAATTTGTGCCTGGCTCTGATGAAGATGGTGGCGGCCAATGGCATTTCAACACGCGCCTTCCGCGGGATGGCTGGACCGGCCAATGGGAAGAGGTGCGCTTTACAATGCAGCCCACGCCCTTCCGGCATCTTGGCTTCTTTCCAGATATGGCGCCCGTCTGGACGTGGATGCGTGGCCAATTGGGGGGGATGGATGCGCCCAGCGCAATGAACCTGTTTGGCTATACCGGCGTGGGCAGCCTGGCGCTGGCCGGGGCTGGCGCGGCTGTCACGCATGTCGATGCCTCTAAAAAGTCAGTTGAGGCCGCTCGCGCCAATGCGGCTTTGTCGGGCATGAGTGATAAGCCCATTCGCTGGATTATTGATGATGCGCTGAAATTTGCGGCGCGCGAAGTGCGGCGCGGCAAGCGCTATGATGGCATCATTCTGGACCCACCCAAATATGGCCGTGGACCTGATGGCGAAGTGTGGAAGCTGGAAGACGGCTTGCCGCACCTGATTGGCGAATGCCGCAAGCTGCTGGATGATCAATCCCGCTTCCTGTTCCTGACAGTCTATGCCGTGCGCATGTCCGCGCTTGCCATTGGTGAATTGGTCCGTCAGCATTTTGCTGATTTGGGCGGCACTGTGGAATGTGGGGAATTAGGTGTCCGTGAAGAGGCGCGTGGCCTGACGCTGCCAACGGCCATTTTCGCGCGTTGGTCGCGTTAAAGCTTTAGTCCCGCAAAGCACGGATGCCCGCGCCCGCTGCAAAGGGGGCGACAGCCACTAAAAAGAGCGAGCTGGCGGCCAAAAAGTGCAGGGCCCCGCCGCCGAAATCCCCAATGCTACCGGCCCCAAATATGATGAGCGGCACTGCCAAGGGCAGCATCAATAGGCCGGCCAAAGCACCCGAGCGGCGCAGGCCAGCGGTCAGGCTGGCGACCATGACGCCCAAAGCAGCAAGGCCCGGCGTGCCAGCCAACAGGCCAAGTTCCACAGCGGCAAGCGTTGGGCCATCTAACCGCAGCAAGGCTGCCGCGGGGATGGCCGCCAGCATCAGCGGCGGACCAAAGCTGAGCCAATGGGCCGTAATTTTGGCCGCAGCCACCAGTTCTTCCCCCACGCCACGCACAGCATATTGATCCAGCACGCCATGCTCCGCATCAGGGGCGATTAGCCGATCAATGGGGAGAAGTGCTGCCAGCAAAGCGGCAACCCACAAAACGCCGCCACCAGTGCGCGCAAGCAGCGCGCCATCTGGCCCCACGGCAAAGGGATATAGCGTTGCGACAAGTAAGAAAAAGGCAATGGGCAGGCCAAGGCCCCCCGCGCTGAGCGACAGGCGCAGATCCCGCCGTAAAATCTGGAAGAAGGCGCTCATTCTGCGGCCTCCAGCCTCAACGCGGCAGCCCCGGGCAAATCGAGTGTCTGGTGCGAGGCGGCAATAACAATCCCGCCCGCAGCGCGATGCTGCGCCATGGCGTGGTTCAACTGCGCCAGTGAGGCAGTGTCGAGGCCATTGCCCGGCTCATCCAATAGCCAGATATCGGCCTTGGACAGCGCAATGCGCGCCAGCGTGGCCCGCCGCCGCTGCCCGGTGGACAGCATCCGCACAGGCACATCGGCCAGATGCGAAAGGCTAAAGTTGGCCAGCGCCGCGCGAACGCCTTCAGCGTCGCTGCCATCAAGCGTTGCCCAATAGTGGAGCGCCTTGGTCAAGGGCAGCCGGGCATCCAGTGCCATATGCTCATCGGCCAGTGCCAGCTTGCCTGTTCGGCTGATCTGCCCCGCATAAGCTGGCAATAAACCGGCAATCAGCCGCAACAGGCTGGATTTGCCAACCCCATTCGGGCCCGCGAGCACCAGGGCATCACCGGCGCCGAGCGTAAAGGATACGCCCGTGAACAACATCCGCCCGCCACGCACGCACGCAACGTTGCTTAGCATCAGCCCCGAAATGGGGGGTTGGGCCTGTTGACCTTTACCTGTCATGCCTGCGACATAGAGGCAGATTGGATAAGAGGCAAAATATGGTCGAACAGCTTACCCCGGATGAACGCGCCCGCGCCCTTGATGCGCTGGGCGATTGGGATTTTGATGAGGCCCGTGATGGCATTGTCCGCCAGTTTTTGTTCGAAGATTTTTCGCAAGCCTTTGGCTTTATGACGCGGGTTGCCCTGTTGGCGGAGGTGCAAGAACATCACCCCGAATGGTCTAATGTCTGGAATCGCGTGGATATTCTTTTGACCACGCATGATGCGGGCGGCCTTTCGGAACGCGATATTCGCATGGCGCACGCAATCGACGCGTTGCTCGATTAAAAGCGCGTTATTTGCCGCGCAGCCAACGGGCTTTGACGAACCAGCCGAGCACCGCAAGGCCAATTACGCCGCAAAAGGCAACGACCCCCCAAAAGGCCCAAGGCTCATTGGCAAAGGGGATGCCTTCGACATTCATCCCCAAAAGCCCCGTCACAAAGGTGACGGGCAGAAAGATGAGCGCGGCAATCGCGATGATGAGCGAGCGTGTGTCAATCAGTTCGGCACGACGATCCGTCAGCTCTTCGTGAATCAAAGCGGCTCGTTCGCGAATAGCCTCAAGCTCTTCCGTCATGCGTGCAGCGCGGTCGGCGGCTTCGCGTAAATGGAGGCGATCATCCTCATCCAACCAGTCCAGCGCTGCCCCGGCCAGCCGTTCCAGCGCCTGACGCTGTGGAGCAATGAATCGCCGATAAGAAATGGCTTGGCTGCGAATGTCTGTCACTTTGTGGCGTGTTGCAAGAATGCTGCCGCTATCCACTCGCACTTCGCAATCATCCATCGCATCGCCAAGCCCCGCCACTTGCGGGTCCAGCCGCTCACTGGTGATTTGCGCAAAATTGGCAAGCAAATCGCCCGGATCTTGGACGGTGCCTGCTAAGAAACGTTGAACCACGTCTTCCAACGCAAGGGCAGTGCGAAAGCCAAAGCTAATCACACGGCCTTTATCGGCCCAAAAGCGCGTGGAGACGAGAACATCAGGATCATCATCGGGCGTCGTGCCAAGGCCGCGCAGATTGATGACAGCGCCTGCGCCAAACACGTCGGCCCGTGGCCGTGTTTCATGTGCCAGCACTGCTTCACGCGCGACTGGAGGGATGTCCGCTTGGGCGCGCAGCCACGCAACGGCGTCTGCATTGCGGCCGTCAAAATGCAGCCAGATCAGCCCGCCATCACGCGGGATTTTGATGGCCTCTGCAAAACTCAACTCGCGAGCTGTTCCATCGCGATACACAAAGGCGCGCATTACAGACGCTCCAGAAAAATCACCATGCCGCTGGGCGGATGTGCAGGCGGCGCTTCGCACAACTGCCGCGTGGCATCAGCCCGAGCCCGGTCGACAATGGCGGGCGCCACACGGGCTTGATGCAGCACCAGGTCTGCCCGTGCGAGCAGGCGGGCTTGCGCCAGTGTTAGATCATCGGGGTCGTCAGAGTGCAGCCCAATATGATGGAACTGGGCCGTAGCGCCGTCTTCGGGGGCATCCAGCCAGGTTGCCACGGCTGCAGCACTGCCCGCGCCAAAGGGATCAAGCGGGCCACCCGGATCAAAGGCGGCGTCAATTGCGCGGCGTCGATCCGCGCCATCGGGCCAGCGCGCGCGCAGGGCCGAGCGCGCCTTGCCCAAGGCCTGTGCCAATCCGCCCAGCCCAGCGGGCATCATTGCCTCCAGCCTTTGCCGCAGCGCCTTGGCAAGCCCGGCAGAGGCCCCGCCGGTGCCAATGGCAATAATCACGGGATCCCGGTCTACAATGGCCGGCAGCGTGAAATCACAGGCCGCTGCCCGATCGACAGCGTTGACCAGCACGCCACGCGCCTTGAGCCGGGCAATGGCGGCTTCTGCGTCATCATCGTCTTCAATTGCGACAATGGCGAGGGCAGCCTTAGCCTCTTCTCCTACAATTTGGGCGCCTGCGCGTTCCAACAAGCGGCGCTTTGCGCCCGCGGCCTCCCCATCCCCTAACAGGATGACCGGGCGGCCAGACAAGCGAATGAAGACGGGCAAGCTGTGCATGGCAGAATGATTAGCAGCGGATTACGCCTGCGCCAAATGCCCGCCTCAACAGGCCCAAATATCAAGCAGGGATTTCCCTGCCATCCCAGCCAAAGCATTTGCCGCTTTCTGCTGGTGTCAGACCGTCAAGGACTGTGAGCAGGGCCGAGGCTGAGTCTGCAGGCGATATGACTCCCGCGTCACTCCCGCTGCGAAATGGCGCACTCAAGCTAGTTTCGACTGTACCGGGGTGGAGTGTGACGCAAATGGCCTCTGGCCGCGTGCGGGCCAGTTCCAGCGCGACGCCCTTTGCAATCATATTGAGTGCCGCTTTTGATGCGCGATAGCTGTGCCAGCCCCCCAGCCGATTGTCGCTAATGCTGCCCACGCGCGCGGAGAGAAAGGCCAGGACGGCCCGGCGATCCTTGGGCATAATTGGGGCGACATGTTTGGCAATGAGCGCGGGGCCAATGGTGTTGATGGCAAAATTTTCAGCCATCCAATTGGCATCAATTTCGCGAATCGCGCGTTCCGGGCGCTGCCCCTCGCGCGCCAAGAGGCCAGTCGCGACGAGAATAAGCGATGGCGGCCCTGCGTCTGCGGCCCGCTGCACACAGGCGGCAATGCTGGCCTCATCCGTCAGCTCAAAATCCCCGGCTTGGCGGGAAAAGCGAAATACAGGGCCATAGCCCCGCGCCGCCGTAGCGTCGGCAAGCGCCGCTCCAATGCCGCCTGATGCGCCAAAGATAAGGGCTGGTCCTGTCATGCGCTTGTTTTGGCGATTTGCCACGCCCCTGTCAGCCCGGCCTTTGGGCGGGGGGCTTGACCCTAGGCCTGCCATCAGCAACCAATTGCAGCTATGGAGAGCTCAGAAACCTTGCTGGCGTCGGACTTTGCGACGCTGCCCGCCCTTGTGAAAGCTTTTGCACAGGAGCGGCCCGACCACCCCGCTGTTGCTGATCCCGATGGGCGAATGAGTTGGAAACAGCTGGATAATCTCGCAGATCGGATTGCCGCACGGCTGCAGCAAGATGGCGTCGGTCCGGGAGCAGCAACGGCCATTGCTGGCCTTAATTCTGTGCCGCAAGTGGCCGTGCTGATTGGCACCTTGCGCGCAGGCGCGATTGCGGGCCTCATCACCAACACGGCGACGGGCGAA
This sequence comes from Pseudomonadota bacterium, assembly GCA_041191345.1. GTDB lineage: Bacteria > Pseudomonadota > Alphaproteobacteria > Sphingomonadales > Sphingomonadaceae > Aquisediminimonas. The sequence goes on from JBEEOY010000126.1 coordinate 7,347, forward strand.
CAAATGGCCGCGATGATTGTGGATAGCGGGGCGCGGCATTTGTTCCTTGATGAAAAGGCAGCCGAGTCGTTGGCGGGCCAAAGCTATGGCACGCTAGACCATATCAGCATGGATGACGGCAGCTGGGGCACGCCCTTGTCCGCGGGGATGGCCGCAGACGGCACCGTGCCCGCGTCTGTCGAGATTACGCCTGAGACGGGCTTTAACATCATCTATTCCAGCGGGACGACGGGCACGCCCAAGGGCATTGTCCATAGCCATAAGATGCGTTGGCAGCATATCCAGCGCGGCATTCCGGCTTATGGGCCCAAGGCCGTAACCATTTTGTCGACCCCGCTTTATTCCAACACCACAATGGCCAGTTTTTTGCCGACGCTCGGGTCGGGCGGGCAAGTTGTGTTGATGAAGAAGTTTGACACTTTGGGCTTTTTGCAACTGGCGGAGCGCGAACGGGCAACCAATACGATGCTTGTCCCCGTGCAATATCGCCGCCTGATGGCGCACCCCGATTTTGACCGTTTTGATCTGTCCAGCTTTGTCATGAAATATTGCACCAGCGCGCCGTTCGCAGCTGAGCTGAAGGCTGATATTTTGAAGCGTTGGCCAGGCGGTTTGGTAGAAATTTATGGCATGACAGAAGGGGGCTGTGCCTTCCTGCTTGAGGCGCATAAATATCCCCATAAGCTTCACACAGTGGGCCAACCTGCCCCGGGCCATGTGGCGAAGGTGATTGATGAAGAGGGCAATGAATTGCCCCCCGGATCAGTTGGCGAAATTGTTGGTCGCAGCCCGGCGATGATGACAGGCTATAACAACCGCCCCGATGCCACGGATGCCATGAAATGGTGGGATGCGGATGGGAACCTCTATTACCGCCATGGCGATATTGGCCGAATTGATGAAGATGGCTTTTTGACGCTGATGGATCGCGCCAAAGACATGATTATCTCCGGCGGGTTCAACATCTACCCCAGTGATTTGGAAGCTGTGTTGGCGAAAGACCCCGCGGTTGTGGAATGCGCGGTCATTGGCGCGCCCTCTGAGGACTGGGGCGAAACACCCGTGGGCTTTGTTGTGCTAAGGCCCGGAAGCGATGCCGCTCAGGTGCTGGCCACTGCCAATGCCCAAGTGGGCAAAACCCAGCGTCTTAACCGCCTGATTGTGGTGGATGAACTGCCCCGCAGCCCAATTGGCAAAGTGCTGAAGCGCGAATTGCGTGATCAACTGGCGGGGTAAGGGACAGGCCTGACTTTCAAAATTGTTCGCTTGCACTGCGCCGTTGTCGAGCGCGTCATGCTGAACGTGTTTCAGCATCCAGAGGAACGGCCAATGCCCAGTCACAAGAGTGTGCGGGACGGTGGACCCTGAAACAAGTTCAGCGTCACGTTTTTGCGGGGCTTGTAAAGTCCCTAGAACGTCAGACTGGTAATGACAGGCGCTAGGATGCCAGCCCACCGTGTTACGCCTTGGGCCGTCATGATCTGGTCTTGCCGCATTTCTAGCCCCAAATAGGCAATGCCATTGGCCTCGCCATGGCGGTTCATGGTCGCGTTCAACAGCTTGCCAGAATAAGGCAGTTGATCGCCCACGCAAATGCCTTGCGCCTCTAGGGCGGGGATGGCCTGCCGCGCTGCGCGATCGTCTTCATTGTACAGGATGCCAATTTCCCATGGCCGGGCCTCTTCCGGCTTGGTTTGCAATTGCGGCGTAAAGCTATGCAGTGAAATTAATAGGCGCGGGCGCTGGGCTGTAATTTGGCGTGCAATATGCTGATGATAGGGCCGCCAATATCGGTCAATTCGCGCCTGCCGGTCCTCCGGGCTGATCGCATTGCCGGGGATGCTATGCCCATCACTCATAAGGGGGATGATATGGGGGGCATCTTCTTCGCGGTTGAGGTCCACCACCAGCCGCGAAACATTGGCAAAAATGCCGGGGCAGTTGAGCGCCGCGCACAGCGCCCGGCCTAGCTCTGCCACGCCGCGATCAATGGCAATGTGGTCGGTCAGCAGCTCAGGCGCGATGCCAAGGTCAATATCATCGGGCACGCGGTTAGACGCATGATCCGCAATCAAAAGAAAGGGGCTGTTCTCCGCGCCTTGGGTGGTGCGCCACGCAATATCGGTCATGCCGCCCTGTTGCCTCTGCCGTGCAGAGATGTCACGCTGCAAAAATCATCAAATGGGGTTTTCATGAAGATAACACGCCGCACTGCCGTTTCCGCACTTGCCGTTACGCCCTTTACCCCTGCTTTTGCTAAGTCCAGCCGCCTCTTGGCAGCGGCTGGCAATCCATTGGATCGGCTGGCCGATGGCGTGCTGGCGGTGCTGCCTGAAACTGCAACGTATAATGGCGTGCCGGCGTCCCTCAATGGTGGGCCACTTGCGCGGCGCATGGATGATTATTCCCCGGCGGGGGAGGGGGCCATTCGGGCTGCATATTCCCGTGCCCGGCAAAAGCTAAAAGGCCTGATGCCTGCTGGTTCAGAGGGCGACAAACTGTCGCGTGCCGTGGTGGCGGCCACGCTTGATAATGGCCTGCGGTCAGCCAGCATCGCTTATGGGCGGATCAACCCGTTCCATTTTGCCGGTCATGTGCCTTATGTCGTCAACCAATTGGCAGGGCCGCATATTGATGGCCTGAATGTGATGATGGAGCAGCAATCGCTGCAAACGCCTCATGCGGTTGATGCCTGGATCGAAAAACTGGCGAGCTTTCCCAAGGCGTTTGCCGGGGTGATTGAGAAAATGCGCGCAGATCGCGCCGCAGGTTGTGTGCCACCACGCATCTTGTTGGAAAAGACATTGCCCGTGATCGACGCCTTTTTGGCAGGGCGCGCCGAAGACCAACCATTGATACGCGCTCTGGCGGACAGGATGGCCGCCGCAGGCCTTGCTGGGCAAACGCGCGAGGCGGCTGTGCGCCGCGCCACGCTGGCGCTGGAACGACAGGCCCGGCCTGCTTTTGCGGCGCTAAGGGCTGAGGTGTCAGCGCTGCTGCCTGTCGGTCGGCCCGATGCCGAGGCGGGGCTGTGGGCCCAGCCAGAGGGCAGCGCGCTTTATGCAGCGAATGTCCGCGCATTGGGTGATACGCGTATGTCGCCAGAAGAGGTGCACCGGCTTGGCTTGGAGGAAGTGGCGCGGATCACGGCGCAGATGAATGATCTGCTGGCCAAACAGGGGCTGACGCAAGGGTCCATTGGGGCGCGGATGTCAAAGCTGGCCTATGATCCTGCCAATCAATTTGCAGATAGCGACGCAGGCCGCGCTGAATTGCTGGACTATGTCCGTGCGAAAGTTGGCACGGCGGAAGGGCTTTATTCCCAATTCCTGCCAGAGGCACTTATTCCGCGACAGGCGCTGGTGGTCAAACGCGTGCCTGTTGCCACACAAAATGGCGCGCCGGGGGGCTTTTATGATGGGCCATCACTCGATGGCACGCGCCCGGGAACCTATTGGATTAACTTGCGCGATATGGCCGCTGTCGCGCGCTTCCGCCTGCCAACGCTCAGCTTTCATGAGGGCGTGCCGGGTCACCATACGCAAGGTGCGGTCGCGGGGATGCTGGGGGAGGCGCCGCTGCTGGTCCGCATCGCCAGCTTTAATGCGTATCAAGAAGGCTGGGCGCTCTATGCTGAACAGCTCATGGCTGAATTGGGCGCCTATGCAGATGATCCGCTGGGCGATCTGGGCCGTTTGCAGGATGAATTGTTCCGCGCTGTGCGCCTTGTTGTCGACACGGGGCTGCATCATAAACGCTGGAGCCGTGAACAGGCGATCCAGACAATGCAGGATTTAACGGGCATTGCGGCCACCCGCGTAACGGCTGAGGTGGAACGCTATATGGCCTGGCCGGGCCAAGCCTTGGGCTATAAGCTGGGCCAGTTGCGCTTGCTTGAGCTGCGCCAAGCCTTTTTGAAGAGAAACGGGCCGCAAGCCGATCTCCGCCAATTCCACGCGATTGTTCTCGAGGCCGGACCCATGCCGCTGGATCTCGTGGCCGATCGGCTCCGCACATCCTGACGGCAGGACGTATTGATATATTATATCATTAAGCTTATAAGCGCTCTCAATTGTAAATTGGAGAGCCCCTGTGCGCCTTACACTTGCCTCTTTGCTTGCTTTGACTGCCACGCCCGTTTTTGCGCAATCGACTGCTGATCCTCATGGCGATCATGGCGGCGATCCTGAGTTAGTGGTAACAGCCATTATCGCCCGCGCGCAGACCGATCTCTTGTCCGGCACATCGGTTGTTGCTGGGGATGAATTGGCCCGCGATGTGCGGCCAACCATTGGTGAAACGCTGACGCGCCAAGCGGGTGTTTCTGCGACATCTTTTGGGCCCAATGCCTCACGCCCCGTGCTGCGCGGCTTTCAGGGAGAGCGGGTGCGGATCTTGTCTGACGGGATTGGCAGTTTTGACGTCTCCAATACCAGTGTTGACCATCCGGTTGTCATCAACCCCATGACGGCCGACCGGATTGAGGTGTTGCGTGGCCCGGCAGCTTTGCTGTTCGGCTCATCGGCAATTGGCGGTGTCGTGAATGTGATTGACAGCCGCATTCCGCGCGCCGTGCCGTCTGAGGGCGTTCATACAGATGCCGGCCTGACATATGGCAGCGCTGCCAATGAACGCTCTGCCAATGCGCGCGTCGATGTGGCTCTGGCTGAGCGGGTCGTGGCGCATTTTGATGGCACTTATGCCAAGTCGGGCAATTTGCGGACGGGTGGATATCTGCTGAGCGATGATCTGCGCGCAGAGGCCGCGAAAAGCGATGAAGCTGAGGTGCGCGCGCTGGCCACGTTAAAGGGTGAGTTGCCCAATAGCGCTGCCCGTACGTGGGAAGTGGCTGGTGGCGCGGCCTTTGTGGCAGATGGGGGCAGCCTTGGCTTTTCGATCAGCCATTATGACTCGCTCTATGGCATTCCCGTTCGTTACGCATTGGACCATGAGGAAGGCGCCGATGCCGAAGGGCATGATAGCCATGCGCATGAAGTGCAGCTGGATGTTGTGCAGACGCGTCTGGATGTGCGCGGCGAGCTAAAGCCCGAAAGCGGGTTTGTTGATACGCTGCGTTTGCGCGCGGGCTATGCCGATTATCAGCATGATGAATTGGAAGATGGTGGCGAGATTGGCACCAGCTTTTACCACAAGGGCTGGGAAGGCCGGATTGACCTGATCCAGCGTGAGCAAGCCGGGTGGACGGGCGCCATTGGCGGCCAAGCCTTGGTCCGCAAGCTCCATATTGTTGGGGAAGAGAAATATCTGCCGCGTATCCGTGCGGAAAATTTCGGCCTGTTTACTGTCCAGTCGCTTGATTTGGGGGCCTGGCGCGCCGAGGCAGGCGGGCGTGTGGAGCGCGCAACGGCCAAGGCAGATGCAGATGTGGACTTGGGCACGGCGCAAGCCGAACGTCGCTTTACAGCCGTGTCCGGCTCATTGGGGGCCACCTATGAAGTCACACCCGGCTGGCGGCTGGGCGTGAATAGCTCGTACACACAGCGTGCGCCCTCTGCTGAAGAGCTTTTCCCCAAGGGCCCCCATGCAGGCACGCAGGCCTATGAGATTGGGGATCCCAATCTTGCGAAAGAGACATCTAAGGGGTTGGAATTCACAGTGCGTGGCAAAGCCCAAGGCTTCAGCCTGTCTGCCTCGCTCTATCATAGCTGGTTCAGCAACTATATTTATGAGCTGCCCAATGGCGACATGGAAGACGGCCTGCCCGTTTTTGAGTTTCAGCAGAACAAGGCCCGTCATTATGGTGCGGAAGTCGAAGCCTCATTGGGGCTAGGCACGTTCGGCGGCTTTGAGTTAACGGCTGATCTGGTGGGGGATGTGTCGCGCGCAACGATTGTGGCGCCCGCCTCCAAATTGCCTGCGCCGCGCATTCCGGCTCTGCGCCTCTTGGGCGGGCTTGAGGCCCAATCCGAAAAGCTTGATGCGCGCGTGGAGACAGAATGGGTGGATGGCCAATCGCGCCTTGCCCCATTTGAAACTGCAACGCCGGGCTATACGCTGGTCAATGCCAGCGTCGCCATCCGGCCTTGGGGCAAAGATCGGCCAATTAGCCTCATCTTGTCCGCGAATAACATCTTTGATGTCGTGGCGCGCCGCCATGCGAGTTTCCTGAAGGATTATGCCCCACTTGCCGGGCGTGATCTGCGCGCCACGCTGCGCTTTGGCTTTTAAAGAAAAAGGCCCCGGACCAAGGTCCGGGGCCAGAGTTTCTGATCTGAAATCAGACCTTAGCTCTTAAAAGTCGATGCTTGCCCGCGCATAGAGATAACGGCCGTTAAAGCCGAAGGGCGAGAAGATCGAATACGGGATATATTGCTGGTTCGCCGGATAGACCCCGCCGACAGATGCCGGACGCGGGCCAAAGGGCGAGCGATCCGGATAGACGTCAAACACGTTATCCGCGCCAACGGCCAAGTTCAGGCCTTTCATGGGCTTGAAGCGCAGTTCCAGATCCGTGATCCACTTGGCCCGCAGGAAGATATCATCCGGGCCATATGCCGTCAGGCTGGTCGGGTTGGTGATGGGCGAGGCAGAGCCCGGCGATGTCACCTTGCCATAGCGCGTGGTGCGGGCTGTAATCCCGAAATCACCCACATCGCCATCCAAGCTCAGCACCACCTTGTCACGCGGCTGGCCTTCGGTGAACCGAAGCCCTTCCACACGGCCAAAGAGGATGAGGTTAGGAATGGTCGCCAACGGGCCAAGCTGGTTCTTGCGCTGCAAGATATTCTGCTTGTTGTAGTTATAGGCGGCCGTGGCGGTCCAAGTGCCAATGCCCTCAACAGGCAGACGCCAGTTCAGCACGGCATCTACGCCCTGTGTCCGAGTGTCCAAACCATTGATGAAGAAGCGTGCAGCCCCCACCGAGTTAAAGCCATTGGCATCCAACACCGCCTTAACAGCTGTGTTCACGGCAGATGTGCCGCTGCCTGCTGCCCCAAGATTTTCCGTGAGGACGATCCGGTCCTTAATCTTGATGTTATAATAATCGACGGTCAGCGTCAGCGCCCGCAATGGGCGTGCTGTGAAGCCTGCTGAGAGGTTGGTTGATTTTTCCGGCTTGAGATCCTTTGATCCCAATGCGCGGGCCACTGGGCTGTTCACAGCCACCGTCGAGATATCAACGGGCACCCCAGCAATGAAGTTGGTCGATGTGGTGCTGAAATATTGCTGATGCAGCGACGGCGCACGGAAACCATTGGACACCGAGCCGCGCAGAGCAAAGCCCGACGCAATCTCATAGCGCGCAGCAAATTTGCCATTCACTGTGTCGCCAAAGTCCGAAAAATGCTCATAGCGGCCCGCCAACGTCGTGGTCAGCCCCGTTACAATTTCCGTATCCAGTTCGGCATAAGCGGCCATGGAATTACGGCTCTTATCCGTCCGGCTTGCCGTTGGGATGCCCGGGAAGCCCTGTGCACCAGCGGCCGCGGCACGGCCGGGGAAGCTGCACATGCCCGAGGTCGCGTTAAACACGCCCTGTTGCGTCGTGCAGTCTGCAGCCGTCGTCACATAAGAGGCTTTGAAGAACGGCCCGATGGCAAAAGACTGGGTGTCACCGGGGCGGATTTTAAAGCCTTCATCGCGATATTCGGCACCAAAGGCGACCGTGAGTGGCTTGGCAAAGCCGACATCATATTCGCGGCTTACGTCCACATTGGCGAGATATTGGCGATAGCCCAATCCGCCTGCATCAAAGCTGCGGGCGCTGGCGGGGCCAAAGCTGGTGTTGAGCGAATTTTCAACGCGATAGTCAAAGTTATTCGCGCCATAACCCAGCGACGCATCAATGGTCCACGTGCCATTGCTACGCAGGCCAATGGTGCCAGCCCGGTCCGTCAAATCAGAGGCAATGAAGGGCAAAAAGCCATCGGGCGTAAGGCCAACGAAATTGGCATTGGTGGGCGCAGTGCCCGGCGTCAGGACCGACCAGTCACGGTTGGCCGCTGCATTTTGCTGGCGATAATTCGCCGCACTCAGCGAGTCACGCTGGTTGTAGCTGCCAAAAGCGTACAGCTCTAACGTGTCGTTCAGCTCAACCCCGGCATTGCCGAACAGGATGTAATCATCCGCCTTCGGGTCGCCAAAGCGGAACTGGAGGCGGTTGAATGTCAGCTCGCGCGGATCAAAGCCCGTGGTGGGGCGGATGTAATTTGGCCGCAGGTCAAAGCCCTGACGGTTTGTATAGCCGCGATGGCGATATTCCGCCGTGACGTTCACATAGCCTTTGCCGCCAAACAGCGGCAGGCCGATATTGCTGGCAACAGCATAGCTTTCGCCATCCTTGGCCTTGCGTTCCCCATCAGTAATCGCTTGGAAATAGCGGCTGTCATTGGCGTCCAGCACGGGCTGGCCATTTGACGTGACAAGGCCAGTGACGTTGGAAACGCCTGCAATGGTCGTATCATAACGGCCATAAGACATGGTGGCGCGGCCACCTTCGCTTGCCTTTTTCAGGCGGATGTTAATGACGCCAGCAATGGCATCAGACCCATATTGCGAAGACGCGCCGTCGCGCAGCACTTCAATGCGTTCAATGGCAAGGGCGGGAATGCTGTTCATATCAACAGCAGCAGACCCACGGCCCACAGTGCCGTTGATGTTCAGCAAGGCTGAAACGTGGCGACGCTTGCCATTGACCAGAACCAGTGTCTGATCGGGCGAAAGGCCGCGCAGCGTGGCTGGGCGCAGTGCGTCAGACCCGTCGGCAATGGCCGGCTGGGGGAAGTTGAAGCTGGGCACCAACTTGTTCAGCACGCGGTTTGTTTCAGTTTGTCCGCCTTGGGTAATGGCATCTGCAGACAGCACATCGACGGGAACCGGAGATGATTCCAGCGTGCGCGAGGTGCTGCGTGTGCCAGTAACGATAATGGTGCCAGCATCGTCAGCTTGGGGCTGGTTGGAGCCGCCTGTTTGTGCGCCGGCTGGCGTGGCAAGGGCCAGCGCAGACAACGAAGCCAAAAGGCTCGTTCGGATGCTGGTGTGTCGCAATATGGCCATGGTGAATGTCTCCCTGACATGAATGATGATGATGGCCCAGTTTGCTCCGGGCGCTTTGCCTGCGTCGGCCAATCAGCCGCTGCAGCGTTTATCTTCAACGTCCTTTTGGCGGCAATCGTGCCGCTAGGCTTGGCAGTCTACCGGAAAGCTGCAGGCACCAAAAGCCAGATGATTTCATTTTTGTGACAAGTGTGTCTTTTGGGTGCCATGCGGGGTCGTTTTTTTCACGCTCAGCGCAAGCGGCTTGCCAAAATCCACCAGTTGGGATGGGCCGCTTGAATGGCCGATGCGGCCCGATCCCTATCGTCCAAAGACGCCCAAATCCCAAAACACGTAGCGCCCGAGCCGGACATACGCGCAAGGCAAAGGCCTGGCTGTGCCCGCAAGTCCGCCAGAACAACCCCAATGCTCGGCACCAGCGCCTGCGCCGGGGCTTCCAGATCATTGCGGCCGCTCTGCCAGTCCATTGGAGTTAAGGGGCCATGGTCTATGCCATCCCATGCTTTGAATACCGGGCCGGTGGGGCAGGGCTGACGCGGATTGACAAGTAGAATGGGCGTGCCCGTCAATCCCGCGTCCACTGGCGTCAGCTCAGTGCCGGTGCCAGTGCCAAAGCAGCTTTGGGATCGTAAACAGCTGGGGACATCGGCCCCAATTTGGGCGGCGATGTCATGCAGCAGGCTCGTTTCTGTGGCCACGCCCCATAGCTGTGCTGCCAGCCGCAAGGCCGCCGCCGCATCAGCTGAGCCGCCGCCAATCCCTGAGGCAATTGGCAATCGCTTTTCCAGCGTGAAGGCAAGGCCGCCTGACACGCCAATGGATTGGGCCAAGAGGCGCGCCGCGCGCAGGACCAAATTATCAGTATCGGCCGCAAGCTCCTTGGCAAATGGCCCGGTCATGCGAAGAGAAAAATCTGGCGCCAGACGGGCGGACAGCTGATCGCCATCTTCTGCAAAGGCAAAGAGCGTTTCGAGTGCATGATACCCATCTGCCCGCCGCGCCCGCACATGCAGCGCGAGGTTGATTTTTGCATAGCCAGTGTCGTTGATTTGCACGGTCATGTGGCCGATGCGCTACTTGGCCATATTGGCGTCAGTCAGGCCAAAATCCGCCTTTTCCGCCAGCCGAGCTTGAGCGTCCTCTGGGGCAGTGAGTGCTGCCGCCCGCCAGCTATATCGGGCCTCTACCTTGCGCCCAACGCGCCAATAGGCATCGCCCAGATGCTCATTAATTGTGGGTTCAGTGGGTTCTGCCAGCGCGGCTTTTTCCAAAATATCGACGGCCCGGTCAAAATCACCAGACAGAAAATGCGCCCAGCCCAGGGAGTCTGTAATGGCTGGATCCTCCGGTTTCAGGGCAGCTGCCTGAGCAATAAGATCCTTGGCTTCGGCAATTTTTATCCGGCGCTCCAAAAGGGAATAACCCAGAAAATTCAAAAGACTGGGTTCCTTGGGTGCCAATTCGATGGCCGCCCGCAAACTGGCCTCTGCCTGGGGCCAATCCCCTGCTTGCGCCAATGCATTGCCGTGCAACATCAACAAAGCCCAGCGCTCAGGCGCACCCGATTTTTCAGGGGCTGCGAGTGCTTTTGCATAGCTTGCTGCGGCCGCACCATGTTTGTCCAAGCGTGTCTGAATGTCACCAAGGCGCATAAAATCAACACTGCGTTGGCTGAGGTCGGCGGCGTGTGCTGCCAGTTGTTCGGCTTCTGCGCCTCGGCCCAAGCGTTGATACAAAGCCAAGCGGCTTTCAAAGGCAACGCCTGCATAAGGGCTATCTGCCTCGACACCTGACATTGCAGCTAAGGCTTCAGCGTTTAAGTCATTTGCGGCAAGCGAGTGGGCTTCTGCCATCGCCAGAAATGGGCTGCTGGGGTCAAGAAAGCGGGCATAACGGGCGAGCGTCATGGCGAGGCGAGGGGCATTGTCGCGCGCCAAATCTGTCGCCAAGCGTCCATAGAAAAAGGCAAGGCCACGAACTGGCGTGTCAACAGCACCGCCAATAGGTCGATTGGCTGCCAGCCGGTTGCGTGCAGCGACAAAGCTGGCATCTGTGCCGACCAATAGGCTTTGTGCCGTTGCTTTATCACCCAATTTTTGAAGCGTGGCTGCAGCCGTAATCCGCGTCACGCCGGCCCGTGCATCGCCGCGAGGGGAAGATCGGATAAGCGATATAGCTTCTACAGTGCGGCCAGCCAGCAAATCGGCCAGCGCCCGTTGTTCCAAGATAAGGCCAGTATCGAGGCCCTCTCCCCCCGCAACGCCAAGCTGCGCCGAGGCATTGGGCGTCCCTGCGGCCAGCCCGACCCAGCTGCGCAAGATGGGCGTCAGGAAAAGAAGCTTCTTGTCTGTCTCTAGCCGGTCAATCAGCGCCATCGCACCCGGCAGATTGCGCGCCTGAAGCCGTATGCCAATGAGCAACAAGCTGGCATCAGGTGGCAAGCCATCAGTTTGGGCAAGCGTTTCGGCGGCGGCAACGGCTAAGTCCCGATCACCACTTTCCACGGCTTGCCGCAAAGCACGTTCTGCAATCAAGCTATTGCCGGGTTCAGCAATCAGCGCTGCGGCGTAGGCGGCGCGTGCCGCAGTGCCATTGTCCTGCGCCTCGGCCATGCGCGCCTGAACATAGGACTGCAAAGCGGAGGGCGCTGCCGGGCGCGCAGCCAGAACGGCTGTCGATCCCAGCAGCAACAGGCCCAGATTACATATTCGGGTAATTGGGGCCACCGCCACCCTCCGGGGTGACCCAGTTGATGTTCTGGGTGGGGTCTTTGATGTCACATGTCTTACAGTGGACGCAGTTTTGTGCGTTGATCTGCAAGCGTGGCTCCCCTGTTTCCCGGCCCACAATTTCATAAACACCTGCCGGGCAATAACGCTGTGCCGGCTCATCATAAAGCGGCAGGTTGATCGTCACGGGGACGTCCGGATCCTTCAGCTGCAAATGGCAGGGCTGGTCTTCTTCATGGTTGGTATTCGACAAGAAGACCGAGGAGAGGCGGTCAAAGCTGATAACGCCATCGGGCTTGGGATAGTCAATTGGCTTATACAGGTCTTTCCGGCCCAACTGCGTATGGTCAGCATGGTGCTTCATGGTGATTGGCAGGCCGATGCCCAAGGTGCGCATCCACATATCAATGCCCGCCAGCACCGTGCCCAGATCATTGCCATATTTGGCAACCGCAGGCTGAGCGTTCTTCACCAGCTTCAGTTCCTTGGCGATCCAGCTTTCATTGAGGTTGGCCTGATACTCCGCCACCTCATCATGCGCGCGGCCCGCCGCAATGGCTGTTGCAATGCTTTCTGCGGCCAACATGCCAGACTTCATGGCCGTGTGGCTGCCCTTAATGCGGGGGACGTTTACGAAGCCAGCCGAACAGCCAATAAGCGCGCCACCTGGGAAGGCCAGCTTCGGCACAGCCTGCCAGCCGCCTTCGTTAATCGCGCGTGCGCCGTAGGAAACGCGCTTGCCGCCTTCCAAAATCTTGCGGATTTCCGGGTGCTGCTTCCAGCGCTGGAATTCCTCAAACGGGAAGAGGTGCGGGTTCTTATAATCCAGCGCCACGACGAAGCCCAAAGCGACTTGGTTGTTCGCTTGGTGATAGAGGAAGCCACCGCCCCAGCTGTCGCTCTCTGTCAGCGGCCAGCCTTGGGTGTGGATGACACGGCCGGGCACATGCTTATCCGGGTCAATATCCCACAGTTCTTTCATGCCAATGCCGTAAACTTGCGGCTGGCAATCCCGCTCCAGATCAAATTTGGCTTTAAGCTGCTTGGTCAAATGGCCGCGCGCGCCTTCAGCAAAAAGGGTATATTTGGCGTGGAGTTCCATGCCCGGCTGATAATCAGGCTTGTGGCTGCCATCACGCGCCACGCCCATATCGCCCGTTGCTACGCCTTTGACCGAGCCATCGTCATTATAGAGCACTTCGGCAGCCGGAAAGCCGGGGAAGATTTCCACGCCGAGATTTTCGGCTTGCTGGGCCAGCCAGCGGCAGAGATTGCCAAGCGAGCCTGTATAGGTGCCCTTATTGTGCATCCAGCCCGGGGTGAAGATGTGCGGGATCGCCATATGCCCCTTGGCTGACATCACCCAGTGATGGTTTTCCGTTACAGGCACCTCGGCCATTGGGCAGCCATTTTCTGCCCAATCTGGCAAAAGCTCTTCAATGGCCTTGGGGTCAAAGACAGCGCCTGACAGGATATGTGCGCCAACTTCTGATCCCTTTTCCAGAATGCAGACTGCGAGATCGGCATTGAGCTGTTTCAGGCGGATCGCAGCGGACAAGCCTGCCGGGCCACCCCCCACAATCACAACGTCATACGGCATCGATTCCCGTTCGCTCATGGTCTCTTTATCTCCTTTGCAGCCGGCTTGTCTTTGCGGTTCGGCCCCTAATCCATTTGGCAAATAGCGAAGCGATTGCAGTTGACCAACCAGAATTATGCGGGTTGAAGGCAGAGCGTGACTGGGATGGACTCTTTTTCTAACGCGCGGCGCATTGCGTCGGCCCTGCGCTGGTGGGAAGAGGCGGGCGTTGATGTGTTGGTGGAGGACATAGCAGAGCCCTGGTTGGGCCGCGTGTCAGCGCCCATTGCGCCCTCTGGACAGGCCGAATCCCCGGCGGCAGCTGCTCCGATGACCGCTGCAGCGCCAGCCCCGGCGGCCGCACCCGCGCTGCGCGCACTGCCTGAAAATCTGGCTGATTTTGTCACTTGGATGATAACAGATCCGTCCGTGCCTGAGGCTGGGCCACCTGCCTTGCGCTTGCGTCCCTTTGGTGCACCCGGCGCGCCGCTTTTGATTGTGACGGATATGCCCGAATTGGGCGATGCCGACTCGGGCCAATTGATGTCAGGCGCTGTTGGTCAACTTTTTGAGGCTATGCTTGCCGCAATGGGGCAGGATCGGCAGTCAGTCTATTGCTTGCCGCTCTGTCCCGGCCGACCCCCAACTGGGCGTTTACCAAATTCAGCGCTGAAAGATTTGGGAGATCTGGCGCGCCATCACATTGCCCTAGCGGAGCCAAAGGCTGTTTGGCTGTTAGGCCAAGCGACGAGCCGTGCCTTGATTGGGGCAGATTCGACAGCGACTCTAGACAAAATAGGCCAGAATATTAACCACTTCCGCGGTAAGGTAC
>JBEEOY010000127.1:0-15596 GCA_041191345.1 Pseudomonadota bacterium
GTGGCGCGAAAACTCTCCACCGTGCGCGTGCTGAGATTAAGGTGATAGGCAATAAGCTTATTGGGCAAGCCATCCAGCAGCCCTTGCATCACCTGCCGTTCCCGGTTGGACAAACGGGCAATTTTCTGCCGTGCCGCATCAGCTTTGCTCGCATCTAAAACGCGTTGATCGAGCAGCGCAAAACCAGCTGCCAACGCGGCAACCAGTTCAGCCTCGTCATAGGGCTTTTCGAGAAACTCAATCGCGCCATTTTTCATAGCCCGGACAGCCCGGCCAATATTCCCCTCGCCGGTAAGAATGAGCACGGGAAAGTTAATGCCCCGTTGGTTCAACTGTTCTTGCGCGGTCAGCCCGTCCATATCGGGCATACTTATATCGAGCATGACACAGCCGGGTTTATCCGGATCTATAGTCGCTAAAAATGCCGCAGCGCTGGCAAAACTGGCAACATCAAAGCCATGGGCGCGCAGCAATAGAGACGCAGAATCGCGAACGACGTCGTCATCATCGATTAAGTATACAAGCCGGGCCATATAAATGTGTTGCCGTTCTAAAGTTCCCAGGTGGGAAGATGTTCTTCTATCCTATATGAAACGAACAAGAATCAACAGCTCTGCTATTAATTTCGGCTAGAAAGAACGCCGTTTGCCAAGGTCACAAACCAGCAAGGGAGATGCAACTCCACCCGAAGCTCCATCAGCGGCTGGCCCTTCGCTGGTTGCCATTTATGCGCTTCTGGCCTTTGCTTTGCTGAGTCTTTTTGGGGCCGCCATTGGCATTTATGGGGGGCTGAGCAAGCTCGCCAGGGCCAGCAATGAGGTTGAGTTAGGCTATCGGCGCATTGCAGCGGCAGAAGATATTCTCTCGCTGGCCCGTGATATTGAAACGGCCAAGCGCGGCTTTGTGCTGACGGGGCAGACCATATTTTTGAAACCTTATTATGCCGCCACCAATCGGGCCCCTGCTGCATGGACAACGTTGGAGCGCCTGACCCCTGCCACACAGGCGGCCCAAGTTTCTGAAATTGGCCGAACCTATAAAGACTTTGCAAACCTGAATGCGCAGACCATTTTTCTGCGCCGCACCAACAGCCTGCCATCCGCCCAGCTTGTTGACGATATTGGCGCAGGCCGCACCAAGATGGAGCAGCTGCGCGCGCAAGTGAAAGCCTATGTGGATTTGGAACGCGGCCATCTGCAACAGTTGCGGCGCGAGGATGACCTTGCCTATCGAGATGCCATTGTCCAGGCGCTGATCGGCTCGCTTGCGCTGATTTTAACGGGCGCCCTGCTCTACGCAGCCCTCCGCGAAGCCCGCCGGGAAGCCGGGAAAAGTGCTGCCCTTGCAGAAGCAGCAGAGCAGCGTTTCAAAGCGACCTTTGAACAAACCAGTCTTGGTATTTTGCACCTAAGCCCTGCCGGTGACCCCATATTGGTGAATGATGCCCTGTGCTGGATGACTGGCTATACGCGGGAGGAAATTCTAACAGCTGAGCCCGATAGTCCAGCCTATACCGCCACTGTGTCGCACGTGCCCGACATGGAACAAGCTGTGGTCAATGGGGCCAACCACCAAATCTATGCCATCTACCCCGTGACGCGCAAAGACGGCACGACCTTATGGGTTGCCTCAGTTCTTTCGGCGGTGCGGGGCAATGATGGGCAGGTTTCCTTTTGGACGCTGTTTGTCCGCGACATGAGTGAACAGCGCCGCGCCGAGCAGCAACTTTTGGAAAGCCAAGACCGGATGCTGCGCTTGCAGGATGAGATGGCCCATATTGGCCGTGTGAATGATCTGGGAGAAATGGCGACGGCAATTGCGCATGAAGTGAACCAGCCATTGACGGCAATCAGCAATTATATGGCGGTTGCCCAGCGGCTGATGAGCAGCCGGGCTGAGGGTGATAGCGATCTTGCCGATATTCTGCGCCGGGTAGGCGAACAGGCCGTGCGGGCAGGCCAGATTATTCGGCGGATGCGCAGCTTCATTGAACGGCGCGCCCATGCCCCTTCGCTTGAAAACTTAGATGAGCTTATTGAATCAGCAATCGAACTTGCCTTGCTGGGGCTTGATAAAAGCCGTTTCACGATTCAGTACCACTGCGGGGTGGCCGGCCTCCAACTGTTGGTTGATCCCGTGCAAATCCAACAGATTGTGCTGATTTTGCTCCGCAATGCGATGGAAGCCATTGTCCGCTCCGATCCGGACGCAAAGGCCGACATTCACATCATCACAGAAATGTCCCCAACGGATGCGGGCCAAATTGCCATTCATGTCAAAGACAATGGCCCCGGACTAAGCCCTGAAATTTTGTCTCAGCTGTTCCAGCCTTTTGTGACAACAAAGCCGGGCAATTTGGGGATGGGCCTCCCAATTGCCCGCCGCCTTGCCGAACAACATGGCGGCAAGCTGGAGAATATTGCCAGTGACCAAGGGGGGCATTTTGTTGTCTATTTGCCGGTACCAAATGCCGCTGCGGTATCCTGACAAACAGACGCACTTTACATGATGGGACCCGTCCAAATACCGCGCGTATCATAAAGGCGCTTATCCGCTAAATCTGCCGGGTTGATAGCCCGGAAGGGCGCATGATCCACCAGTAAAACAATAAGGCCAGCGCTATTCAACGCATCCTCAAGCGCCACCAAGTTGGCGCCACTGCCGTGCAATTGCGCAGGCAGCGCCGCCACATAAGGATCAACCAGCAGCATTCTTGGTCCAAAATCCCGTGCCAGATTTTGGGCAATGGCAAGTGCGGGGCTTTCGCGTAGATCATCGCTGTCGGCCTTGAAGCTCAACCCCAAAAGCGCGACGCGCACATCCGGCGCGGCGGCCATTTGACGCGTGATCTGGTCAACAACATGGCGGGTCTTGGCCTGATTAACACTGCGCGCTGTGCGCAGCAGCGGCATATCACCTGCCTGTCCATGGATAAGAAACCAAGGATCAACTGCAATACAATGGCCGCCGACCCCGGGGCCGGGCTGAAGAATATCAACGCGCGGGTGGTGATTGGCCAGCTGAATGGCCTCCCAAATATTCACGCCCAGTCGTTCTGCTGCCAAGGAGAGTTCATTGGCAAAGGCAATATTCACATCTCGAAAGCTGTTTTCGGCCAATTTCACCAGCTCAGCCGTTCGCGCTGTTGTGGTGGCACACGCCCCTTTTACGAATTTCGCATAAAAGTCCTTGGCGCGTTGAGCACAGGCGGGCGTGATGCCGCCAATACACCGATCATTTCCAATCAATTCCTTCAAAATCTGCCCCGGCAAAACACGCTCGGGGCAATAGGCCAAGGCAATGTCTGCCGCCTCTGCCCCGGCATAAGGCAGGCGCAAATCAGGGCGAAGTTGGGCCAGCTGATCGCGCACCACCTCAGTTGTGCCAACGGGGCAAGTGGATTCCAGAATGACCAGATTGCCGGGGCGAAGATGGGGGGCCAAGGCGTGGACTGCGGCGTCCACATGGCGGATATCTGGCACATTTTGCGGACCCAAAGGGGTGGGCACGGCAATGAGATATTGGCCCGCTGGACGGGGCTGTTCTGCCATGTGCAGCCGCCCCCCTTGCTGAACGCGCGCAAGGGCTGTGTGCAGGCCCGGCTCAATATAGGGCACGTCGCCCGACGCAATTTGCGCCACTCGGTCTGGATTGGTCTCCACCCCCAAGACATGGTCGCCGGCATCGGCAAGCGCAATGGCCGTTGGCAGGCCAATATAGCCCAAACCAATGACCACAGTCTCTATGGGAGGCTTAGCTTTCATGCACCAAAATCCGGGCAATTTGGTCTGCCGCTTTGCCATCCCCATAGGGATTATGCGCCCGCGCCATTTGAGCATAAGCTTGGGCATCTTCCAGCAGCTGCGTGACCGCAGCCACAATTTGCGCAGACTGTGTGCCGACCAACAGCGCCGTTCCGGCAGCCAGGCCTTCGGGCCGCTCTGTTCGATCCCGCACAACTAAGACAGGCTTGCCCAATGCAGGTGCTTCTTCCTGAATGCCGCCGCTATCCGTGAGGACCAAATCAACGCGATCAAGCAGGGCGACAAAACTGGGATAATCCAAGGGTTCAATCAACGCGACATTCGGACATTGGCCTAATTGCGCGTGCATGACCCGCCGGATGTCGGGGTTGGGATGCAAGGGATAGATAAGCGCAACATCTGGCCGGGCTGCCAAGTGCGCTAGTCCGGCTGCAATAGTGGCAAGCGGCCTGCCCTGATTTTCACGCCGATGCACGGTCACCGGCATGAGCCGCCGACCTGCAAAGGGCTGGAGCAGCGCGTCGACAGCCGCAAGCACCTGCGGCGCGGTCTGCACATAAGCCCGCGTGCTGAGCAACGCATCAATGCCCGTATTCCCGGTGACATAAATGGCCTTTGGCCCCACATTTTCAGCACGCAAGGCAGCCGCTGCCGTGTGCGTGGGGGCAAAATGGCATTCCGCCAAGGCTGCCAGCATCTTGCGAATGGCTTCTTCAGGCGTCGGCGCCCATAAATCCCCGCTGCGCAGGCCTGCCTCAACATGGGCAATGCGAATGCCCCGAAAATGCGCCGCCAGCGCGCCCGCAAGCGCAGATAAGGTATCGCCATGGACCAGAACCCAGTCTGGCCGAACATCATCCATCACCTTGCCAAGGGCAGGCACCAGCCGCGCCAGCAGTGCATCCAGCGATTGCCCCGGGTGCAAGGCTGCCAGATCCCAATCTGGCGTAATGCCCGCCATCGCCAGAATATCTGCGACCAACTGGCCATGCTGGCCTGTGACGCAAATTGAAAGGCGCACCCCGGGCTGGCGCTGAAGCGCATGAATAACGGGAAACAGCTTTATCGCTTCTGGCCGCGTGCCAATAACAATCAAAATGGTCTTTGGCGCATCTGCCGGGCGGATCAAAGTCATGACCCGGCCTTTGCCCGAGGAACGTTAAGCTCTCGTCAACGCCGCTTATGCTGCCAAAGGCAAACGGAGCCGTGCCAAAAGGCCACCCATATCCTCGCTCTGCTCAAGCGAGATGGACCCGCCATAAATTTCCGCCACATCGCGGACAATGGCAAGGCCAAGCCCCGTGCCCGGCTTTGACGCATCTAAGCGGACACCACGGTTGAACAGCCGGTCGCGATTATCCGCGCTGATGCCCGCGCCATCATCTTCGATCAGCACTTCAACATCATCGCCCGCGCGTTGGACCGTCACAAACACGCTGCCGCCGCCATATTTGGCTGCATTTTCAATCAGATTGCCCAGGATTTCATCCAGATCCTGCCGTTCAACACGGGCGGCCAGTGCTTTATCGCCTGCAATATCCAACCGAACATGGCTGTAGAGCCGCGACACGGCCCGCTCAACTGATTGCAGCGAGGGCCAAATTTCTGCCCGGCTGTGTGCATGGCCCCGCCGCCCCACGGCTCGGGCACGGGCCAAATGATGATCCACTTGCCGCCGCATGGTTGCAGCCTCACGCAGGACAGTTTCGCCAAGGTCTGCCGCCTGCGCCGTCGCGGCATTCATAATCACCGTCAGCGGGGTTTTGAGCGCATGGGCCAAATTGCCCGCATGTTCGCGCGCTTCTTGGGCCTGTTTTTCATTATGTTCGAGCAGGCCGTTCAGCTCGGCGACCAGCGGCTCCACTTCATCTGGCAGCGCCTGTGCCTCAATGCGCTGGGCCCGGCCCGCGCGCATATCCGCAATGGCACGTTGCAGCTTGCGCAAGGGCCACAAGCCATAAAGCGTTTGCAGGGCGGCCATGCCAATGAGCCCCAGCCCCAGCAGAACAAAGCTCTTTAAAATGGTGCTGCGCAGGGTTTTGATTTGCGCATCCAAGGCATCACGCCCTTGCGCCACTTGGAAACGCCAGCGGGTTTTGGACGTAGGCAGATAAATATCACGCTCCACAATGCGCAGAGGCTCATCCGCGAATTCATTACTATCGTAAAAATGGGCTTTGGTGTCGCCATGCGAAGGGTTGATCCGCAACGTCTGATCCCACAGGGATCGCGAGCGGAAAGGATCATAACCGGCCCCGCTGACTTGCCAATACATACCGGAATAGGGCTCTAAGAACCGCTGGTCGCCCAAAGGCCGGTTCAACCGCACTTCGCCATCAGGCCCAATTTCAGCCGAGGCAACCATCTGCGTCAGCACATATTCCAGCGCGGCATCAGAATTGTTAGTGACAGCTGTCGTCAAGACGCGGTCAAGCGCCAGCCCGCCGCCCAAGAGCAAAAGCGAAATCCACCCCGCGGCAATCAGGATCATGCGTCGGCTGAGCGAGCCGCCCGTCCGGTGCAGAGCCGCTTTTGGCATATCAGGCCGCCGGGTCTTCCAAACTATAGCCAAGGCCGCGGATTGTGGTGATGACATCCTGGCCCAGCTTTTTGCGAATGCGCGTTACAAACACTTCAATGGTGTTGGAATCCCGATCAAAATCCTGATCGTAAATATGCTCAATCAATTCCGTCCGGCTGACGACCTTGCCCTTATGGTGCATCAAATAGCTGAGCAATTTATATTCCTGCGCCGTCATCTTCACGGGTTCGCCCGCCAGCGTGACGCGGCCCGAGCGCGTGTCGAGGCGGACATCGCCTGCAGTCAGTTCAGACGAGGCATTGCCCGAGGCTCGACGGATCAGCGCGCGCAACCGGGCAATCAGTTCCTGCGTTTGGAAGGGTTTGGCGAGGTAATCATCGGCCCCGGCATCAAGCCCAGCCACTTTATCTGACCAGCTATCCCGCGCGGTGAGAACAAGGACCGGCGTGGTCCGGCCTTCTTTGCGCCAGCGATCGAGCACCGTCAGCCCATCTATTTCGGGCAGACCCAGATCCAAAATGACGGCATCATAATTTTCCGTCGCGCCGAGAAAATGGCCTTCTTCGCCATCTGCTGCCAAATCGACTGCATAGCCAGTTTGCTCAAGCGTTGATTTGAGCTGGCGCCCCAGATTGGGTTCATCCTCGACGATCAGAATGCGCATGGCTGCCTCTTGGTCTGTTGGGAAAGGAAATTAGGGTCAATTGCCGGCCTGAGCAATAATCTGGCCCGACCGGCCATCGACATCAATCCAGATAACCGATGAGCCGCGAACGAATTTCAGCCGATAGCGCCGCGAGCCGGGCTCAAATTCTGCGCCAATATAATTGGCGCCGCGCCGCTGCATCCCCGGCACAATCGCCCCTTCAATATCCCGCAGCGACTGAACTGAGCCGCGCCGCGTGGCATTGAGGGCGGCATCTTGCTCATCCCGACGGGCCAATTGCGCCTCTGCCGGGCCTACCATCAAGAGCAAACACGCCGCCGATGCGAGAGGTTTGAGAGAGACGTTGAAGTTTTTCACAATTTCAGCGCATAGCATGTTGGTTTGAATAAGCCATGAATGGACTGGGGCCTTCCCAGTCAGCAACCATAGTCCGGTCCGAAAAGATGTCAGCACCTGTTTTGAGTTATGAGGGCCTTGGGCTTGTCCAGGGGTCTGGCTGGTTGTTCCGCAACCTTGATATTTATATTGGCGAGCGCGACCGGCTGGCGCTGATTGGCCGCAATGGCGCGGGCAAAACAACGCTGTTCAAATTGCTCGCAAACCGAGTTGAGGCCGATGAGGGCCGCCGCACCATTGTGCCTGGCACCAATGTTGTTCTGCTGGAGCAAGAGCCGGACCTGACAGGCTTTGCCACCTTGCGCGATTACACAATTTCGGGCGCAGGCGCGCCGCCGCTTCATGAAGTTGAAGCCATTGCCGGGCAATTGGGAATTGATCTGTCGCGCGAAGCGGCCACGGCCTCGGGCGGGGAGCGCCGCCGCGCCGCCATTGCCCGCGCGCTGGCGATGAACCCGGATGTGCTGCTGCTGGATGAGCCAACCAACCATTTGGATTTGGGCGCAATTGATTGGCTGGAAGATTGGCTCAACCGGTTTCGTGGCACGTTTCTGGTGATCAGCCATGACCGAACTTTCTTAACACGGCTGACCAAGCAAACCTTGTGGCTCGACCGCGGCAATGTGCGCCGGGCCGAAGTGGGCTTTGGCGGCTTTGAAGCGTGGCAGGAAAAAATCTATGCCGAAGAGGCGCGCGCCGCGGAAAAGATGGACGCCAAGCTGAAGATTGAGCTGCATTGGCTGCAACGCGGCGTGACGGCACGGCGCAAGCGCAACCAAGGCCGGTTGGAAAAGCTGCACCAAATGCGCGCTGTTCGTGCGGCGATGATTGGCCCGGCAGGCGCCGCCAAGCTGGCCGTGGAGAGCGATGACGTCCGCTCTAAATCCGTCATCACGGCCGAAGGCGTCAGCAAGACCTATGGCGACCGCACGCTGATTAAAAACTTTACGCTGCGCATCCAGCGCGGCGACCGGATTGGCATTGTCGGCGCCAATGGCACAGGCAAAACCACGTTGCTAAAGCTCCTGACGGGCGAAATTGAGCCCGACCAAGGCAGCATTGGCCGCGCCAAGACGCTCAATGGCATTGTGATTGACCAGCAGCGCCAATTGCTGGGCGGCGATAAGCGCGTGCGCGATGTGCTGGCCGATGGTGGCGATTGGGTGACGGTGCGTGGCGAAAAAAAGCACATTAAAGGCTATTTGAAGGAATTTCTGTTCGACACCGATATGGCCGAAGCACGCGTGGCAACGCTATCAGGCGGGGAACAGGCCCGGCTATTGCTGGCGCGGGAATTTGCGCGGCAATCCAATCTTCTGGTGCTCGATGAGCCGACCAATGATCTCGACTTGGAAACGCTGGACCTGCTGCAAGAAGTGATTGCCGATTATGACGGCACCGTGCTGATTGTGAGCCACGACCGCGACTTTCTGGACCGCACCGTCACGCTGACATTGGGGCTGGATGGCAGCGGCAAGGTGGATATTGTGGCAGGCGGCTATGCCGATTGGGAACGCAAGCGCGATGCGCCCAAAACAACTTCTGCCAAGCCAAAGACGGCAACAGCCCCGGCCCCCATGGCTGAAAAGCCCAAGGCGCAGACCAAGCTGAGCTATAAAGACCAGCGCGATTATGATCTGCTGCCCGGCCGCGTGGAAGATTTGGGCGCCCAGATTATAGCTGCTGAAGCGACGCTGTCTGACCCTGATTTGTACAGCAAAAATCCAACCCGTTTTGCGGAACTCACCAAGAAGATCGAGAGCCTGCGCGCCGAACGCGATGCCGCGGAGGAACGCTGGCTGGAATTGGCCGAAATGGTGGAGCAATTGGGCGCTTAAGGCCGCACTTTGGGGGGTGGCGCTAAATCTTCTTCCCCGCGCGGCCCGCGAGTTCGACCGCATAATGCCACGCAATCCGGCCCGAGCGGGCACCGCGTTGGGTGGCCCATGTCAGCGCGTCTTGCGGATCAAAGCTGAGGCCCAGCTTCTTGGCATAGCCTGCCACCATCTCCAGCCAAACATCTTGCGTGCAGGCATGAAATCCAAGGCTAAGCCCGAAACGGTCTGCCAAGGCCAAATTGTCATCCACGGCGTCGCGCGGATTGATGGCGCTTGATTGTTCTTCCAAATTGCGCGGCACGATGTGACGGCGATTGGCCGTCACATATAAGCGCACATGGCCGGGGCGTGCGGAAATGCCGCCATCCAAGACCGAGCGGATATGCCGCATCTGCGGATCACCCTGTTCAAACCCCATATCATCAATGAAAACAATGGCAGGGCGCGCCTCACGCGCAAGCAAGGCAAATAAATCGGGCAGGCGCTCCAGCTCATCACACGCGGCTTCGACAAGGCAGAGATGGCCGCCTTCCGCCTGCACAGCGGCAACCGTGGATTTGACGAGCGCGGATTTTCCAGCGCCACGCGCCCCCCACAGCAATATGTCATGCGCGGCATGGCCTGCTGCCAACCGGCGGCTATTGTCGAGCACGGCTGCCTTTTGGGCATCAATACCCGCCAGCAAATCAAGCGAGACAGGCGAAAAGCCCGTGGCCGCGCGCAACGTGCCTTGGTGCCAAATATAGGCCGGAGCATTGGTGGGTGCCGGATCTGTCACAGGCGGGGCCAAACGTTCCAGCGCGTCGGCAATGCGGGTCAACACAGTCTGATCCATAAGGACGCGATAGGCGGAGCAGTGGCCCTCTGTCAAAAAAACACAGCTTGCGGGTTAGCGCGCACCCGTCCGCCAAATCAGCACCCGCGCGGTTTGCAGCAGGATGAGGATATCCAACAGAAAATGGGCGTGTTTGACGTAGAAAAGATCAAATTCCAGCTTGGCCCGCGCATCTTGGAGGCTGGCAGCATAGGGATAGTTGATTTGCGCCCAGCCTGTAATGCCAGGGCGCACGCTATGCCGCTCTGCATAAAAAGGGATTTCGGCCTCTAGCTGGACCACAAATTCAGGGCGTTCGGGCCGGGGGCCGACAAAGCTCATCTCCCCGCGCAGAATGTTCCAAAGCTGGGGCAGCTCATCAATATGCAGCTGGCGCAGCCAGCGACCAAGCCGCGTGACGCGGGGATCATCGGCTTCCGCCCAGCGGGGTTGCCCATCTGCCTCGGCATGGACCCCCATAGACCGCAGCTTCACGAGCCAGAAGCGGCGGCCAAATTGGCCCACCCGCTCTTGCCAGAACAAGGCGGGGCCGGGGCTTTCGAGCCGAATGGCCATCATCACCACAGCCAGAAATGGCGCGAGGCTGAAGAGCAGGCCCAGCGCCAACACCAAATCAAGACTGCGCTTTACAACAGCCCCAACATGGCGAACGGCAAAACCCTGCGGGCGCAACAGCCAGGCCGGCCGCGTCCAGCGCAAATCAATGCGCCCAATTTCGCGCTCAATAAACGCCGACACATCAATCACGCGGACCCCAGCCATGCGCAACGGCACAAGCGCCCGCACGGGCCATTGTTGCCGACACGCAGTTGCCAAGATGACCTCATCCACCCCCTGCCCCAAAATGTGACGGGTGAGCTGTCCATCTAACTCAGCCTCGGTTGACTCAACCTCCAAATGCCCCAGCAACCTTAAGCCGGGGCGTTGCGCCACAATGCTGGCAACGCGCGCATGGCCATCCCCTGTGCCCAAAACAAAAAGGCGGCGGGCAAAATAGGGCGTATCCGCCGCATGCGAGAAGGCGAGGCGCGACAGGCAGAGCATTGGCAACGCAAGCAGCAGCATAATCATGTGTGCCCCCACGGGCCCTGCAAAGCCGGGGAACATCATATGCCCAATGGCTAATAAAATGGCCCCGAGCGACAGGCTGGCCATCACGCGCACCAGCATATCCGCCCGCGCGCGAAGCCCATCGGGCGAAACTGCGCCACAGCCAATCAGGCAGAGCGCCAGCAAAGCAAAAATGGCCCAAGGCTGGTTGGGGACAGGCACATCAGGATGAAGCCCCGGCCAGAGCGCAAGCCCGGCACTGCGCGCTACCCAGAGCAAACCAAAATCCGCCAGCAAAACGCCAAGCGCGCGCAGCGGAATGGGCAAAGGAAAAAGGCGTCGCAGCATCAGCATCCCAAGCGTGGCAGCGCTCGCACTGGGCCGCCACAATGTCCTGCGTCTCTGCCAGCCAGATGTTAAGGAAGACTAAGCGTCAATCGCCGGCAAAGGCAAAGGGCGTAAGGCCACGCTCCCGCTCATTAAAGGT
This sequence comes from Pseudomonadota bacterium, assembly GCA_041191345.1. Taxonomy (GTDB): domain Bacteria; phylum Pseudomonadota; class Alphaproteobacteria; order Sphingomonadales; family Sphingomonadaceae; genus Aquisediminimonas. The sequence goes on from JBEEOY010000127.1 coordinate 11,580, forward strand.
CAGCACCCGGCCTTGGGGCGGGGCACTGCGCTGGGGACAATCGGGCCGCAGGCATTGGCGGCAGCCGAGCCCAATGGCCGTTGCGGCCCCGGCACCTAAATCTACCCCTCGCGCAGCAGCCAAAGGCGCGGCAAGGCCTGCATCAAGGCCCAGCCCCACAGCAAACTCAGCTGCCACCCCACCGGCACGCGCGCCTTGGGGATGAACAGTCCGCGCCAAAGTGAACCAGCGGCTGCCATCTTCCAATTCCACCAACTGGCGTTGCAGGCTGCCGGGCCGGTCAAAGGCCTGATGCAGGTTCCACAAGGGGCAGCGCCCATCGCTGTCCACCAAAGGCGAATTGCTGGCCCCGCCATAGCGTTTGGACGATTGGCCCGCCCGATCAATACGGAGCATGAAAAAGGGCAGGCCGCGCGCGCCCACGCGTTGCAGCGTTGTCAGCCGGTGGGCGACTTGTTCAAAGCCCGCGCCAAAGCGGCGTTGCAGCAAATCCAAATCATAGCCTGTCGCCTCGCAGGCGCGCAGGAAACGCGCATAGGGCATCATCAGGGCCGCCGCGAAATAGCTGGTCAAATGCCGCCGATAGAGCCGCTCACCCGCGCGCTCGGCAAAAGTTGCGCCCGACACAAGCGCCTCAATTTCATCGCGCGCTTCCAACTGGGCCAGCTGAAACCCAGCGGCAAAGGTGCGCGAGGCAGGATCGAGCAGTTCAGACAATTGCAGCTGCCGCGCGTGCAAATCGAGCCGCCGAAGCCGGTCTGGCATGACATCTATGGGAAGGATGCGGATGGTCAACTGGTGCTTGACGCGCAGCCGATCTGCAATGGCGCCATAAAGATCAGCTGAGCCAAGGCGAAGCTCATCCGCCAGGGCTTCGGCTTGAGCCTCCAAATCGGGGAAATGATTGCGCCACCGCTCAATCTCTTGCCGGACTTCGGCAATGGGATCACTCAGAGTCAAAGCCGCACTGCCCGCCCCTGCCCCAGCCCGATCAAAGGCGCGGGCAAAGGCCTCGACAGCCTCTGGCGCAAGCGCAATCCAATCTGCAATCGCTGCACGGTCCAGCGCCAAATCTGCAAAAATAGGGTCTGCCAGCCGCCGCCGAATGGCCTCTACCCCGCCGCCCGGCGCCGTGCCCGATAGGGTGCGCGGGTCAAAATCAAAGCGATCTGCCAGCCGCAGCATGAGCGCCGCTGTGAGCGGCCTTTGATTGCGCTCAATAAGATTGAGGTAGGACGGCGAGACGGCCAGCACATCGGCCATGGCGGATTGCGTAAGCCCCGAGGCCCGGCGAATGCGCCGCACAGCATGGCCTGCAAAAAGCTTTTGATCGGACATGAACTCATTTTGTCATATTTTTACAGAATGACAAGTATAAAGCCCATTTCACGCACCTAACCACAACAATTTTTACAATATCTTCTGGCCGATGCGCCTCAAAAACCCGAGGACGAGTTGCATAACCAATGGATTCGCGTCTCCCGCATGAGTCGCCCAGAAAGGATTTGTAAATGTCGTACCAACAGCACATCAAAGATATGGAAGCTTTGCGCGCCACGAAAGGCGGCACTTGGGACGGCATTAATCCGGAATCCGTCGCGCGGATGCGGTTGCAGAACCAGTTCCGCACGGGCCTGGACATTGCCCGCTACACCGCCAAAATCATGCGCGACGACATGGCCGCTTATGACAAAGATCCGGCCAACTACACCCAATCGCTGGGCTGCTGGCATGGCTTTATTGCCCAGCAAAAGATGATTTCCATCAAAAAGCATTTCGGCACGACCAAGCGGAAATATCTCTATCTCTCGGGCTGGATGGTTGCGGCGCTCCGCTCAGAATTCGGCCCGCTGCCCGATCAATCCATGCATGAAAAGACCAGCGTGCCTGCGCTGATTGAAGAACTTTACACCTTCCTGCGCCAAGCCGACTCGCGTGAACTGAACTTGCTGTTCCGCGACCTTGATAAGGCGCGCGCTGCGGGCGACGCAGCGAAGGAAGCTGACATCCAAAGCAAGATTGACAATTTCCAGACGCATATCGTGCCCATCATTGCCGATATTGATGCGGGTTTCGGCAATGCTGAAGCCACCTATCTGCTCGCCAAGAAGATGATCGAGGCCGGGGCTTGTGCGCTCCAGATCGAAAACCAAGTGTCGGATGAAAAGCAGTGCGGCCACCAAGATGGCAAGGTGACTGTGCCGCATGAGGACTTTCTCGCCAAGGTGCGCGCCTGCCGCTACGCGTTCCTCGAGCTGGGTGTGGAAGATGGCATCATCGTCACCCGCACCGACTCGCTGGGCGCTGGCCTGACCAAGCAAATCGCGGTGTCCAACGAACCGGGCGATATTGGCGACCAGTATAACAGCTTCCTTGATTGCGAAGAAATTGACCCCGCAACCGCGCGCAATGGCGATGTTGTGCTCAACCGCAATGGCAAGCTGCTGCGCCCGAAGCGCCTGCCGTCCAACCTGTTCCAGTTCCGCGCCGGCACGGGCGAAGACCGCTGCGTGCTTGATTGCATCACCTCGCTGCAAAATGGCGCGGACCTGCTGTGGATTGAGACCGAAAAGCCCCATGTCGAACAAATTGCGGGGATGATGGACCGCGTCCGCGAAGTCTTCCCCAATGCCAAGCTCGTCTACAACAACTCGCCCAGCTTTAACTGGACGCTCAACTTCCGCCAGCAAGTCTATGACGCCATGGTCGCCGAAGGTCTGGACGTGTCAGCCTATGACCGCGCCGACCTCATGAACGCCAAATATGACGAGACGGAATTGGGCATTGCCGCGGACAAGCGCATTCGCACCTTCCAAGCCGATGGGGCAAAGCGGGCTGGCATTTTCCACCACCTCATCACCTTGCCGACGTATCACACGGCCGCCTTGTCGACGGACAATCTGGCCAAGGAATATTTCGGCGAAGCTGGGATGCTGGGCTATGTCGCGGGCGTGCAGCGCAAGGAAATTCGCGAAGGCATTGCCTGTGTGAAGCACCAGAACATGTCCGGCTCTGACATTGGGGATGACCATAAGGAATATTTCGCGGGCGAAGCCGCGCTGAAGGCCGGCGGCGTCCACAACACCATGAACCAGTTCGGCTGAGCTATAACCAGGGAAAGGCGTTATTATGACAACATCACCCGAACCCGCACGGTCCCGCGCCGTTCTGTCGACTGAGGATTTTGAGCTGCTGCGTGAAGCGGTGCTCCATTATCTGGAAGTGGTGAAGGACAAGCCGGAATCCATCAAATTCTCGCGCCTCTACCACCGCCTTGGCAGCGCAATGGGCCGCTAAAGCCCAAACAAGTTTCCTGGGGAGGAAAAGGTGCCCGCCGGACTTGTTCGGCGGGCATTTTGCAGGATGCGGATTGGCTTTCATCGCCCCCGCCCTTTGCAGGGGGTTTCCTGTGCCACAGGCTGCGCTATAGCCTCATAGCATGAGCACTGACCGCATTTGGACCGCCGCCCTTGCCGTAATTGGCGATGAAATTCTCTCTGGCCGCACGCAGGATAAAAATGTCAGCCAGATTGCGCTGTGGCTGAACTTGCAAGGCATTCGCCTGCGCGAAGTGCGGATTGTGCCTGATATTGAGGACGAAATTGTCGACTGCGTGAACGCACTGCGCGGCCGCTATGACTATCTCTTCACCACCGGCGGCATTGGCCCCACGCATGATGACATCACTGTGGATGCGATTGCCAAGGCGCTGGGCGTGGATGTGGTGATCCACCCAGAAGCCAGCGCGATGCTCCAGGCCTATTATGAAAGCCGCGGCGGCCTGACGGAGGCCCGGCTGCGCATGGCGCGGGTGCCGAACGGGGCAGAGCTGATCCCCAACCGCATGTCGGGCGCACCGGGCATTCGCCATGGCAATATCTTCATCATGGCCGGCGTGCCGCATATCACGGCGGGGATGCTGGATGCGCTCACCGGCACGCTGGAGGGCGGCCAGCCGCTCCTGTCCCAATCCGTCGGCTGCTGGGTGGCCGAAAGCGAAATTTCTGACATGCTCGC
>JBEEOY010000128.1:0-27427 GCA_041191345.1 Pseudomonadota bacterium
TCAGCAGCTTAATGCGTTCCACGCTTTCCTGATCGGTCTTGGGGTAAATGGCTTTGCCCCAGCTATTCTCAAGCGGATAGCCGTTTTTGATCCGGAGCCAGGTCGTAAAGATCCAGCCGATCACACCCAAAAGCCCAATGGAGACGCCCATCATGGCAATGGCCGGCACATAGGGAGCAAGTTCTGTCTCAATCATCTGTGCCTCCTTATTTCAAACGTTCAATTTCGGCGGTCAAACGCGATGGGGCATCGGTTGCAATCCGCTCTAATACCGCAACGCGCTCTTCGAGCCGAGTTATCTGGCCAGCAAGGCGGTCATTTTCTGATGAAAGCAGAGCAATTTTTCGGTCTGCCGCCATATCTGACTTACCAACCGTGCCGCCCCATTCTCCCTCAAGAGGATATCCATGGCGGGCGCGGATCCAAGTTGTAATGATCCAGCCGAATGTGCTGATGGCAACAAGAGCAACGATAAATGTTGACAGACTAAATGACATGGCAATTGGCTCCCTGGGCCTTTAGAGCTATTTCAGATTGTCGATTTCATCAGCAAGGCGGCTGTTGCGTGCGGTGTAATGCGCTTCAGCATCAGCGAGGCGGCGATCAATATCGCGCAGCTTGGACCGCACATCGCGCGTGGTGCGCGCGGGCGATTGCCGGACGCCCTGCCAGAATTTTGCGGCTTCCTTGTCTTCATACAGGCCATTGGGCTTGTCATCAGCAATCCAGGCCGTGGCCCAATAGGCAATAAGCGTCCATGGAAAGCCGCCCAGCAGGGTCAAGATGACCGTGCCAACGCGCACCCAAGTGACGTCAACGCCTGTGTAATCGGCAATGCCTGAGCAGACGCCCAGCCATTTGCGGTTCTGCTTATCCAGATAGAATTTGGTGCGGCTTGCAGCCATGGTTCTTACTCCGTGTTGGCGAGGAATTGAGCGCTTAAGCGCCCTTTTTCCAATTGGGGTCGTCGGCAGCGATGATCCGTTCGATGGTGGTCATCCGGTCTTCAAGGCGCCGAGCGATATCGTGCAGCTCGTCGAGAAGATTTTCGTCTTCGCGGGTCAGTGTCGCCGCTGTCTTCCACTTGGTCATATAATGGAGGATCAGCCAGGGCAGACCGATGAAGATGGTCGGGATGACGACGATGGGGACGAGTACCTCTTCCATCGGGTCAGCCCTTCTTGACTGCAGCCTTTAAGGCTTCCAGCTCAGCTTCTACCTTTTCCGAGGTGCGAAGCTCGGCAATTTCTTCTTCCAGGCTCTTGGGCTGGGCACCCAGGCCCAGCGCATCGGCCCGGCCCTCAGCCAGATCCACGCGGCGTTCCAGTGTATCAAAGCGGGCAAAGGCTTCATCCACCTTGGTGCCAGCATAGGCTTCGCGCACACGGATGCGGTTGTTGGCCGCTTCGAGCCGCGTCATCACGCTGTTCTGGCGGGCGCGTGCTTCGCGCAGCTTGGCTTGCAGCTTGGCAATATCTTCCTCATTGGCTTTCAAGGCATCATCCAAAACCGCAATTTCAGCCTGTAATTGTTCAGCCATATCAACTGCCTTTTGCCGCTCGACTAAGGCCGCCTTGGCCAGATCTTCCCGGTCTTTCGAGAGTGCCAGCTCAGCCTTTTCGCGCCAGTTCTCCTGCAGCGTTTCCAGCTTGGCAATATGGCGGCGCAGTTCTTTTTGATCGGCAATGGTGCGTGCGGCCGAGGCGCGAACCTCGATCAGCGTTTCTTCCATTTCCATAATGATCATGCGGATCATCTTTGCCGGATCTTCTGCTTTATCCAGCAGGTCAGTCACATTGGCAGCAATGATGTCGCGGGTGCGGGAAAAAATACCCATGATGGAAACTCCTTGGTGTGACGAAGGTCACGGTCTTGAGGGGGCCGGGGAGGATGGGGGTGGGCTCCTCCCCGGCGGTCCCCGGTCGTGGGGGCGACCGGGAGGGATTTTAGGCGAGCGGATAATCCTGGCTGATTGCGCCAGTCGCACTGGCTTGGCCTAGCGGGCCTGCGGCAAAGAGCAGGCTGCTGGTGCTGACAAAGACAGTGGCAACGATGGCGAGGATCGAAGCCCGGAAATCAAAAGCCTTATAGCGGTTCATGGTCGGTCTCCTGAAAGATCAATTGGGGTCGCTTGTGCGTTATGGACTGAACATTGCAGGAGCCGTGCCAAGTCTCAAAAACATCGGAAATCCGCCATTCATAGATGATTTGAAAGGATGCTGCCGAGTTTTCAATTGCGAACTATTGGGAAAATATCCTAAGAGTTAGTATATGAACCGCGACAATCCCTTTATTGGCCAATCGCTCGCTTTTCTCGACAGTGTGGAACGCGTCAGCCGTGCCGCCCAACTCAACCGGCCCGTGTTGGTGATTGGGGAACGCGGGACAGGCAAAGAGCTGGTGGCAGAGCGGCTGCACCGCCTCTCCCCCCGCTGGGATGGCCCCTTTGTTCCCATGAATTGCGCCGCCTTAACTGAAACGTTGATTGAGGCAGAATTGTTCGGGCATGAAGCGGGGGCATTTACGGGGGCCACGCGGGCGCGTGCTGGGCGCTTTGAAGAGGCCGATGGCGGCACGCTGTTTCTGGATGAATTGGGGACGCTTTCTTCTGGTGCGCAGGAACGTCTCTTACGCGCGGTGGAATATGGCGAGGTAACTCGCATTGGCGCCAATCGCCCAATTCGTGTGGATGTGCGCATTGTAGCCGCCACCAATGAGCATCTGCCCAAGCTGGTCGATCAAGGCCGCTTCCGCGCAGACTTGCTCGATCGGCTATCTTTTGAGGTGATCACGCTGCCGCCGCTGCGCGCGCGTGAGGGAGATGTGGCCCAGCTGTCTGATTTCTTTGGGCGGCGCATGGCATCTGAACTGGGCTGGCCCAGTTGGCCGGGCTTTTCAAAAGCGGCCATGGCCGAGATGGAAGCCTATGGCTGGCCGGGCAATATCCGCGAATTGCGCAATGTGTCTGAACGGGCTGTCTATCGTTGGGATGATCCGTCAACGCCCGTCGCCGATATTGTGTTTGATCCCTTTGCCTCGCCATGGCGGCCCAGCAGCGGGCAGGGCATGGTGGCCGCAGAGGCAGTCGCTTCCCCAGTGACGGGGACAGTAACGGCCCCTGCGCCCGATGCCCCGGGTGAGTTGCGTGTGGCTGTCCATGCCTATGAGCGGCAATTATTAGAGGCGGCGCTCGTCCGCAACCGCCACAACCAAAGGGCGACCGCCAAAGCGCTGGGGCTGACATATGATCAGCTGCGCCATTGCCTCAAGAAGCACGGGTTGCTGGAGACGGCATAAACGCCGTCATGCTGAGCTTGGTTCAGCATGACGATTAGCGGCCCAGACTCTCCGCCCCAGCTATGCGTCTTTGGTCTCGTCAGCAGACGTTGAATGCCGCAAAATCATCGGGATATTTATCGCCCCGAAGAGGAAGGTCAGCGGCAAGGCCCCCCAGAGCTTATAGCCCATCCAAAACCCCGTAGAGCTGTTGCGCCAGACCAGCTCATTCAGCAGCGCCATTCCCACAAAGAACCAGGCAAAATTGCGTGTCAGCAAATGCCAGCCTTGTTGGCTCAATTCAGGATAGGCATGGGCCATAACGCGTTCCAGCGTCGGCTTTTTGGTCAAGGTTCCAAAAAATAATATGCCCGCGACCATGGCATAATAGAGCGTTGGCTTCATCTTGATGAAGGTTTCATCATGCAGCCAAATGGTTAGGCCGCCAAAGACCAGCACCATGACGCCAGAGAACATGAGCAACACCGAGACACTGCCATGTTTGATCTTTGACCAAATCAACGCGCCCAGCGTGGCCACCATGAACACGCCGGTCGCCACCCAGACATTGGCGAGCCAATAGGTCAGCAGGAAGAGGACCAGCGGCCCTAAATCCACAATCAAATTGGGCGGGGGCGCGGCTTTGGGGTCTGGCTGGGTCATGATTTATCTGCCCCTGCAATAATCTGTGCAAGCTCGGCTGGATCAAAGGGCCGTAAATCTTGCAGCGTTTCACCCACGCCAATGGCATGAATGGGCAGGCCAAATTTTTCGGCCGCGGCCACCAGCACGCCGCCGCGCGCTGTGCCATCCAGCTTGGTCATCACAAGGCCAGTCACACCGGCCACTTCTTTAAAGATTTCGATTTGCGACAGGGCGTTTTGCCCCGTTGTGGCATCCAGCACCAGCACCACATCATGCGGGGCAGCGGGATTGAGGCGGCCCAGCACTCGGCGGATTTTCGCCAGCTCATCCATCAGCTCGCGCTTATTTTGCAAGCGGCCAGCCGTGTCGACAATTAGAACGTCAATGCCCGTTTCTGTCGCCTGCTTAACGGCATCAAAGACAATGCCTGCGGCATCGCCGCCTTCGGGGCCGGACACAATGGGCACGCCCAGTCGCTCGGCCCATATTTTCAATTGGCCAATGGCAGCCGCGCGGAAGGTGTCCCCCGCTGCCAGCATCACGCCATAATCTTGCTCGAGAAACAAATGCGCAAGCTTGGCAATGGTTGTTGTTTTGCCTGAACCATTGACGCCAATGACAAGGATGACTTGCGGGCGCGGAAAAGCAATCACATCCAAGGGCTTGGCAACGGGCGCCAGAACGCCTTCAATTTCTTCGGCGACAACGGCTCGAATGCCAGCTTCATCAATACCACGCTCATAGCGGCTGTCGGCCAGCTTATCGCGGATGCGCCGGGCCGTCGCGGGCCCAAGGTCTGAGACAATCAGAGCCTCTTCAATTTCGTCAAGCGCCTCAGCATCCAGCCGCGACTTGGTGACGAGCCCAGTTAGATTTTCCGTTAGCTTTTCTGATGTGCGCCGAAAGCCGCCCAGCAGCTTTTTGTGCCAAGGCGTGTTGGTCTCGTCGCTCATCGCACTTCGCCTAACAGCGTGTCGCCAGTGCTGGCAGTGATGGTCACAGTCATGATGCGGCCCTTTAGGGCATCTGGTTCATAACGGAAATCCCGCCCGCTGATAATTTCAACACGCGCATGATTTTCAGCATGGCCACTTTTGCCATCCAGCTCCACCAGCACCTGTTGCTCCGAGCCAATCAGGCTGGACAGCCAATGTGCTTTGCGCGCGGCAACATGGGCGCGCAATTGTTCTGCGCGGGCGCGTGCCACATCGCGGCCCAGTTGCGGCATACGGGCCGCCGCTGTTCCGGGCCGCGGGCTATAGGGAAAAATATGCCCAAAAACCACGTCACATGCGTCAAGCAGATCAAGGCTATTGGCAAACATCGCGTCGTCTTCGGTTGGGAAACCCGCAATAATATCTGCGCCAATGGCAATGTCGTGCCGCGCTGCTTTGAGCCGTTCGACCAAGCGGATGGCGTCGGCGCGCAAATGCCGCCGCTTCATCCGTTTAAGGATCATGTCATCGCCCGATTGAAGCGAGAGGTGGACATGCGGCATCACGCGTGTGTCGCCAGTGATGAGCGCGAACAGCCGATCATCAATTTCAATTGAGTCCATTGACGAGAGGCGCAGCCGCGCAAGCCCCGGCACCAGCCGCAAAATCCGTTCCACCAAATGGCCAAGGCTGGGCGCCCCCGGCAGGTCCGCGCCATAGCTCGTTAAATCCACGCCTGTGAGGATCACTTCTTGCTGGCCGCGCGCCACGGCCTGCGCCACGGCGTCCACCACAGCGCCTGCCGGCACAGATCGGCTTGCGCCGCGTGCCAAGGTCGTCACGCAAAAGGTGCAATCATGGTCGCAGCCATTTTGCACTTCAACAAAGGCACGGGCATGATCTGCGCCAGAAACAGCGGGCCGTATGGCGTTGGTGCCATCAAAGGGCAGGCCAAAGCTCATGGGATTGCGCTTGTCCGCATTGGGGACGACAGCGTCGACTTCTGCCATTTGGGAAAAGCGGCTGGCGCTGGTTTCCGCGGCACAGCCCGTGACTATAATTCGGGCATCGGGCCGGGCGCGTTTCAAGCGACGAATGCTTTGACGTGCTTGGCGCTCGGCCTCGGCTGTTACCGCGCAGCTGTTGATGATGATAAGCTCGGGCGCGTCCGAAGTCACGCCCGAGGCAGCTTCGCGAATGGCTTCGCCTTCTGCAATGTTCAGCCGGCAGCCGAAATTGACCACCTCAACATGGCTCATCCGAACTGGCTCCAGTCCGCCGTGCCCGTAAAGACATGCGTGGCCGGGCCAGTCATGCGGATCGTCTCACCCGGTGCCCAATCAATGCGTAAGTCCCCTCCCGGCAAAGACACAGTGACAGGGCTCGTCACCAGCCCGCGCCGGATGGCGGCAACAGCGGTGGCGCACGCCCCCGTGCCACAGGCTTGGGTCAGGCCTGCTCCGCGTTCCCAAACGCGCAGCTTGAGATGGTTTGGCCCAGCAAGGCTTGCCACATTCACATTGATGCGCGCGGGGAAAAGCGCGTCTGTTTCAATCATCGGGCCGAGCCGACCAAGGTCTACCACATCCGCATCAGCCACAAAGAAAATGACATGGGGGTTGCCCACATTCACAGCGGCAGGCGCATCCAAATCTTCCCAGCCAACAGGCATTTGAGCGGTATCCATCGCAAAGCTTAAGGGAATGGCGTCCCACTCAAAACGCGGTGCCCCCATATCGACCACGGATTGATTGCCCTGGGCTTCAAGCGTGATGAGGCCGCCCAATGTTTCAACGCGTGATGTGCCGCCCAGCAACAGCGCGACTGCGCGGGAGGCATTGCCACAGGCTTCCACTTCGCTGCCATCGGCATTGAAAATGCGCATTTGGGCATCGGCAATGGCGGAGGGGCCAAGCAGGATCAATTGATCACAGCCAATGCCAGTGCGCCGGTCTGCAATGGCACGGGCGCGGGCTGCGCTCATGTCAACCGGCGCAGTTCGGCCATCAATGACAACAAAGTCATTGCCAAGGCCATGCATCTTGTAAAACCGATCCACCATGTCAGGCGCTTTAAGGCGATATGGCCCTTAAGTCCAACGGGCGGCGTTGTGATTAGCCCATTTGCCGGACAGCTGCGCCGCTTGCCGACAGGGGCAGAAGTTGGCGCTCTGCCAATAAGCGGCGAACCTGCGAAATTGGCATGGGATGGCCGTATAGCCAGCCTTGCCCCTTATTTACGCCAATTTCGCGCAGTCGGTTTTCAATGTCTGCGCGCTCAACTCCCTCGGCTGTGACGGGCAGGGACAAATTATCGCCTAGTCGGGCAATGGCATTCACAATGGCGGCGCTTTCGGGATTATCGAGCAGCGACAGAACAAAGCTCTTGTCGATTTTAATCCGGTCAAACGGCAAAGCGCGCAAATGGGCAAGCGAGCTATAGCCAGTGCCAAAATCATCCAGTGCGAGACGAATGCCTTGGTTTTTCAGGCTGCCGACAATGGACTGCGCCAGCGGCAGATTATCAAACAGCCCAGTCTCAGTGATTTCAATTTCCAGCCGATGGCCGGGAAAGCTGGTTTCGACCAACAATTTGACAAGCTTTTGTGCCAGCCAAGGATCGCGCAACTGCAAAGGGGATAAGTTGATGCTAATGCTCAGCTCTGGGTCCCATTCGCGCGCTTCAATCAAGGCTTGGCGAATAACGGAGAAAGATAGGTCACCAATTAGGCCCGTTTCTTCGGCCACTGGGATAAACTGGGTAGGCGGAATATGGCCCAGCATGGGGTGGTTCCAGCGGGCCAGAACTTCAAAGCCCGACAGCCGCCCTGTTGCCAAATCCACCTGCTGTTCAAAATAAGGCTCAAATTCGCCCGCCGGAATGCCCTGCCGCATTTTGGCTTCGAGTTCGGAACGCTTTTGCAGCGCTCGTTCCATTGAGGTGTCAAACCAAGACACACCATTTCGCCCGCGTTGTTTGGCCGCATACATGGCAATATCGGCGCGGCGCAGCAGTTGATCTACTGTGTCGCAATCAGGCCCTGAGAGCGAAATGCCAAGCGAGATGCTGGTATGCACATGCGTGCCATCTGCCTTTAGTGGCTGGCTCAACCGGGCGACCAGGCCTTCAGCAACCGCATGGGCTGCAGCAGGATCATCATGGGCAATTTCAAAAGCGCAGGCAAATTCATCGCCGCCCAGCCGCGCCATCACGGCCCCCGGCGGGGCGAGTCTGGCAATTTCTGCTGCGATAGAACGGAGCAGGCCATCTCCTACCGCATGGCCATGAATATCATTGACGTTTTTAAAATGGTCCACATCCAGCAGCAACATTGCCAATGCGCGGCCACGATGGGCGGCATGGGCCAGCAACTCTGCCCCCGATTCTGCCAGGGACCGACGATTGTGAAAGCCAGTCAGCGGATCGCGCATCGCCAAAGTGCGGGCGCGGGCAGCCGCGCGGGCGCGATCTGCAATTTGCGCGCGCAACGCGCGATAATGCCGCCATCCAAAGAGAATGAGCGCGGCATTGAACAGCAAGAGCGGCAGGAGAATGCGGCCATGCCCCAGCCAGAGCTGTTCAAGAAAACTGGCATTGCTCGGCACCGCATGGCCTTTGGGCGCGCCTATCAGCACGGGGGCCAGCCCTGAGATGAGGGCAAGCAGCAACAGGAAAATCGGTCCATAGGTACCGATGCGGAGCCCGGTTCTTGAGTATCGTTTCATCCGCACCTATGCCTTTTGCCCCATCCTGATCCTTTTCCGACTAAGCCATGAAGATCAGGTTAAAGCGGCCGCCATCCGGGCCTCTGTGGTTGACCTAGGCGTAGAATCAGACTAAAGGCGCGCCTGCTTTCTTTACGAAAAGCGTTATTTTTGGCCGCCCAAGGGCGTACGCTGGCCGACGAGTTTTCGTCCGCCGGCGTGCTTTGTTTGGGCATTTTGGACGGAGCGAACCGATGTTCGAGAGTTTGAGCGAACGCCTTGGTGGCGTGTTCGACCGTCTGCGCGGCCGGGGTGCGTTGAGCGAAAATGACGTCCGCGAGGCCATGCGCGAAGTGCGGGTCGCGCTGCTCGAGGCAGATGTTGCGCTGCCCGTCGTCCGCAGCTTTGTCGACAAGGTAACTGAGCAAGCCGTTGGCCAATCAGTCCTCCGCTCGATTACGCCGGGTCAGCAGGTCGTGAAGATCGTGAACGACGCGCTGGTCGAAATGCTGGGCGCCGAGGCGAGTGAGCTGGAATTGGCTGTCACCCCGCCAGCCATCATCATGATGGTTGGTCTGCAGGGTTCTGGTAAAACCACCACCACGGCGAAGATTGCCAAGCGGCTTACCGACAAAGAGCGTAAAAAGGTTCTGATGGCGTCGCTCGACGTCAATCGCCCCGCAGCGCAAGAGCAGCTTGCGATTTTGGGTGAGCAAATTGGCGTGGCGACACTGCCAATTGTCGCAGGCCAACAGCCAGTCGATATTGCCAAGCGCGCGATGCAGGCGGCCAAGCTGCAAGGCTATGACGTCTTGATGCTCGATACGGCGGGTCGCCTTCATGTCGACACGCAGTTGATGGACGAAATGAAGGCCGTGGCAACAGTCGCCCAGCCTGCTGAAACATTGCTCGTCGTCGATAGCCTGACCGGCCAAGACGCAGTGAATGTCGCCAAGAATTTCTCGGAGCAGGTGAGCCTGACGGGCGTTATCCTGACGCGGATGGATGGCGATGCGCGCGGCGGGGCGGCGCTTTCCATGCGCGCCGTAACCGGCAAGCCAATCAAGTTTGTCGGCACTGGTGAAAAGCTTGATGGGCTGGACGTCTTCCACCCCGGGCGCGTGGCCAGCCGTATTCTCGGCATGGGCGATGTGGTCAGCCTTGTTGAGCGTGCGGCGGAAACGATCCAGCATGAAGAAGCTGAAGCGCTGGCCGCCAAAATGGCCAAGGGCCAGTTTGATATGAACGATCTGCGCGCGCAATTGCAGCAGATGCAGCGCATGGGCGGCCTTGGCGCTTTGGCCGGCATGTTGCCCGGCATGAAAAAGATTCAGGGTGCCATGGCGCAATCGGGCATGGATGATCGCATTTTGGTGCGCATGGATGCGATGATTTCATCCATGACACCCAAGGAACGTGCCAAGCCTGAGCTGCTTCAGGCCAAGCGCAAAATCCGCATTGCCAATGGCTCGGGCACAACGGTGCAGGAAGTGAACAAACTCCTGAAAATGCATCAGGAAATGTCCACCGCCATGAAGAAGATCCGCAAGATGGGCGGGTTGAAGGGCTTGGGCGCGCTGTTTGGCAAGGGCGGTGGCGGCTTAGGCGGCTTGTTGGGCGGCGGCGGTTTGCCCGGAATGCCCGATGCGACAGGTGGTGATATGCCCAAATTGCCGCCGGGTTTTGAGAATTTATTGAAGAAGAAATGAGGGGCAATGCCCCCCACAGGTTTTTGAACACAGATAGTTTTAAAGTTTAGATTGGAAGGAAGAAAACATGGCAGTTTCAATTCGTTTGTCGCGTGGCGGCTCTAAAAAGCGTCCTTATTACCGCATCGTTGTGGCCGATAGCCGCGCCCCGCGTGATGGTGCCTTTATTGAAAAGGTGGGCACTTATAACCCGATGCTGCCCAAGGACGATGCCAACCGCGTGACGCTGAACGGTGACCGTCTGAAGCATTGGCTGAGCGTTGGCGCACAGCCGACCGATCGTGTTGCCCGCTTCCTCGACGCCGCTGGCCTCAAGGAACGCGCTGCCCGCAACAACCCCAAAAAGGCGGAACCGGGCGAAAAGGCCAAGGAGCGTCTGGAAGAAAAGGCCGCGAAGATCGCTGAAGCAGAAGAAGCAGCCAAGGCTGCTGAAGAAGCTGCCAACGCCCCGGCTGAAGAAGTTGCAGCTGAAGAAGCGCCTGCCGAAGAAGCGCCTGCCGAAGAAGCTGCCGCTGAAGAAGCTCCCGCTGCAGAAGCTCCCGCTGCAGAAGCTGCCGCTGAAGAGGCCCCGGCTGAAGAAGCGCCTGCCGCTGAAGAGCCCGCTGCTGAAGCGCCTGCTGAGGAAAAGGCCGAGGGCTAAGCCTTGGCCAACCGCCCTGTCACTCCAGCGCCCGTCACCCTTGCGGTGGTCACTGGCGCGCATGGCGTGACAGGGGAGGTGCGCCTGAAGCTCTTTGCCGACTCAGTCGAAGGGCTAAAGGCGCACAAATGCTTTAATGATGGCGCGTTGACCGTGAAATCGGTTCGCGCCACGCCTTATGGCGCCACCGCGCGCTTTGCCGAAGTGGTCGACCGAACGGCAGCTGAAAAGCTGCGCGGAACTGAATTGACGGTGCCGCGGGACAGCCTGCCGCCTTTGGGCGAGGGCGAATATTATCATGCTGATCTGATAGGCCTTCCCTGCCGCACCAGCGAGGGGGAGGCCGTTGGCACCTGCATTGCGATTGAGAATTTCGGCGCCAGCGATGTGCTAGAGATTGAACGGCCCGATGGCCGGACTTTCATGGTCCCGATGACAGCGCAAGCCGTGCCGAGCTGGTCTGAAGACGGCCTTTTGCTCAATCCGGCCTTTGTTGATTTGGGCCCTGCCAAATCATGAGTTTTCAAGCCCAAATCTTAACACTCTATCCCGATATGTTTCCGGGGCCCTTGGGCCAATCTATTGCAGGTCGGGCGCTGGATGAAGGCAAATGGGGCCTATCCACGGTCCAAATTCGCGATTTCGCAACGGATAAGCACCGGACAGTTGATGACACGCCCGCTGGTGGTGGCGCTGGCATGGTGCTGAAGGCGGATGTGCTGGCCGCAGCCGTTGATCATGCCCGGACCGTGCAGCCCAATGCCCCCATTCTCGCGATGACGCCGCGAGGCACGCCCATCACGCAAGCGCGGGTGCGGCAATTGGCGGCTGGCCCTGGCGTTACCATCCTGTGCGGCCGATTCGAAGGTTTTGATGAGCGGCTTTTCGAGGCGCGGCCCGAAATTGAGCAAGTCTCAATGGGGGATATTGTGCTTTCCGGAGGGGAAATGGGCGCTTTGATGCTGCTCGATGCTTGCATTCGGCTGCTTCCCGGCGTAATGGGCGCCCCTTCAAGTGGTGACGAAGAGTCGTTCGAGAACGGCTTATTAGAATATCCACATTATACCCGACCCGTGACTTGGGAAGGGCGCACGATCCCTGAAGTGCTGCGATCGGGGGATCATGCGAACATCGCTGCCTGGCGGAAACAACGGGCAGAAGATGATACTCGGTTACGCAGGCCGGACCTTTGGGAGCGCCATTGTGGTGCTCGGGCCCAGCCTGCCTCTGACGTGCGGCGGAAGACTAAGAAGGACAAGTGAGGCACTATGAACCTCATTCAACAGATCGAAGCGGAACAGATCGCAAAATTGACCGCAGAAAAGAAGATTCCGGAATTTCGCCCCGGTGACACTGTGCGCGTTGGCGTGAAGGTTGTCGAAGGCGAGCGCACCCGCGTCCAGAATTATGAAGGCGTGTGCATCGCGCGTTCAAATAAGGGCATGGGCTCCAACTTCACTGTGCGTAAGATTTCGTTCGGTGAGGGTGTTGAGCGCGTTTTCCCGCTTTATTCGCCGAATATTGATTCGATTGAAGTCGTCCGCAAGGGCGCTGTGCGTCGTGCGAAGCTCTATTATCTGCGTGGCCGTCGCGGTAAGTCTGCGCGTATCGCTGAGCGTCGCGACAACATTATTACGAGCGAAACGAAAACGGCCGAAGAGGCCTGATCCCGCTCGTTTACGCAAAAAACGAAACACCGAAAGGGCCGGGATCCAGAACAGGGTTCCCGGCCCTTTTTCGTTATGGAGCTTTGGGGGAAATGACCAAATGGATGTGTGCCGCAGCGTTGGCATTGGGATTGATGGGAACGGCTGCCATGGCTGAGCCAAATGCCGCGCCTGTGCCCTCTGCCCCGCTTACCTTAGAGCGCGTCTTTGCGTCGCCGGCCATTGGTGGGCGGACGCCGCGGGCTGTGCGTTTGTCGCCGGATGGAAAATGGGTAACCAGCCTGCGCCCCCGGCCTGATGATCGTGAGCGCTTTGACCTCTGGGCCATGCCAACGGATGGCGGTGAGTGGCGGATGCTGGTGGATTCGACTAAGCTCGGCACCTCGGGCCAATTGACTGAGGCGGAAAAAATGCAGCGCGAACGCGCGCGCATTGCCGGCACCAAGGGCATTGTCGCCTATGATTGGGCAGCAGACAGCCAATCGCTGCTGGTTCCTGTGGACGGCGATTTGTTCGTCGCCCGGCTAGATGGCAGCGTGGAGCGGCTAACCCAAAATGGCGGGGCATTGGATGGCACAATTAGCCCCAAGGGTGGCTTTGTCAGCTTTGTGCGTGAGGGCAATGCCTATGTTCTGGATCGAGCCAGTGGCAAGACACGGGCCCTAACCAAGGATGGCGGCGGCCCGATAAGCTGGGGCTTGGCTGAATTTGTGGCGCAAGAAGAAATGCACCGCTTTCAAGGTCTATGGTGGGCGCCCGATGATAAGGCGATTGCAGTGCAGCGCACGGATGAAAGCGGCGTTGCGCTCATCAGTCGTGCCGCAATTGGCGCTGAAGGCACGACAATTTACAGCCAGCGCTATCCGCAAGCCGGCACGGCCAATGCGCGCGTGGAGCTGTGGGTGATGGACCCGCACGCAAAGCGCCGAGTGAAGGTGGATTTGGGCGCAAATGCCGATATCTATCTGGCGCGGGTGGATTGGGCAGCGGATGGCCGTGCGCTTTATGTGCAGCGCCAGTCGCGCGACCAAAAACAGCTGGATATGCTGCGCGTTGACCCAGCCACTGGGGCCAGCGAGATTTTGTTCAGCGAAACCAGCAAGAGCTGGATCAACTTGCATGATAGTTTTCGTGCGCTCGCTGATGGCAGCCTGATTTGGCAATCAGAGCGCGATGGCTTTGCCCATCTCTATCGCTTTGCCCAAGGCCAATGGACCCAGCTGACGCAAGGGGCCTGGATGGTCCGCAAATTGGTCGGCGTGGATGCAGCCAAGGGCCTTGTTTATTTTCTGGCCAATAAGGATACGCCGCTTGAGCAGCATCTCTATTCGGTGCCGCTAGCTGGCGGCGAGATGAGCCGCCTCACCCAGCCGGGCATGTGGCACAATGCCACTATGGCACGGGCTGGCAATCGCGCCATTATTGATGGCTCAAGCCAAAGCCAGCCACCGCAAGTCTGGCTGGCTGACAGTGCAGGCCAGCGTCTGGCATGGATTGAAGAGAATAAGCTGGATGCCAGCCATCCTTATGCGCCGTATGTCGCCAGCCATGTGGTCCCGCGCTTTGGCACGATCAAAGCAGGAGATGGCAGTGTGCTGCACACCAAGCTGCTGACGCCAGTTTTGGAACCGGGCAAGCGTTACCCCGTGTTGGTCCAAGTCTATAATGGGCCGGGCGCTGGCCGGCAGGTGATGAACACATGGGGCGGCGCGCTGCACCAATATCTGGTTGATCAAGGGTGGATTATCTTCTCCGTTGATGGCCGAGGCTCGCCTGACCGTGGCGTGGCCTTTGAAAGCCAAATTTACCGCGCCATGGGTGGCGTGGAAGTGGCGGACCAGTTGGCGGGCGTCGACTGGCTGAAAACACAGCCCTTTGTCGATCCCAAGAAGATTGCCGTCTATGGCTGGTCTTATGGCGGCTATATGACGGCCAAATTGCTCCAAGCGGCTCCGGGTGTTTTTGCGGCAGGCGTTTCTGGCGCGCCAGTGACCAAGTGGGAATTGTACGACACCCATTATACCGAACGCTATATGGGCTCTCCCAAAGACGATGCCGCGGCCTATGCCAAATCTGGCGCAATTGCTGATGCGACCAAGATCCGTGATCCCTTATTGGTGATCCATGGCATGGCGGACGATAACGTCTTTTTTGACAATGCCACTGCATTGATGGCCAAGCTGCAACAGGCGGCCATCCCCTTTGAAACCATGGTCTATCCCGGGCAAACCCATGCCGTGGGCGGGCCGAAGGTGAGCGTCCATCTCTGGACGACCATCCTCAATTTCCTCAATCGAACCGTCAAGAATAAGGACTGATATCATGGGCTATAGAGTTGTCGTTGCCGGCGCCACGGGCAATGTGGGCCGCGAGATGCTGAACATTCTCGCTGAGCGGAATTTTCCGGCGGATGAAGTGGCCGCAGTCGCATCCGCGCGGTCGACGGGGGATGTCATTGAATTTGGCGAAACCGGCAAAACGCTAAAGGTCCAGAATATCGAGCATTTTGATTGGGCGGGCTGGGATATGGCCTTGTTTGCCATCGGCTCGGACGCAACGGCCATTTACGCGCCCAAGGCAGCGGCCGCTGGCTGTGTCGTGATTGATAACAGCTCGCTCTACCGCATGGATCCGGATGTTCCGCTGATCGTGCCGGAAGTGAACCCGGACGCGATTGATGGCTATAAGAAGAAGAATATCATCGCCAACCCTAATTGCTCTACCGCGCAAATGGTGGTCGCGCTGAAGCCGCTGCACGATGCTGCGACCATCACGCGCGTTGTCGTCTCCACCTATCAGTCCGTCTCGGGCGCGGGCAAAGAGGGCATGGATGAGTTGTTTGAGCAATCGCGCAACATTTTTGTGGGCGATACGGCGGAACCCAAAAAGTTCACCAAGCAAATCGCCTTCAACGTCATCCCCCATATCGACAAGTTCTTGGACGATGGATCGACCAAGGAAGAGTGGAAAATGGTGGTCGAGACTAAGAAGATCTTGGACCCCAAGGTGAAGGTGATTGCCACCTGCGTGCGTGTGCCCGTGTTTGTCGGCCATTCCGAAGCCCTGCATATTGAGCTGGAAAAGGAATTGTCGGCGGCACAAGCGCAAGCGATTTTGCGCGAAGCGCCGGGCGTGATGCTCGTCGATAAGCGCGAAGATGGGGGCTATGTAACGCCCGTGGAATGCGTGGGCGATTACGCCACTTTTGTCAGCCGCGTGCGCGAAGATTCGACTGTTGAAAACGGTCTGGCCTTGTGGTGCGTGTCAGACAATCTGCGCAAAGGCGCGGCCTTGAATGCGGTGCAGATTGCTGAACTGCTGGGCCGCCGCCATTTGAAAAAGGCGTAATCTACCTCTCGGCTTGCAAGCCCTCTCCCAATCAGACACTCTGCGGCTGATACTAGGGAGAGGGCTTTTTTATCATGACCTTGGCCGCTGACATTTTTTGGTCGTTCCGTTCGCCATACAGCTATTTGGCCATTGGCCGCTATCGCCAGCTGATGGACGAATATGACGTCACTCTCACGCTTCGCCCGGTCTATCCGCTGGCTATTCGCGAACCCAATTTCTTTGAGCGCAATCACCCCAATTGGCTGCGCTACACATTTTTAGATATGATGCGTGTCGCGACCTTTCACGGCATTCCCTTCGGCCCGCCTCGGCCTGACCCGATTGTCCAAGACATTAGAACGCGCGAGATTGCAGCCGATCAGCCCTATATTTACCGCCTCACGCGCCTCGGCCAGGCAGCGGCCCGGCGCGGCAAGAGCCTCGCTTTTTGTCATGAAGTGGCCATGCTCATTTGGGGCGGGGCTGAGAATTGGCATGAGGGGGACCATCTGAAAGGTGCGGCAGAGCGTGCAGGGCTGAACCTGGCCGAACTCGATGCCGAAGCGGTGGCTGAGGCTGAGGCGCTGGATAAGGAAATTGCTGATAATCAGGCAGCTTTGGAAGCCTCAGGCCATTGGGGCGTGCCGACCTTGGTGTTTAATGGCGAACCATTTTTTGGGCAGGATCGGATTGATATGGCCATCTGGCGCATGGAGCAAAATGGGCTAAAGCGCCGGGGATGACACCGCAATTTTACACCGCAGCGGATGGCGTGCGCCTTGCTTATTATGAGCTGGGCAATGGTCGCCCGCTGCTCCTCATCCATGGCTATATTTCAGACGCGCACACCAATTGGATGAAGTTTGTGCCAACAGCACAAGTGATTGCCGATGCCGGCTATCGCGTCATCATGCCTGACCTACGCGCGCATGGCGCCAGTGATAAGCCGCATGACCCGGCAGCCTACCCGAAAGACATTTTGGCGGATGATCAATTTGCGCTGATGGCGCATCTGGGCCTGACGGATTTGGATGCCGCTGGCTATTCGCTGGGCGCGCGGACCTTGGCACGGATGATGGCACGGGGCTTTCGCCCGGGCCGTGCCGTGCTGTCAGGCATGGGGCTGGAGGGGTTGACTGAGGCAGATCGGCGGGCAGGCTATTTCCGGAATGTGCTCACAAATCTGGGCAGCCACGCCAAGGGCTCGCCCGAATGGTTTGTCGAAGCCTTTTTGAAAACCAGCGGCGGCGATCCTGTCGCGCTCAATCTGTTGATTGACAGCTTTGCCAGCACCGATGCCGCGACACTTGCCAGCTGGGATTTTCCCATTGGCATTGTTTGCGGCACGGAGGATCAGGATAATGGCCGGGCTGAGGCGCTGGCGCAGACACTGCCACAAGGCCATTATTATCCCATCCCCGGCAATCATATGAGTGCTGTCACCAAGGCTGAATTGGCCGAAGCAATCTTGGCGGCCTTGCGCGCCTGACATTGGTCGAAAAGACAAGTCGGCGCGCTTGACCCAAAGGGCGGCGTGCGCCTAGCGTTCGTCCATTCTATCGTCCTGGAGAGATTGCATGAAAACGCTTGTTTCAACTCTGGCGCTGGGCCTGTCTTTGGCCATGGCAAGCCCAGTGCTTGCGGCCACGCCCCCCGCGCCTACTGCTGCCGATGCCGACAAATTCATTGCCGATGCCGAAAAGGTTCTGGGGGATTTCTCCGTCTATAACGGGCAGGTCCAGTGGATTAACAACACCTATATCACGGATGATACCGATGCTGTTGCCGCCAAGGTGGGTGCGGAAGGCACGGAATTGGCCGTGAAATATGCGACGCAGGCGGCACGCTATATGCAGGCGCCGGGCCTGAGCGCGGACACGAAGCGCAAGCTGGATATGCTGCGTGGCGGCCTGGTTTTGCCTGCCCCGGCCACGGCGGAAGCCGCCAAAGAGCTGAATGAAATCGCCACCCGCCTCAATTCCACTTATGGCAAAGGCAAAGGGACGCTCAATGGCAAGCCAATTAATGGCTCAGACATTGAAGCGGAAATGGGGACCAATCGAAACCCGGAGCAGCTGAAGGAAATGTGGGTGAGCTGGCACAATAATGTCGGCAGCCCGATGCGCGAAGATTATGCCCGGCTGGTTGAGATTGCCAATCAAGGTGCCAAGGATTTGGGCTATGCGGATGTCGGGGCCATGTGGCGCTCTGGCTATGATATGCCCGCGGATGATTTTGCGAAGCTAACGGATAAGCTTTGGGCGCAAGTAAAGCCGCTCTATGACCAGGTGCATTGCTACACCCGCACCAAGCTAAATGAAAAATATGGCGATGCTGTTCAGGCTAAGACTGGGCCGATCCGCGCCGACTTGCTTGGCAATATGTGGGCGCAGGAATGGGGCGATATCTACCCGATTGTCGCGCCTAAGGGTGCTGGCGACATCGGCTATGATATTGGCGATTTGCTGAAGGCCAAGGGCTATGATCCCTTAAAGATGGTGCAGACAGGTGAGGGCTTTTTCTCGTCCCTTGGGTTCGCGCCATTGCCCAAAAGCTTTTATGAGCGGTCCCAAATTACCAAGCCAGCCGATCGCGAAGTTGTTTGCCATGCAAGCGCCTGGAACATCAACAATGTGGATGATCTGCGCATCAAAATGTGCACCAAGGTGAATGCAGGCGATTTTGTGACTGTCCACCATGAGTTGGGCCATAATTATTATCAGCGCGCCTATAACAAGCAGAGCTTGCTCTACATGAATGGCGCCAATGATGGCTTCCACGAGGCGATTGGCGATGCCGTGGCGCTGTCGATCACCCCGGAATATCTGGTGCAAATTGGCTTGCTGGATAAGGCGCAAGTGCCCAGCGCGGATAAGGATTTGGGCCTGCTCTTGCGTCAGGCCATGGACAAGGTGGCATTCCTGCCCTTTGGCCTTTTGGTCGATAAATGGCGTTGGGGTGTCTTCAACGGCAGCATTGCGCCGGCCAGCTATAATAAGGGCTGGACCGACCTACGCCTGCACTATCAGGGCATTATTCCGCCGGCAGAGCGCAGCGAAGCCAATTTTGATGCCGGCGCCAAATACCACATTCCCGGCAACACGCCCTATACGCGGTATTTCCTCGCGCGCATTTTGCAGTTCCAATTCTACAAGGCCGCGTGTGACATTGCCAAGTGGAAAGGGCCGCTCCATGGCTGTTCCTTCTATGGCAATAAAGAGGTTGGCAAACGCTTGAATGCGATGCTGGAAATGGGCGCCTCTAAACCATGGCCCGATGCGCTGCAGGCCTTTACGGGCAAGCGCGAAATGGATGGCACGGCAATGATTGCCTATTTCAAGCCGCTGATGACGTGGCTGCAAGCGCAGAACAAAGGCAAAAGCTGCGGCTGGTAAAAATCTGAGGCCCGGGCAAGTCAAACTGCTCGGGCCTCCTTATGTTGCCTAGGCGTTGCGCGCGATGAGCCCGCCATCAACCGGGATGATCGCGCCTGTCACAAAGCTGGACGAGGGCAGGGCGAGGTTGAGCGTCATATGCGCGACTTCCTCGGCCAAGCCATAGCGGCGCAAGGCCGTGCGTCGTCGGGCGAATGTCGCCTTATCTGCCTCTGGCACCTTCTCGGTCATCCCCGTCAAAATTGGCCCGGGGCAGATGCAGTTCACAGTAATGCCGTCTTTCCCCAAATCGACAGCGAGGCCACGGGTCAGGCCCACAACACCTGTTTTGGCAGCAACATAGGGCGTGTTGCCGGGCGTTGCGCCTAGCCCTTCTGTCGAGGCAATGTTGATGATGCGCGCCGCATCGCTTTGCCGTAGCCAGGGCAGGGCGGCCCGCGCCATGCGCTGATGCGCGCTCAACATGACGGCCAAGGCGCGATCCCAAATGGCGTCATAGTCGGCGCCATTATCCAGTGGGCAAAAGCTGGAGACGCCAGCATTGTTAATAAGAATATCAATCCCGCCAAAGCTGGCTGCAATCTCAGCCACCACTTTCTGAATGGCCTCATGGTCTGCCACATTCAGCGCAAAGGCACGGGCCGTGGAGAAGCCTGCCGCCGCTATTTCCGCCACCACAGCCTCGCACGCGGCAAGGTTAAGGTCAGTTACGGCCACCTGCGCACCTTCGCGCGCAAACAGATGGGCCGTGGCGCGCCCCATGCCCGAGGCTGCGCCGGTGATGATCACATGGCGGCCAGCGACAGACCGGCTCAATGGCTGATAAGGGTCCATATCCTCTCCTCTTACGCGCCAGACTAGCCATGCTGGCCCTGCGCACAAGAGCAAGCCGGATCAGCGGAAAGGCGGCTCGTTAAAGGCGCGCAATTTGCGGCTATGGAGCTTGGCGCCCTCTGCCTTCAATTGGCGGCAGGCTTCAATGCCAATCAGCAGATGCTCGGCAATCGCCCGCTCATAAAAGCGGTTGGCTTGGCCGGGCAGCTTCAGCTCGCCATGCAGAGGCTTGTCTGACACGCAGAGCAAAGTCCCATAAGGCACGCGGAAGCGATAGCCTTGGGCGGCAATGGTGGCCGATTCCATATCAATGCCAATCGCGCGGGATTGTGAAAAGCGCAGGGCCGATTTGGAATAGCGCAATTCCCAATTGCGGTCATCAGTGGTGACGATGGTGCCCGTGCGCAGCCGGGCTTTCAGGGCCTCGGCGCTTTCGCCGGAGACAATTTCGGCTGCCTTCGCCATTGCCAATTGCACTTCGGCAATCGGGGGGATGGGGATTTCTGGCGGCAAGAGATCATCCAGCACATGGTCATCACGCAAATAGGCGTGCGCCAATACAAAATCGCCAATGCGCTGGCTGGCGCGCAGGCCGCCGCAATGGCCAATCATCAACCAAGCCTCAGGGCGCAGCACGGCCAAGTGATCCGTGATGGTTTTGGCGTTCGATGGGCCGACGCCAATATTGACGAGAGTAATGCCGCTCTTGTCTGGCGCGCAGAGGTGCCAAGCTGGCATTTGGTGGCGGCGCCACGCGCTATCTGCCACGCTGCTCAAGGGGTCTTCTGTCTTGTCCGTCACGGTCACGCCGCCGGGGCAGGACAACATGGTATAGCCGCTGCCATTGCCCAATTGGCTGCACGCCCAGCGTACAAATTCATCCACATAGCGATGATAATTGGTGAACAGCACATAACGCTGCACATGCTCAGGCGGGGTGCCTGTGTAATGGCGCAGCCGGGCGAGTGAAAAATCCGTGCGCAGCCCATCAAATAAGGACAGCGGGTGCGGCAGGCTGGGGTCGGCAGTCAGCAAGCCATCAGCAATTTCATCGCCAATGGCGGCAAGTTCGGTCGAGGGGAACCAGCGGGCCAAATCAATTGCGCGGACATCGCCAAATTCGGTCCCGGCATCGAGCACATAGGGGAAGGGAATTTCTTGGCGGCCTTCGCGCGCCTCAACCACCACGCCATAATCGGCAATTAAAATATCAATTTGCTCAGCCAAATAATCGCCAAAGAGCGAAGGCTTGGTGACGCTGGTGACATAATGGCCGGGTGCAGGCAGGCGACCAAAGGAGCGTTGTGGCTCGGCGCTGTCGGTGTCGCCAGACCAAGTGAGATGGATTTCCGGATAGGCATAGCGCCCCGTTGTTCGGGCCGCAGGATCGGGCAATGTGCCTTCGGCAATATAGGCCTCAATATCGTCACGCAGGTGTTTGACAGAGGCGCGAAAAAGCTGGTCCAGCTGGGCGACAATCGCCTGTCCATTTGGGGATTTTGTCTTAACTTCCATCGCAGAGATTTACACAAACTGGCCCATAATCGCAAGTCAGGCCCGCCGCGCACAAAAAAGGGGACGGCGTTTTCGCGCCGTCCCCTGCTTTCCTCTCCCTGGAAAACTCTTAGAGCTGTTCTAGCATATATTCTGCAGAACTCACGCGAAATTCGCCTGGGGCTTCTACAAAGAGATGCTCAACGGTGCCATCGTTCACAATCATAGCAAAGCGCTGGCCGCGCCCGCCCATGCCGAACTTGCTGCCATCCATTTCAAGACCCACAGCTTTTACAAAATCCCCATTGCCATCCGCCAGCATGGTGACCTTATCATCCACGCCAGAGGCCTTGCCCCAAGCGCCCATAACAAAGGCATCATTCACGGCTGTGCAGGCAATGGCATCAATGCCCTTGGCCTTCAGGTCACCAGCTTTTTCTACAAAGCCCGGCAAGTGCTTGGCCGAGCAAGTTGGGGTGAACGCGCCGGGAACCGAAAACAGCGCCACGCGCTTGCCAGCAAAAAACTCCGTCGATGCGACGGGTTGCGGACCTTCGGCGGTCGGCTGGATGAAAGTTACGGCGGGAAGCTTGTCACCAACTGCAATCGTCATGATCGGGTCCTCTTTAAAAATCTTACTCCGCCTATATCAAGCACGCACGAGACCGCAACATGACAATGAGGTAAAGCGCGTTATTGCGCCGGGCACCAAGGCTGGCGGCGCCCCCCTTGATAGGGCCGGGCTAGCCCTTCGCGGACCAGCACCATGCCCAAAGATTGGCCATCGCGCAGCAACAGGCGCAGCTTGCGGCCATAGCGATCTTGGTCACGTTTGATGGTCCCCAGTTGCACAGGGCCAGAATTCAGCAATGCTTGCAGGCGCAGCGTGGCTGCACGGCCCAATTCCGCCTCGCGCGGGCAGCGGGCGGGGTGGGTTTCTGGCGCATCAATATCTGCCACGCGGATCTTTTCTCCGGCCAACCAGACAGTATCGCCATCCACCACACAATTCACCCCGCCGCCTTGATGGCATAGGCTGAATGGCGCGCGGGCGAGGGCTGGCGTGGCATGCCCCAGAAACACCAGCATCAGCGCGCCAAGAACCGAATAAATTGCATGACATTTCATGCGGTTGAACTTGGCACTCTCGCCATGCAAGCAAAGCACAACCTATGCCATTTTGGCAGGAACGTTGACGGACCCCGCCCCCATCCCCATCTTCCCAACACTTATATTTCATTCAGGAGATCATCATGCCCCGCACCGCGTCCCCATCGGCAGTCCGCCGTGTTTCTGCTGCCGCACTTGCACTGGTTTTGGCGGCATGTGGCACTGGCCCAGCTGGCGCGCAGCAGGCGGATATGCCGTTCACTTTGTCAGAAGCGGGGCAGTTTAATGAGCCTTGGGCTATGGCCTTCTTGCCGGATGGTCGTGCCTTGGTGACGGAGAAAAGCGGTCAGCTGAAGCTATGGCGCGAAGGGGCAGCGGCCACGCCAGTGGCTGGTGTGCCCACGGTCTCTTATGCCGGCCAAGGCGGTTTGGGGGATGTCGCACTCCACCCTGATTTTGCGCGCAACAAGATGGTCTATCTGAGCTGGGCAGAAGCTGAGGGGGATGTGAAGGGCGCAGCTGTTGGCCGCGCCAAATTGGTGGAAGATGAAAATGGTGCGCGGCTGGACGGGCTAGAGATTATCTGGCGGCAATCCCCCAAGGTGACGGGCAATGGCCATTTTGGCCATCGCCTTGCTTTTGGGCCGGATGGCAAGCTGTATATCGCATCTGGCGAGCGCCAGAAATTTGACCCCGCTCAAGATTTGTCGATGAATTTGGGCAAGGTTGTTCGTTTGAACGACAATGGCAGCGTGCCGGCTGATAATCCTATGGCGGATAAGGGCGGCGTGACTGCCCAAATCTACGCCTATGGCCTGCGGAACCCCTTGGGTCTGGATTTTGATGCGGCAGGCCGGCTTTGGGAAATTGAAATGGGCCCGCGCCATGGCGATGAGCTGAACCTTGTCACGCCGGGCGCGAATTTTGGCTATCCCAAAGTGTCCAATGGCGATCATTATGACGGACGCGATATTCCTGATCATGCCCCCGGCGATGGTTATGTTGCGCCCAAGGTATTTTGGGTGCCTGCCATCTCCCCCAGCAGCCTGATGATTTATAAGGGCAAGCGGTTCGCAAATTGGACAGGCGATGCCTTTGTCGGTGCGCTCAGCGGCAAGGCGCTGGTGCATGTTAATTTAGAGGGCGAAACGGCGACCAAAGCCAACCAATGGCCAATGGAAAAGCGCATTCGCGAAGTTGATCAATCGCCTGACGGCCATGTCTGGCTGTTGGAAGATGGGGCGAATGCGCGGCTGTTGAAATTGACGCCGAAGAAATAAGCTTCTTCGTCATCCCGAACTTGTTTCGGGATGACGGATAGGCATTACACCCGGACGTAACGGAAATACCAGATGTCATGGCCAAAGACAGTGCGGGCCTTGCGGGCATAGCGCGTCTCGGGCCAGTCATCGGGGCGGACCAGAAAATCGCTTGCTGTCTGGGCCTGCCAGATAAAATCGGCCCGCCGGTTCATCTGCATCATTGCCCAGCGGCAATAAATGGGGTGGTCGGTCCCAAAGCGGAATTCGCCGCCGGGCTTTAGCTTGGCGGCAATCCGATCCAAGGGGCCAGGGTTCATCATCCGCCGCTTGGCATGGCGGGCCTTAGGCCAAGGATCTGGGTGGAGCAGATAGACTTTATCAAGCGAGGCATCGGGAAAACGCGCCAATACCTCCATGGCATCGCCCATATGAATGCGGACATTGGTCAACGCATCATCGCGAACGTGCATCAGCGCACCGACCACGCCGTTCACAAAGGGCTCGCAGCCAATAAAGCCATGGTCAGGACGCAGGGCAGCTTGGTAGGCCAGATGCTCGCCCGCCCCAAAACCAATTTCAAACTCCATAGGCCGATCATCGCCAAAGAGTATGCGCGCATCCAGCGGCCCATCCGGCACGGCAATGGTCGGCAGAAAATCATCGACCAGAGCCTGCTGGCCTGCGCGCAGCTTATGCCCCTTGGCGCGGCCATAAAGCCGGTTGAGTGTGGTTGGATCCTTCATAGGGCGGGCGCTTAAGCGTCCGCCCCCACAACCGCAAGCCTTAGCGGCCCAAAGCCGCCTTCAAGTCTGCCACCAGATCGGTGCGCTCCCAGGGGAAGAAATCGCCCTCGGCCTTGCGGCCAAAATGGCCATAGGCCGCCGTTGGACGATAAATGGGCTTGTTCAGCCCTAAATGGGTGCGGATGCCGCGCGGCGTCAGATTGCCGAGCTTATCAATCGACTTGATGGCCGCTTCAATAACGTCATCACCCACCACGCCGGTGCCATGTGTATCGACATAAAGCGACAATGGCTTGGACACGCCAATCGCATAAGCCAGCTGAATGGTGCAGCGTTTGGCAAGGCCCGCTGCCACAATATTCTTTGCAAGATAGCGCGTGATGTACGCGGCGGACCTGTCCACCTTGGTCGGGTCTTTGCCCGAGAAAGCACCGCCACCATGGGGTGCAGCACCACCATAGGTATCGACAATAATCTTGCGACCCGTCAGCCCTGCATCGCCATCAGGCCCACCAATTTCAAAGCTGCCCGTTGGGTTGATGTGATAGACCGTCTCGTCCGACAAAAGCGCGGCCGGGATAACATCCGCCACAACCTGCTTCACATAGGCTTTGAGCTGAGCTTCCTTTTCACCTGTGTCATAGCCCGGCTTGTGCTGCGTCGACACAACAATGGCCGTTGCGGCTGCGGGTTTGCCATTGTCAAAGCGCAGCGTGACTTGGCTCTTGGTATCGGGCTCTAAGAAGGGTGCTGCGCCTGAGTGCCGGTCAGCTGCCATGCGTTCCAAAATTTTGTGGCTGTAATCCAGAGTCGCGGGCATCAAATCCGGTGTTTCGTCGCACGCA
The DNA here is from genome assembly GCA_041191345.1 of Pseudomonadota bacterium. GTDB lineage: Bacteria > Pseudomonadota > Alphaproteobacteria > Sphingomonadales > Sphingomonadaceae > Aquisediminimonas. Next base: position 25,590 of record JBEEOY010000128.1, read on the forward strand.
AAGCCAAACATAATGCCTTGGTCGCCAGCCCCTTCATCCTTGTTGCTTGAGGCGTCTACGCCTTGGGCAATATGCGCTGATTGCGGGTGAAGATTATTGTAAAAGGCCAGCTTTTCCCAGTGGAAGCCATCTTGCTCATAGCCAATGTCTTTCACGACCTTGCGAACAGTGGCTTCAATTTCTTCCTTGACGCCCGGCGCCCAATTGCCAGCTTCATCCATGATGCCCTTGCCGCGGATTTCACCGGCTAGCACCACCAGCTGCGTTGTTGTCATCGTTTCACACGCGACACGCGCTTCTGGATCTTTCGACAAAAACAGGTCGACAATGGCGTCTGAAATCTGGTCCGCCACCTTATCGGGATGGCCTTCCGAAACGCTTTCAGACGTAAAGAGGTAGCTGCTACGCATACGGGCTGTTTCCTATGGATATAAAGAAAGCTTTATGTCTTGAAATTCGCCCTTAGCGCAGGGCGCGGCGGAGTGCAATGCCAACAAAGGCAAGGACTGCAGCAAAGATCAGCGGCAACACATTGCCGAATTGCGCAAATAATGTGGGTGTCAAAGCCGGCGGCAAATAGGACTCAATTGCGCCGGCCCTCTGATAGGGCAAAGCCTTTTCAACGCGCCCAGTTGCGTCGATAATGGCGGATATCCCGGTGGGCGTGGAGCGCACAATAGGAAGCCCTTCTTCCATTGCGCGCAGCTGTGCTTGCGCCAAATGCTGTGGTGGCCCCCAGCTGCCAAACCACGCATCATTAGAGGGGTTAAAGATAAACGCAGGCCGGTTGGTGCGGTCAACCACATGGCCGGAAAAGATCATTTCGTAACAGACCTGAAAGCCAATTTTTCCAAAGCCCGGCACAGCCAAGCTGCGTGGCCCCGGGCCCGGCCAAAAATCAATATCGCCGGGCACCAGCCGCGATAGGCCAATGGCCGATAGCACAGGCCGCATGGGCAGATATTCGCCATAAGGTACAAGGTGCGCCTTATCATAACGGCCCGTCAAACGGCCATCGGGCATCAGCGCGAATACGCTATTGCGTGCGCCCGCCACACGGCCATCCGCACCATATTCCAAGGCAACGCCGCCCGTTAGCAGCACGTCTTTCGGGCCAAGGAGAGAGGCAATTCGCACGCGCGCGCCCGCATCTTCCTCAAGATAGTCAGGCACGGCAGCTTCGGGCCAGAGGATCAGACGCGGCTCTGCGCCTGGTGCGCCTGTCATCTGTTCCAGCTTGCGAAAGTTAACAGCGTTAAAGCTGTCGACGTGCTTGTCCTGCTGGCCGATATTGGGTTGGACGATCCGCAGAAGCGGGCCCGGCGTTTCGACCAAGATGAAGATCCTGTTGATGGACCCACCCGGCGCGAGAAGAAGGAGGCACATAACGATTGCGCTGATACCGCCTCCGCTCTTCCAGCGTCTTTGGCTGAGGAGCCACAACCCGCCCCCCAGCAGGACGACAAGGCCCGAGACGCCATATGTGCCGATATAGGCAGAAAATTGTGCCGTTTGCGCCACTGCAGCAGCCAGAGGGTTCCACGGAAAGCCCGTAAACAGCGTCGCGCGCAAAATTTCCGCACCGATCCACGCTGCAGCAAACAGAAAGACCAGGCCTGACTCTCGACTGCGACGGCCCAGCCGGACAGCCAGGGCGGCCGCAAGTGCGGGATATATGGCCAGATAAAGCGACAGCACGACCACCGCGACCCAGCCAAGCCATGCGGGCATTGCCGATTGATAAGCAAAAGAGCCGGCAATCCAATTGAGCCCGAGGACAAATTGCCCCAAACCAAAGGCATAGCCGCGCGCAAAAGCGGCACGCCAACTGTCTGCAA
>JBEEOY010000129.1:0-12047 GCA_041191345.1 Pseudomonadota bacterium
GATCGCGGCTATCGCTGGGAACAGGGCTTCACGCTGGAAATGTATATGCATGAAGACAGCCAGAAATCGCGTGACGCCTTTGTGGAAACCGGCAAGGCGGCCAGCTTCTAATGCAACTGACCTATACACCTGAACAACAAGCCTTTCGGGCCGAGGTGCGCGCCTGGATGGAAACGCACGTGCCCAAAGAGCCGCTGATCACGCTCGAATGTCGCGAAGGCTATGACCAGCACGTCGCGTGGGAACGCACGCTTGCCAGTGGCAATTGGGGCATGGTGACATGGCCCGAAGCCTTTGGTGGCCGGGGGCTGGACCTGATCGAGTGGCTGATTTTTGAGGAAGAATATTTCCGTGCGGGTGGCCCCAACCGGGCGAACCAGAACGGCATCTTCCTGCTTGGCCCGACCATCATGGAATTTGGGACCGAAGAGCAAAAGGCGCGTTTTCTGCCGCCGATGGCGCGGGGTGAAGTGATTTGGGCACAGGCTTGGTCGGAACCCGGTGCCGGTTCTGACATGGCAGCCATTAGCTCCAAGGCCGTGCGCGATGGCGATCATTATGTGATCACTGGCCAAAAAACATGGTCCAGCCGCGCCGCTTTTGCTGATTGGGGCTTTGGCATGTTCCGCACTGATCCCGAGAGCAAGCGCCACAAGGGGCTGACCTTCATTCTGTTCGATTTGAACAGCCCGGGCATCACACGCCGCCCGATCCGCCAGCTGCACGGGGATACAGGCTTTGCGGAATTGTTCTTTGATGACGTCCGTGTGCCCGTTGAAAATTGTCTGGCGGGCGAGGGTGAGGGCTGGAATGTCGCCATGGCCACCGCAGGCTTTGAGCGCGGATTGATGCTGCGCTCTCCAGGCCGCTTCCAAGCCACGGCAAAGCGGCTGGTGGAGCTGTATCGCCAGCATGAGGCCGAGGCGTCTCCGGCAGCGCGCGAGGCGGTGACACAGGCGTGGATGGCCGCCCAAGCCTATGCCTATAACACCTATGCCGTGGCCGCGAAGATTATGGCGGGCGGCAAAATTGGCGCCGAAGCGAGCCTCAACAAAATCTTTTGGTCAGAACTGGACCGCGCGATGCACCGCACGGCGATGCAGCTTTTAGGCGCGCATGCTGAGCTGAAACGCTTTGACGACGGCTCCATCAATGCGTGGCTGGAAGGCTATATCTTCTCGCTTTCAGGCCCGATTTATGCGGGGTCGAACGAGGTGCAACGTAACATCACGGCAGAGCGCCTGCTCGGCCTGCCGCGCGTCGGCGCGGGCTAAGGGAGGCGGGCAATGGATATGCTCTTTACTGAAGATCAATTGGCGCTCGCGGAAACGGTGCGCGATTATCTGGCCGGCACGCACGGGCCAGAGGTGCTGCGTCGCTTGGATGTCGATGGCAATCGTGATCCGGCGATTTGGCAGGGCTTGGTCGAGATGGGCCTGACGGGCCTGTTGATCCCCGAAGATCAAGGCGGGCTCGGCATGGGCTTGGCTGATGCCGCGCTGATTGCCGTGGAATGTGGCCGCGCGTGCTTGGCAGAGCCACTGGTGGAAAGTGCTTTTGTCGCGGTGCCGTGGCTCGTTGCCCAAGGCCGGACGTCGGAGCTGGCGGCGATCCTCGCTGGGACTGCCAAGCCAGAATTGCCGCATGCCATCAACCCATGGGTCGCTGATGGCGCGGGGGCGGCGCTGACCAGTGTTGACCCGTTGCGCAATTTGGCGGCGGCTCCGGCAGATCGGTCGGACGATCCGCTGCTGCTGAACCTCGGCGCGTTGATGTCCGCCGCGCAATTGGTTGGTCTGGCAGATGCGATGCTGGCGCAAGCGGTGGACTATGCCAAAATCCGCACGCAATTTGGCCAACCCATTGGCGCGTTTCAGGGATTGAAGCACCAATTGGCGAGCTGTGCCGTTGCCATTGAATTTGCAAAGCCCGTTTTGTGGCGCGCGGCCCAAGCCTTGGCCGATGGGCTGGAGAGTGCCGCTGTGCATGTCAGCCACGCCAAGGTTGCGGCAACAGACGCCGCGCAATTGACCTCTGAAACCGCGATCCAGGTCCATGGCGCCATGGGATACACCTATGAGGTGGATCTGCACTTCTGGATGAAGCGCAGCTGGGCCTTGTCGGGCGCATGGGGTAGCCGCGCCTTCCACCTTCATCGCGTCGATGCGGCTGTCCTTGGTGGCAGCCTGCCAATTGGCCCTGAACACACATTTGCCTGAGGATAGATCATGGCCGAAGCCTATATTATTGACGCAGTTCGCACTCCCATTGGGCGCAAAAAGGGAAGCCTTGCCGGCCTTCACCCTGCTGATCTGGGCGCACACCCCATCAAGGCGCTGATTGAGCGCACAGGCGTTGATGCCAATGCCGTGGACGATGTCGTCTGGGGCTGCTGCGACACAATTGGTCCGCAAGCAGGCGATATTGGCCGCACGGTCTGGCTGGTCGCGGGGATGCCGCAGCACGTGCCGGGCACGACGATTGATCGGCAATGTGGGTCTTCGCAGCAAGCCATTCATTTTGCGGCGCAAGGCGTGATGTCTGGCACGCAGGATTTGGTCGTTGCCGGTGGCAGCCAAGCGATGAACGCTATTCCCATTTCGGCGGCCATGTATGCGGGGGAGCCTTATGGCTTTTCCAACCCGTTCAACACATCGCCGGGCTGGATTGCGCGCTATGGCGATGGTCTGTTGAACCAGATCAACTCGGCGGAAATGATTGCCCAAAAATGGGGCCTAACGCGTGAGGAGATGGAAGGCTTTGCCGTTGCCTCGCACCAGCGCGCGCAAGCCGCGTGGGACAATGGCTGGTTTGATGCCGAAGTGGCCCCCATGGCGGACCTTGCCAAGGACGAGACCATTCGCCCGACAACAACGCTCGAAGGCCTTGCCAGCCTGAAGACCGTGCAAGAAGGCGGCATCATTACCGCTGGGATTTCCAGCCAGAATTGCGATGGAGCAGCGGCGTTGCTGATCGCCTCGGAACGTGCCGTTAAAGAACATGGGCTGAAGCCGCGTGCGCGCGTGCACCATATTTCGGTCCGCGCGGATGACCCGGTGTGGATGCTGACAGCACCCATCCCCGCGACGCAATATGCCCTCAAGAAGGCTGGCATGACACTGGATCAGATTGATCTGTTTGAATGCAACGAGGCGTTCGCATCCGTGCCGATGGCATGGATGAAGGAACTCGGCATTCCGCATGAAAAAGTGAACATTCATGGCGGCGCAATTGCGCTGGGCCACCCCTTGGGCGGCACAGGCGCGCGGCTGATGACAACCTTGCTCAACGCGCTGGAACGCACGGGCGGCCGCTATGGCCTGCAAACGATGTGCGAAGGTGGCGGGCAGGCCAATGTGACGATTATTGAGAGGCTCTAATGGGTATTTGTGAGAACAGAACAGTCGTCATCACAGGCGCAGCGCGTGGCCTTGGTCGGGCCTATGCGCTGGCCTTTGCGGCAGAAGGCGCGAATGTCGTCGTCAATGACATTGGTACCTCGCTGAACGGCGAAGGCCGCGATACCAGCGCCGCTGATGGCGTGGTGGCTGAAATTATCGCAGGCGGCGGCAAAGCCATCGCCAATTATGAAGACATTACTGATTGGGATGCTGCCAAGCGCATCGTGGATGCCGCAGTTGCTGCCTTTGGCGATTTGCATGTTGTTGTGAACAACGCAGGCATTGTGCGCGATCGCATGTTTGTGTCGGCCACGCTCGAGGAATGGGATGCGACAATGCACGTCCATTTGCGGGGCCATTTCTGCCTGTCGCGCCATGCCGTGGACTATTGGCGCGCGCGCCAAAAAGAAGGCCATGCTGTCGATGCACGCATCATCAACACTTCGTCGGGGGCAGGGCTGCAAGGCTCCATCGCCCAAGCCGCTTATTCAACGGCCAAGGGCGGGATTGCCGCGCTGACATTGGTGCAGGCCGCAGAACTGGGCCGCTATGGCATTACTGCCAATGCGCTTGCGCCGTCTGCGCGCACGCGGATGACCGAACAGGCCTTTGCCGACAAAATGGCAACGCAAGGCAGCGAATTTGACGTGATGGACCCCGCGAATATCGCGCCGACAGTTGTCTGGCTGGGCTCTGCCGAAAGCCGCGATGTCACCGGCTGCGTCTTTGAACTGGAAGGCGGCAAGATCATGCTGGAAGATGGCTGGCGCGAAGGCCCGATGGTCGATGCAGGCCAGCGCTGGAACCCGGCAGATGTGGGTGCCGCCGTGCAAGATTTGCTTCAAAAGCGTGTTCCACCGCGCAAGGTTTGGGGGACAGCCTAATGGAATTTACCTTTACAGACGAACAGCTGATGATCGCGGAGACGGCGAAGGCTTTCTTTTCCGAAAACGCGACCAGTGAACGCACCCGCAAAGCGATGGCCGCTGATGGCGTCGACCATGCGCTGTGGGAGAGCTTCTGCACTGAGCTGGGCTTGGCGGGCATTGGCCTGCCCGAAGCAGCCGGTGGCGCGGGCCTTGGCATGGTGGAATTTGCAATCATTGCCGAAGCTGCAGGCGCGCAAGTCTCTGCCTTGCCGCTTTTGGGGTTGGCAACTGTGGCGCAGGCCATTGCCACAGGCGGCAGCGATGCGCAGCAAGCAGAGCATCTGCCCAATTTGATCAGCGGGGCGACCATTGCTGCTTTTGCCGAAGGGCAGGGCTTAAGCCTTGCAGGTGGAAAATTGTCTGGCACAGCGCAATTCGTGCCGCACGGTGCTGTTGCGGGCCTTTTCCTGTTGGCGCAAGGCGATGCTGCGTGGTTGGTTAGGGCCGATGCGCCGGGCCTCACCGTGAAGGCCCATGTCACAATGGACCAGACACGTCCCTTTGCATCGCTGCATTTGGACGGCGTGGCCGCTGAGCCGCTGGCGAACCCCGTCGCTGCAGTTACCGCCGCCCGCGCGGGTGGCTGGATTTCGCTGTCAGCAGAAGCGCTTGGTGGCGCGCAAGCAACACTCGACCGCACTGTGGCTTATGCCAAAGAACGTGTTCAGTTTGGCCGCGCAATTGGTTCCTTCCAAGCCTATAAGCACCGCTTGGCGGATATGATGGTGGAGATTGAGCAAGCCCGCTCTGCTGTCTATTGGGCGGCGTGCGCGGTGGACGAAGGATCGGACGAAGCGGCGCTTGCGCTCCATGCCGCCAAGTCTTTTGCGGCTGACACCTATTTCAAATGTGCGGCGGACATGATCCAGCTGCACGGCGGCATTGGCTTTACATGGGAACATGACGCGCATCTGTTCTTCAAGCGCGCGCGCGCCATTCAATCACTATTGGGCAATGGGGCTTGGCACCGCGAAGAAGTGGCCAAGATGATTTTGGGAGAAGCGGCATGAAGCTCGGGTTTTCCGCCGCCGATGAAGATTTCCGCCGCGAATGCGCGGATTGGCTCAACGGCCAGATGGCTGGTGAGTTTAAGGATATCAAAGGCATCACCACGCTCACCGAAAAGGCAGAGCGTCGCAAGGAATGGGAACAGCAATTGGCGGCCCATAAATGGAGCTGCATTGGCTGGCCTGAAGCTTGGGGTGGCCGCAATGCCACGCTGGCCCAACAGGTGATCTTTGCGGAAGAATATGCGCGTGCGGGGGTTCCCGGTCGCGTCAACCATATCGGCATTGAATTGGCGGGGCCGACGCTGCTGACCTTTGGCACCGAAGAACAGCAAAAGCGCTTCCTGCCCGGCATTGCTGCGGGCGAGACGATTTTCTGCCAAGGTTTTTCAGAACCCAATGCCGGGTCTGACCTTGCCGGTGTGCGCACCAAGGCGCGGCTGGAAGGCGGCGAGTGGGTCGTCAATGGCCAGAAAATCTGGACAAGCTTGGCGCATATTTCTGACTGGATTTTCGTTGTTACGCGCAGCGAAGAAGGGTCCAAAGGCCCCAAGGGCCTCACCTTCTTGATGATGGAAATTGACCAGCCCGGCATTGAGATCCGCCCGATTAAGCAGATCAACGGCGATGCTGAGTTTAACGAGACATTCTTTACTGATGCACGCTGCCCGGCGGACAGCCTGATTGGCGCGGTGGGCGACGGCTGGCGCGTGGCTATGGGTCTCTTGGCCTTTGAACGCGGTGTCTCGACACTCGGCCAGCAAATGGGCTTCCGCAATGAGCTGGACGAAGTGATCGCGGCTGCCAAGGCCACTGGCGCCGCCAATGATCCGCTGATCCGTCAGCGCATTGCCAAGGCTGAAATTGGCCTGCGGCTGATGCGCTATGGCGCACTGCGTATGCTGTCGCAGACCGACCATAGCAAGATTGATGGCGCGGCACTGACCTATAAAATCCAATGGGCCAGCTGGCGCCGGTCGCTGGGCGAACTGGCAATGGATGTGCTGGGCCAAGCCGGCGAAGTGGCGGATCGGGATCATTATGAATGGGATGTTCTGCCCAATTTGTTCCTCTATTCGCGCGCCGACACGATTTATGGCGGCACCAACCAAATCCAGCGCAATCTGATTGCGGAGCGTGGCCTTGGCATGCCGCGTGAACCGCGAGGGGATGTGTAATGCTGCCCAGCTATCCCGAACCGCGCGGCTTGCTGAAAGGCAAGACCGTCGTCGTCACAGCCTCGGCAGGAACCGGCATTGGCTTTTCCGCCGCCAAACGCGCGGTCGAAGAAGGCGCGACAGTGCTGATGAGTGACTTTCATGAGCGGCGCTTGGGCGAAGCAGCAGACCGTATTGCCGAAGACCTCGGCACGCGTCCGGCGACCTTTGTGTGCGACGTGACCGATCAGGCGCAAGTTGATGCGCTGCATGCGGCGTCACTCGCTGCACTGGGCCGGATTGATGTGCTCATCAACAATGCCGGGCTTGGCGGTGAAGTGCCCGTGGTCGATATGACCGACGATCAATGGCATCGCGTGCTCGATGTGACGCTCAACAGCGTGTTCCGCATGACGCGCGCCTTTTTGCCCGCCATGTATGCGCAAAAATCGGGCGTGATTGTCAACAACGCCTCGGTGCTTGGCTGGCGCGCGCAAAAGGGGCAGGCGCATTATGCTGCCGCCAAAGCAGGCGTAATGGCGTTTACCCGCTGTTCGGCAGTGGAAGCGGCGGAACATGGCGTGCGGATCAACGCGGTTGCCCCCTCAATTGCGATGCATCCCTTCTTGGCGAAGGTGACAACGGACGAACTTCTGGCCAAACTTTCCGCGCAAGAAGCCTTTGGGCGGCCTGCCGAAGTGTGGGAAGTGGCGAATGTTATGATGTTCCTCGCCTCGGATTTGTCGTCTTACATGACAGGTGAGATCGTTTCGGTCTCGAGCCAACGCGCATGACGAAGATTTTCGCGAAACCGGCGGACCTGGTTGGCGCTGAAGGCACGCAGCTCGGTCCGACCGAGTGGCTGTTAATTGATCAAGATCGCGTCAATGGCTTTGCCGAAGTGACGGGTGATCATCAATGGATCCATGTTGATGTGGAGCGCGCCAAGCAGGGGCCTTTTGGCGGCACCATTGCCCATGGCTATCTGACGATGAGCCTCGTCAATTATTTCCTGCCCCAGCTGATTGAAGTGCAAGGCTTTGCCCATGCGGTCAATGTCGGGGCTGATCGCCTGCGCTTTCTCGCGCCCGTTAAAGTCGGCAGCCGCATCCGCGGTGTGGGCGAGATTGTCGGTGTAGAAGAGGTGAAGGGCGCCATTCAATCCATTGTGCGCGTCACGGTGGAGATTGAAGGCGCAGACAAGCCAGCCTGCGTTGTCGACACCATCAGCCGCTATTTTCCGGAGAGCTAATCATGGCCACTGTTGAGCAAATGACAGCTGCCGTTCACGGCTATGTCGAGGCATTTGAAAAGGGCGATGTCGAAATGGCTGTTGCCCTGTTTGCGCCAGATGCCATTGTGGAAGACCCTGTCGGCACGCCGCTGAAGCGCGGGCATGATGAAATCCGCGCCTTTTATGCGGCCTCTATGGCAACAGGGGCAAAGCTGCGGCTGGAAGGGCCGATCCGCTGTGCGACCGATTATGCGGCCTTTGCTTTCCGCGTCCAACTGACGCTGGAGGGCAAGATGATCACAGTTGATGTGATTGATACATTCCGTTTCAATAACGAAGGTAAAGTTATTGAAATGAAAGCCTATTTTGGCCCGTCTAATATGACGGGCATGTGATTTTTAGGAGAGATGACCATGCGTGAAGCCGCTATTGTCGCAACTGCCCGTACGGGGATTGGCAAAGCCTATCGTGGGGCGTTCAACGACACCGAAGCCCCGGTGCTGACCGCGCATGTCGTCAACGCCGTGCTCGATCGCGCTGGGATTGATCCCGCCCGCGTGGACGACGTCTATCTGGGCTGTGGCAATCATTGGAACACGCAAAGCTATAATCTAGGCCGCTTGACGGTCCATGCCTCCAACCTGCCCAACACCACCTCGGGCTTTACGCTGGATCGGAAATGCTCGTCGGGCCTGAATGCGATGGCACTGGCCGCGCGCGCCATTCGCTGTGATGAAATTGATGTGGCTGTTGCGGGTGGGGTGGAATCCATCTCGCTGACGCTCAACAAATTTGCGCCGGCCTTCCGCAACCGCTCGGAAGCCGTCATTGCGGCGGACCCCTATGCCTATATGGCGATGATTGAGACGGCTGAAGTTGTGGCCGAACGCTATGGCGTCTCGCGTGAGGCGCAGGATGCCTTTGCGGCTTTAAGCCAGCAGCGCGCTGGTCGTGCGCAAGCCGAGGGCCGCTTTGCTGATGAGATTGTGCCGATCACTGTCGAAAAGTCGCTGAAAGACAAAGAAGGCAATGAAACGGGCCGCGAAACAGTCACGCTGACAGCGGACGAAGGCGTGCGCGGGGATACAACGGCCGAGGGCCTGTCGACGCTGAAGCCTGTGTTCCGCGATGGCATGGTCATCAAGGAAGGCAAACACATCACGGCGGGCAATGCCTCGCAATTGTCTGATGGCGCCTCTGCGCAATTGGTGATGGATTTGGCGACCGCGCAGAAAGAGGGCCTGCCGGTGCTCGGCCTTTATCGCGGCTTCCAAGTGGCTGGCTGTGATCCGGATGAAATGGGCATTGGCCCCGTTTTCGCGATCCCGAAGCTGCTCGATCGTGCGGGCTTGAAAATTGACGATATTGGCCTGTTTGAAATTAACGAGGCCTTTGCCAGCCAAGCCATTTACTGCCAGCAAAAGCTGGGCATTGATCCCGAAAAGCTCAATGTCGATGGCGGCGGCATTGCGCTGGGCCATCCCTTTGGGATGACGGGCAGCCGCTTGATCGGCCATGCGCTGATTGAAGGGAAGCGCCGCGGCGTGAAATATGTTGTCGTTTCGATGTGTGTGGCTGGTGGCATGGGTGCTGCCGGGCTGTTTGAGGTCGCGTAAACATGACAGCTCTGCCGCTGACCATTCCGCACGCGGCCCAATTGGCGGCCGAACGCTGGGGCGATGCCCCGGCGGTGCTGGAACGCGGCGAGGTGTGGAGCTTTAATCGCCTTTGGGCGGAAAGCCGGGCGGCAGCCTCGGCGCTGTTGGCGCGCGGTGTGACGCATGGGGACCGGATTGCCATTTGGGCACCCAATAGCCGCGAATGGGTGGTGGCCGCCTTGGCCGCCATGACTTGTGGGGCTGCCGTCATCCCGCTCAACACGCGGTTAAAGGGCCGTGAGGCCGGTGACATTCTCCGCCGCACGCGCGCGCGGATGATTTTTACTGTGCGCGATTTTTTGGGGATTGATTTCCCGGCGCTGTTGGCTGGGGAAGACCTGCCCGATCTGCAAGAGCAGGTCCTGCTGGATGAGGGTTTTTCTGGCTTTCCTGCAAGCGGCAAGGGTGCCGATGACCCTGCGGTTCTTGCTGCCTTGGCCCAAGTGACGCCAGACCATGTGTCTGACATTATGTTCACCAGCGGGACGACAGGCGTGCCCAAGGGCGTGCTGATGACCTATGGCCGCGTGATCCCGCAATGCGGTGTGTGGATTGGCAATACGGGCCTATCCGCCGGTGAACGTTATCTCATTGCGAACCCGTTTTTCCATAGCTTTGGCATGAAGGTGGGCTGGGTCGCTTGCCTGATTGCCGGGGCTGTCATGGTCCCCATGCCGCAATTTGATGTGAAGGCGGCCATCCGCCACATTGTAGAGGATCGCATCTCCTTCCTGCCCGGCCCGCCAACAATCTTTCAGATGTTGTTGGATGAGTTGGAGGCAAATCCCTTTGACATCAGCTCGCTGCGCGGTGGAACAACGGGCGCGGCGACTGTGCCGCCGGTGCTGATTGACCGTATTCGCAAAGAATTGGGCATGGTGGATATCATCACCGCTTATGGGATGACCGAATGTGTCAACATCACCAGCTGTCGCCCGGGCGACGCGGTGGAGCTGATTGCGCAGACCTGCGGCGCTGCCATTCCGGGCAATGAGGTGATCATTGCCGATGAGGCAGGCCAAGAAGTGCCCCGTGGCGAAACTGGCGAAATTCTGGTGCGCGGGCAGGGCGTGATGCTGGGCTATCTTGATGATCCAGAAGCAACAGCCGAAGCCATTGATGCGCAAGGCTGGCTCCACACCGGCGATGTTGGGACAATGGACGCCAATGGCTATGTCCGCATTACTGATCGTAAGAAGGATATGTATATTTCTGGCGGGTTTAATTGTTACCCGGCAGAAATTGAAAAGCTGTTGGCCGCGCACCCCGCCATTTCAATGGTCGCCGTTGTTGGCGTTCCTGATGATCGCATGGGCGAAGTGGGCAAAGCCTATGTTGTGCTCCGCCCCGGCACCGAGGCCCGTGCGGAAGAGCTGATTGCCTGGTCGCGCGAGAATATGGCCAATTACAAGGTCCCGCGCAGTTTTATCTTTGTGGCAGACTTTCCCCGCAATGCGTCCGGCAAAGTCTTGAAGACTGAATTGCGGGGGTAAATCCTGGCTGAGCAGCTTAAATTTTGCTCAATTTAGGCCGTTTGGACGATTTACCGAGCCCGTCTCGCACTGCATATCCCAAAGCATAAAGCGGCCCGATAATGCGGGCAGCGCGAGGAGAGGGTGAGATGAAAGAGAAACGCTACGTCATCATTGGTGCTGGCATGGCTGGCATTCTGGCCGGCATTAAACTGCTGGAACGCGGTGAGAAGAATTTCGTCATCCTTGAGAAAACAGGGGCTTTGGGCGGCACTTGGCGTGACAATCGCTATCCCGGGCTCACCTGCGACGTACCGGCGCACGCCTATACTTACAGCTTTGCGCCGAACCCGGACTGGAGCAGCTATTATTGCGGTGGCGCCGAGATCCGCCGCTATTTTGAAAAGGTCGCCGCTGATTTTGGCGTGATGCCCTATATCCGCTTCAACAGCGAAGTGACGAGCAGCGTCTATGACGAGGCAAACGCGACATGGACCGTGAGCGTGGCCGATGGCAGCGTGCATGAGGTGGATATTGTGATTGCCGCCTCTGGCGTGCTCCACCACCCCAAAATACCCAATATTCCGGGGCTCGACAGCTTTAAAGGCCATGCCTTTCACAGCGCCCGCTGGGATGATAGCGCGCCCCTAGACGGCAGCCGCATTGGCATTGTCGGCTGCGGCTCCACCGGCATTCAAATTTTAACCGCGCTTACAGGTCGCGCCAAGCAAATCGTGGCGCTGCAACGATCCCCCCAATGGGTCATGCCCGTCCCGCAATTTGACTATACGGAGGAAGAGCGCGAGGCCTTCCGCCGCGACCCCAAGCTGATTGATGAGATCCGCTATAACAAGGACTATTGGGCAGCCATCATCCGCTTTACCGAAGGCATCACCAATATTGATGGCCCGGAAATGGCCGAGATTGAAGAGTTGTGCCGCCAGCATTTGGAAGACAGCATTAAAGACCCCGTGTTGCGAGAAAAGCTGCGCCCCAATTATCGCGCGGCGTGCAAGCGGCTGATTTATAGCTGGTGCTATTATGATCATGTGCAAAAGCCCAATGTCTATGTTGAAACCGGCAGCATTGATCGGGTTGAGCCAGACGGCGTGCGGATGAAAGATGGCACTTTCCATCCGCTGGATGTGCTGGTGCTGGCCACAGGCTTTCATGCTGATCGCTTCATTCG
>JBEEOY010000130.1:0-3525 GCA_041191345.1 Pseudomonadota bacterium
GGCTGCGCGCCATTGCCGACAAGACCATTGATGGATGCGGTGTTAACAATTGCCCCACCCCCTTGCGCCAGCATGACCTCTGCCTCTTCGCGCATACACATCATGACACCCGTCAAATTAATGCCAATGGCGCGTGCCCAGACATCATCCTCATATTCATTTGACCCAAGATTGTTGATGCCCGCATTGTTGAGCGCGCAATCCAACCGACCATATTCTGCTACGGCACGCTGGACGAGCGCCTTCACTTCGCCTGCTTGAGATACATCGCAACGCTGAAAGACAGCTGCGCCACCCGCAGCGATGATCAGATCCACCGTTTCGGTGCCGCCCTGCTCATTCACGTCCGAGACAACCACCTTAGCACCTGCAGCTGCAAAGGCCATGGCTGACGCGCGGCCAATGCCGCCACTTGCACCCGTTACCAGTGCCACTTTCCCCTCAAAGCCCATCGACATCGGACATCTCTCCTTGATTTGCGTAAAGTCATGAATAATGTGCAACGCAAATTGCGGTCAACCCGCGTCCACAATAAGAAGATTCGAATGACAAACCCCCTTTTCGACTCGCTTAGCTTAGGCGATCTCCATCTGTCCAACCGGATTGTCATGTCTCCCATGACGCGAGACAGGGCTGGGCCGGACGATGTGCCAGGCCCGCTGATGGTCGACTATTATCGCCAGCGCGCAAGCGCCGGGTTGATCGTGACTGAAGGGACACAGCCCAGCGCGGTTGGCAAAGGCTATTGGCGCACACCGGGTATTTGGTCGCAAGCGCAGATTGATGGCTGGGCCAAGGTGGCTGAGGCAGTCCATGCCGAAGGCGGGCAGATTGTGATGCAAATTATGCATTGCGGCCGCGTCGTTGTGCCAGCCAATCGGGGCTATGAGGCAGATGTAATTGCACCGTCTGCCCTGCCCTGCCCTGACAGGGTTCCCGGGCCTGATGGCGTGCCGGCCCCCACTGCCGCGCCACGCGCGCTGGCAGCAGACGAATTGCCTGCCTTGGCGGAAGAATTCGCACAATCCGCGCGCAACGCCCGGGCTGCCGGAATTGACGGGGTCGAGCTCCATGCCTCTAGCGGCTATTTGATTAACCAATTCCTCAATCCGGCCAGCAACCAGCGGACTGATGACTTTGGCGGCAGCGCGGAAAACCGCGTGCGCTTTCCGCTGATGGTGCTCAAGGCCATGGCAGATGCCATTGGCAGCGGCCGTGTCGCTTTGCGCATTTCGCCAGGCAACCCCTATAATGGCATGGATGTGGCAGACCCCGCCGCAACTTTTGCGCCCTTGCTGCAAGGCGCTGACGCCCTGGATCTCGCTTATATTCATGTGTTGGATATGGGGCTGAAAGATTTGGACACGCTGGGGTTTGTGCGCGATAACTGCCGTGCGCCGATTATCGCGAATAACATGCTGACTGCTGAAACGGGCCGAGCGCTCATAGAGGCGGGCCGTGCAGACGCCGTTAGCTTTGGACGCGCCTTCATTGCGAACCCCGATCTTGTCGCCCGACTGAAAACCGGCGCGCCGCTTGCAAAGCCTGATTATAGCCTGCTCTACACGGGCGAAGAAAAAGGCTATGTGGATTATCCGGCTCTCGCCGCTAGCGCCTGAGCCGAAAAGGGCGGCAGATTGCGACAGCAACACCGCAGATAATGAGGGGAAGACCTATGGCTGCCGATTTTGATCTGGTGATCCGCAATGGCACACTGGCCGATGGCACAGGCGGCGCGCTGCGCGATGCGGATATCGCCGTCAAAGACGGAAAAATTGCAGCCATTGGAGCTGTTTCTGGCCATGGCGCAGAAGAAATTGATGCCCGCCACCGGTTGGTGACACCCGGCTTTGTGGATGTGCACACGCATTATGATGGACAAGCCATCTGGTCGGAAGAATTGGCCCCTTCGTCCGCGCATGGAGTGACAACAGCCGTTATGGGCAATTGCGGGGTTGGCTTTGCGCCGTGCCGCCGTGAAGACCATGATATGCTGATCAACGTTATGGAAGGCGTGGAGGATATTCCCGGCGTCGTCATGGCGGAAGGGCTGCCTTGGGATTGGGAGACATTCCCTCAATATCTTGACCGCGTTGCACAAGGGCGGCGCGACATTGATGTCGCGGCCTATCTGCCACATTCGCCCTTGCGCGTTTATGTGATGGGAGAACGCGGCGCACGCCAAGAGCCCGCAACAGATGCTGATCTGGCCCAAATGCGCGCGCTTTCGAAAGAGGCGATGCGCGCGGGTGCCCTTGGCTTTGCCACATCACGGCTTTCCATCCATAAAACCGCTGATGGCGGCAGCATTCCCAGCTTTGACGCTGATGTGCGCGAACTGCGTGAAATCTGCATGGGCATGGCGGATGCCGGGCATGGCACTTTGCAAATTGTGCTCGATGCTTTCCGCGGCTGGGACGCTGAATACCCGATTATTGATGACGTCGTGGCTGCCTGTGGCCGCCCAGCGACGTTCACCCTAGCTTCTGGCAATGAAGGCCCGCCACGTTGGCGGCGCGTTCTGGAAATGATGGAGCAGAGCAAAGCTGCAGGTCGGCACATTACGGCGCAAGTGATGCCGAGGCCGATTGGCCTGATTGGCGGGCTCGAACTGTCTGTCCACCCGTTCATTCTCTGCCCAAGCTGGGAAAAAATTGCGCATTTGCCCTTGGCTGAAAAGGTGCAAGCGATGCGCGACCCTGCCTTGCGGGCCGCGTTGCTCACTGAAACTCCGGCCGAAGGACACCCGTTTAACGCCCTTGGACGCAATTGGCGCTGGATGTTCCCGCTGGACAATCCTCCAAATTACGCACCCACGCCCGATATGAGTTTCGCCGCCATGGCAGCGGCCAAAGGCACAACGCCCGAAGCCTTGGTCTATGACCGATTTGTTGAAACGGGCGGCAAGGGGATGTTCCTCGCAACGCTGGGCAATTTTGAGGATGGCAAGCTCGATTCAGCCTATGAAATGCTGATGCACCCTGATTGTGTCCCCGCCTTGGGTGATGGCGGCGCGCATTATGGAGCCATTTGCGATGCCAGCTATTCGACATTCTTGCTGGAGCACTGGGTCCGCAATGGAGCCGCCCAATCCATTGATATGGCACAGGCCATTCATATGCTGTCAGCCAAATCAGCGCGCGCCGTGGGCCTTATGGACCGCGGGATCCTGAAACTGGGGGCCAAGGCGGACATCAATGTGATTGATATGGACCGGTTGAGCATTGCTCTGCCGCATATCGCGCATGATCTGCCAGCTGGCGGCCGCAGATTGGACCAAAAGGCAACGGGCTATGATGCCACAATTGTCTCAGGCGCCATCATCCGTCGTTATGATGAAGCAACAGGCGCACGTCCGGGCCAATTGGTGCGCGGATCTGCCAGTTAAGCGAAGCGCGCGCCGCTATGGAGAACATAGCGGACCAGCTCTGCCTGCCCACGCACATCCAATTGTGCGTAAATGCGCTTGCTATAGTTCCGGGCCGTTTCCAGTGTCAGGCCCATATCGAGGGCAGCTTCTGCAAT
>JBEEOY010000131.1:0-17785 GCA_041191345.1 Pseudomonadota bacterium
TAATAGCTGACGAAATATTCGACCGCATTGTCGGGGAAGAAATTCTTGAACTCGCCATAAAGCTGCGCGGCCAAAATTTTGTTAGGCGCCAGCACCAGCGCCGGGCGTTGTACGGCCTCAATCACCTTTGCCATGGTAAAGGTTTTGCCCGAGCCGGTGACGCCGAGCAGCACCTGATCTTTCTCGCCTTGGCCAATCCCCGCCACCAATTCGGCAATGGCGGTGGGCTGATCGCCCGCCGGTTCATAATCGCTGACGATCTTAAACTTCTTCCCCCCATCTGATTTTGGCGGCCGCGTGGGGCGGTGGGGGACAAAGCTCTGGCCGGTTTCCGGCTCGTCCAGCGTGGTGCGGATGATGAGGGACATGAGGTGGAAACTAGGGCCAGTGTCCGCCCGGCGCAATGGGAGGCGACAGGAAACATCTGCACCCTTGGCTAAGCATTTGGAGGTTATTGACAATAATGTCAGTGGCTTATAGCCATCGAGCTATGACACCGACTCAATTTTCAGACCCCCGGCGCGAAAAGCTGCGGTTCCGTCCCTTCAAGGCAATGGGGCATTTTCGGCAGTTGATTAGGGATAAGGAAGATACTGAGCAGGTCTTTCGGATCTTTGAATGTTTGCCGCGCCGGTCCTTCTGGGCAGATGCACGCGCTTTTTGTGAAAGCGCGCGGGGCCGCCAGTTGATGGAGAGCGAGCCTTATCTGCCGCCGATTTTGGATGATCATGAGGCGCTGTTGAAGCTGCCCGAAAATTCTGTCGCGCACGCCTATGTTGCCTTTATGCGGCGTGAAGGCCTGTCGGCTGCTGGCTTGGTCGCGGAAAGCGATAAAATGCGCGTTGGTCGCCCCGTTTTTCAAGATCAGCTGCAATGGTATGCCAACCGCCTGCGCGACACGCATGACTTGCTGCATATTCTGACAGGCTATGGCCGCGATGCGCTGGGCGAACAATGCGCCTTGGGCTTTACTTATGGGCAGGACCGCGCCTGGGGCAGCTTGTTGATTGCTTGGGCCGGGGCCTATGAGTTGAAGCGTCGCTTTGGCACGGATGCGCCCGTTTATGCCGCCGTTGCTGAGGCGCAACGTCATGGCAAAGCCGCCCAGCGGATTTTTGAGCAGGATATTCGGGCGCTATTGGCCGAACCGCTCGAGGCGGCGCGCGCGCGGATGAATATTGGTGCGCCAAGCCAATATCATGTGGCGCATCAACGCTATCGTGCAAGCGGCATTGATCCCTATAACTTCTTGGCGGCTCCCCAAGCGGCCTAGGTCGCGACCATTGGGGCAGTTGATCGTGCCCATTCGCTATTGCCGGGATTGCAGTTTGCAGCGGACACGGGCAGGACGACGGCCATGACCTTACGCCTGACTGCCCTGTTGCTGCTTTTGCTCTCCGCTGCGTGCGAGAAGGCGGCCAATCCCGTGCAATCAGGCAAGACGGCCGCGGCTTCTGCGGCCCGCCAATCTACGCCTGTAAAGACTGTGCTTCGCCCCGGCTTTTGGCAGACGAGCCTGATTGCCGACAGCATTGATTTGACCAACTATCCCGCGCCCTTATCGCAGGCAGACCGGATGCTGGCTGAACAGCTGAGCAATAAGACACGACAGGCCGCAATGTGTTTGTCTGCCGAACAGGCGCGCAGCCCAAATGCCACTGTGATTGGTGGCCGTGAATCTGGCGCGTGCAGCTTTGAAAGCTTTTCGCTCTATCGCGGCACATTAGATGCCGTCATCACCTGCGCGCATCCCGGCAAGGCAGGCCGCACGCTGATTGCAGCCCATGGCCCTTATGAAGGGACGGAATTTGCCTTGGAAGCTGTCGTCCGGATTGAGCCGGATATGCCCTATGATACGCTGAAAGGCCCCATGCCAAAATCAGACAAGCCGCCCATTCGCTTCCATGCGAAAATCACGGGTAAGCATCAGGGCGACTGCCCGGCAGGAGAGGATGTTGCGCAATGATGGAAAGCTATGTGGACCCAACACGCGCCGCTTTTGATCTATTCAAATCGCTGCCACGCGACACGCCGATCAATATGCTCAACCTTGTGCGCTATCGCGATCTGGCGGCCTATCCAGACGGCCATGAGCACGCTGGCAAAGGCTGGACGGGGGCCCGCGCCTATGAAGAATATGGCACCACCAGTGGCCCGATTTTTGAGCGGCTGGGCGGGCAGATTATTTGGCGCGGCAAACTGGAAGCGGTTGTCACAGGGCCAGCGGACGAGCATTGGGACGCCGCCTTCATTGCTGCTTACCCCAATGCGGGTGCCTTTTTGGCCATGGTGACGGACCCGGACTATAAGCTGGCCGTCGTCAACCGTCAGGCAGCTGTGGCTACGAGCCGCCTCATCCGCTTTGCGCCGCTTGCCATTGAAGGCGCGCGGTTCGCGTAAACGCGCTTTAGCCGTTCATCAAAGCGGGGAAGAAGCCTTCATGCGCGGTGCGCAGGGCATCCAGCGCCACACCGGCCACGCTGTCGCCGCCCACGGTACCAATGCGCACGGCGCCTTCAATGACGGCATCGGGCGCTGTGGTCACAATGTAGCGGCCCTGATCTTCGCCAAAGGCTTCGGCTGTGGTCAGCGAGTCCAATTCCGCGCCAACACGTCCCGCTAAGCCCATTTCGGCAATGGCGACCAGCAAGCCACCATCCGAAATATCATGCACGGCGGTTGCCACGCCATTGAGCACCAGCGCGCGGACCTGTTCGCCGCGCGCGCGTTCTGCCGCCAGATCAACCTTGGGGGCTTCCCCTTCTTCCCGGCCATGCACTTCGCGCAGCCAAATAGATTGGCCCAAATGACGGCCCGGCTCGCCAATCAACCAGATGGCATCGCCTGCTTTTTTGAAGGCAATAGTTGCGGCCTTGCTCCAATCCGCAATCAGGCCAACGCCGCCAATCGCCGGGGTCGGCAAAATGGCAGAGCCGCCGCCCGTTGCCTTAGATTCATTGTAGAGCGAGACATTGCCTGAGACGATGGGGTAATCAAGCGCACGGCAGGCATCGCCCATGCCTTCCAAGCAACCGACAATTTGCGCCATGATTTCAGGGCGTTGCGGGTTGGCGAAGTTGAGGCAGTTGGTAATGGCCAGCGGGGTTGCGCCAACAGCCGAGATGTTGCGATAGGTTTCGGCCACAGCCTGTTTGCCGCCCTCATAGGGGTCCGCATAGCAATAGCGCGGGGTGCAATCGGTCGCGATGGCCAGCGCCTTGGCAGAGCCGTGGACGCGGACAACAGCGGCATCACCGCCCGGGGCCTGCACGGTATCACCGCCAACCTTGTTGTCATATTGCTCCCAAATCCAGCGGCGCGAGGCAATATCGGGCGAGGCCATGAGCGTTACTAAATCGGCACCCAAATCTGTGCTGTTGGGCACATCACCCAGCGAGGGGACTTTGGCCCAGGCTTTATATTCAGCTTGGCTGACATAGGGCCGCTCATATTCGGGCGCTTCATCCGCCAGCGGGGCAAGCGGAATATCCGCCACTGTCTCGCCATTGAAGGTCAGGACCATATGGCCGGTATCGGTGATCTTGCCGATGACAGCGAAATCCAGCTCCCATTTGCGGAAGATGGCTTCGGCTTCAGCCTCGCGGCCGGGCTTGAGCACCATCAACATCCGCTCCTGACTTTCAGAGAGCATCATTTCATACGGCGTCATGCCCGTTTCACGGCACGGCACGTTGTTCATGTTGAGCTCAATGCCCACGCCGCCCTTCGACGCCATTTCGACGGAGGAGGAGGTGAGGCCCGCTGCCCCCATATCCTGAATGGCGACAATCGCGTCAGACGCCATCAATTCCAAGCACGCCTCAATCAGCAGCTTTTCGGTGAACGGATCACCCACTTGCACTGTGGGGCGTTTTTCCTCTGAATCCTCAGTGAAATCGGCCGAAGCCATGGTTGCGCCATGAATGCCATCGCGCCCCGTTTTAGAGCCAACATAGACCACAGGGTTTCCAATGCCGGCAGCCGCGCAATAAAAAATCTTGTCCGTCTTTGCGACGCCCACTGTCATTGCGTTGACCAGAATATTGCCATCATAAGCCGGGTGGAAATTCACTTCACCACCGACCGTCGGCACGCCCACGCAATTGCCATAGCCACCAATGCCACGCACCACGCCGGAAATCAGGTGGCGCATTTTGGGGTGATCGGGCCGGCCAAAGCGCAGCGCATTCATATTCGCAACGGGTCGTGCGCCCATGGTGAACACATCGCGCAAAATGCCGCCAACGCCTGTTGCTGCCCCCTGATAAGGCTCAATATACGAAGGGTGGTTGTGGCTTTCCATTTTGAAAATGGCAGCATCGCCATCACCAATATCAATCACGCCGGCATTTTCGCCCGGCCCTTGGATCACCCAAGGCGCGCTGGTGGGCAGCTTTTTCAGATGCACGCGGGAGGATTTGTACGAGCAATGCTCGGACCACATGACCGAGAAGATACCAAGTTCCGTCAAGTTCGGCTCGCGCCCCATGGCGTGGAGAACGCGCTGATATTCTTCCGGGGAAAAGCCGTGTTCGGCAACGATTTCGGGCGTGATCTGGGACATGGCCGGGCCTTAGCGGGGGAAAGTGATTCCGCCTAGCCCCGTGTGCGTCAAAGGTCGAGAGGGTGGGGCCTTAGGCACGCAATTATAGATCGAAGCTCACGCCCTGCGCCAACGGCAAGGCGCGGCCATAGTTTAGCGTGCTGGTTTGGCGGCGCATATAGGCCTTCCAACTGTCAGAGCCCGACTCGCGGCCGCCGCCAGTTTCCTTCTCGCCACCAAAGGCGCCGCCAATTTCCGCGCCGGATGTGCCGATGTTGACATTGGCAATGCCGCAATCACTGCCTGCGGCGGAGGTAAACAGCTCTGCCTCGCGCAGATCATTGGTGAAGATGGAGGAGGAAAGCCCCTGCGGCACGGCATTTTGAAGCGCAATCGCCTCGTCCAGATCATTATAGGCGCACACATAGAGAATAGGCGCGAATGTCTCACTCAACATCAGGCCGCGCTGCTTGGCCATGCTGACAATGGCTGGGGTGACATAGGCGCCAGGGCGATCGAGCCGGTCTCCACCCGTCACGCGGCCCCCCACAGCGCGTGCAGCGGCCAAAGCAGATTGCATCGCATCAAAGCTGGCCTCATCAATCAGCGGGCCCATCAGGCTATCCGGATCGCGCGGATCGCCAATGCGGACGGAAGCGGCAGCCGCCTTCATGCGTTCTAAAAAGTCATCATGAATGGATCGGTGGAGGAACAGGCGACGCAACGAGGTGCAGCGCTGGCCGCTGGTGCCCATAAAGCCAAAGGCAGAGGCTCGCAGTGCCAAATCCATATCGGCACTGGGCGTAACAATGGTCGCATTATTGCCGCCCAATTCCAGCAGCGACCGGCCAAAGCGGCGTGCAACGCGCTGGCCGACCAAGCGGCCCATGCGCGTGCTGCCCGTTGCTGATACCAGCCGTATGCGGCCCTCATCGACCAGCGCGGCCCCGACATCCGCGCCGCCCAGCACCAGCTGGGAAAGATGCGCGGGCGCTTCGGGCATCTCTTGTGCCACGCTCTCGAAAATCGCCTGCACCGCAAGGGCAGTCAGCGGGGTTTTTTCAGATGGCTTCCAAATGACCGAATTGCCACAGACAAGGGCAAGCGCGGCATTCCACGACCAGACAGCGACGGGGAAGTTGAAGGCAGTGATGATCGCCACCGGGCCCAGTGGGTGCCATGTTTCCGTCATCTTGTGCAGCGGGCGCTCGCTCGCGATGGTAAGGCCATAAAGCTGACGAGAAAGGCCGACGGCGAAATCGCAAATGTCGATCATTTCCTGAACTTCGCCCAAGCCTTCAGAAATCGGCTTGCCGCAATCCAGCGTGACAAGGCGGCCAAGTGCGTCCTTGTGGGTGCGCAGCGCCATGCCAAGGCGGCGGACAAGCTCTCCCCGCACAGGGGCTGGCACCTGCCGCCAGCTGTGGAACGCAGTTTCGGCGCGCGCGGCCGCTTCTGCGGCTTGATCGGTGCTGGCATCTTCCACCTGCGCGATGATCGACCCATCAACTGGGCTGGCAACGGCACGTTTGCCCTTGGTCCAAAAGGGCTTGGCGACGCCCAATTGCGTCAGCAGGTGGCGGGCATCATCGGTAGGGGAAATCTGTGTCATGCGCGTTCTTTAAGCGCGCTGCCCCAAAAGAAAAAGGCCGACCAAATGGCCGGCCTTTTCCCTAACCGGACTGTCCCGAAGATTAGGCGTCTTCGCCTTCATCCGCGGCTGCAGCTTCAGCCGGGGCTTCTTCTGAAATTGTGCCGGGTTCGGCATTGGGATCAAAGTCTTCGGTAAAGCCTGCGACGTCCTTTTCGAACATCTGGGCAAGGATATCCACGCCCTGGCTCTGCAGATCAGCTTCTTCCGGCGAGCGGGCGACGTTGATCTTCACCGTCACCGAAACTTCCGGGTGCAGCGAAACCTTAACGTCATAGACGCCAATGGCCTTGATCGGCTTATCCAGCACGACCTGCTGCTTCGACACCTTCTTACCATCAGCAACCAGTGCTTCGACAATGTCGCGCACGGCAACTGAACCGTAAAGCTGGCCCGTGTTCGAGGCCTGACGGATCAGCGTAACGGATGCGCCGTCAATGCCCTTCGAGGCCGCTTCGGCGTCCTTACGCTTGGCATCATTGTCCGCAACGATCTTCGCCTTATTGGCTTCGAACAGTTTGCGGTTGGTTTCGTTGGCGCGGAGCGCCTTGTTGCGCGGCAACAAATAGTTGCGAGCAAAGCCGTTCTTCACGGTGACAACATCACCGATCTGGCCGAGCTTTTCGACGCGTTCAAGCAGGATGACTTCCATCGGGTGTGCTCCTTACTTCACGATGAAGGGCAGAAGCCCGATGTGGCGGGCGCGCTTAATGGCCTGAGCCAGTTCACGCTGCTTCTTTGCAGACACAGCAGTGATGCGCGAGGGGACAATCTTGCCGCGTTCAGAGACAAAGCCCTGAAGCAGACGGACGTCCTTATAATCGATCTTCGGCGCGTTCTTGCCTGCAAAGGGGCAGCTCTTGCGCCGGCGGAAAAATGGGCGTGCCATGTGTTTTCGCCTTCCTTAGAATTCTTGTTCGTCGTCGCGGCGCGGCTTGCGGTCGCGTTCACCCTTGCGCATCATCACCGACGGACCGGCTTCCTGCGCATCGACCTTGATGGTCATATAGCGGATGACGTCTTCGTTGATCTGCGTCTGACGCTCCAGCTCGGCAACAACCGTGCCCGGTGCTTCAAAGGCAAGCATCACATAATGCGCCTTGCGGTTCTTCGCGATCTTATAGGCGAGGGTGCGCAGACCCCAGGTTTCGGTCTTCGAAACCTTGCCACCGTTTGATTCGATGATGGTCGTGGCGTTTGCCGCCAGCGCGTCGACTTGGGCTTGGGCCAAGTCCTGACGCGCAAGAAATACGTGCTCGTAAAGAGCCATAAAGCTTGCCTTTCCATGCCGATCGCTGACGCCGCCCCATGCGAACGCCCCTCCGGCTTTCTTCGAGTCCCCACTTGGGGAGAGCGGCCATTGGCGGAAAGTGACGGGAAAAGCAAGGGCGGGCGTTCTTTAGCCTTCGGGATCACCCTGATATTTTAGTTCGAGGTAGCGGCCTTGAGTTGCCAGCTTGTGCAGATCGCCACTGGCCAGTTGTTCGCTCATCCGTTGCAGTTCGGCGTCAACGACCGTCAGCCCTTCGACCAATTGCTTATCCGGGCTCATCCCATTGAGGCCATCACGGCGCAGATGTTGGGGCACGCGCAGATAGCCGTTGACCAGCTCTGGCAGTTCATCCGCAATCAGACGGCGGATTTCCATCGCGGCCGGTTCGCGTTCATTGAGTGTCTGGAGCTGTGGGGCCAGTTGTTCCAGCTTCAGGCCAATGCCGTCGCTCAATCGTTGGGCAGGGGGCGGCAAGGCGCGCCGCTGGCTGGACAGCCAGGCTTCGGTGGAAAGTGGCAAGGCTTTTAGCGGGGCTTCGGGCAGTTTTTCAGGCGGGATATAGCCGCCCGCGGGCAGCAAAATGGCCGCCAATAGCGCGCCAAAATAGGCCATGATCGCCAGCAAAAAGCCCATCAGCCCAATGGGTTTAATAAACAGCGCAAAGGCGGGAACGCCAATCAGAAAGCCAATGGTGGTCCATGCCGCCCGCTTCGCTTTGATTTTGCCCGCAGTAATCATCCGCGTCAGCGCCCGCTGCTGCAGGCGCGATCGGCCGCCATGGCGCTGCAAGGCGGCTTCTGCGCGGGCTAAAACCTCATCACTGCGCATGGCCTTGGCTTACTCCACTGGAGTGAAAGGGCTGGGGCCAGCATGGTCAATCGCTGCCTGCGATTGGCCCTCGGCACGTGCGATATAGCCTTTGGACTTTTCGACTTCGCTTTCCAGCGTTTCAACGGTGGTCTTCATCGAGACAAGCGCCTTGGCCTTGAACGTGTCGATTTGGTCCATTGTCACATAGATATTCTGGAAGGCGCGCTGCAGCGTTTCCACGGGGATTGTGGAGCTTGCTGCCTGTTCATGGATCAGGCCGGTCTGGTTTTTCAGCATCTCGCCCGTAGAATCGATGATGTTTGCCGTTGTCGTGTTGAGCGCGGTGATCTGATCGAGCACCAGCTTCTGCCCGACCAGCGCTTGGGCGACAGTGACAGCCGTGCGGAGCGCCGCGACTGTTGTGGTCGATGCGCGGTCGACACCTTTAATCAATTCCACATTGTTCTTTTTGACCAAATCGAGCGCGAGATAACCTTGCACGGTCACCGCCATTTGCGTAAGCAGATCCTGCGTGCGCTGGCGCGTGTAGAAGAGCGCCGTTTCACGGATGGCCTTGGCCTTGGCAGGATCGCTGATTTCAATGTCTGCTGCCTTGGCTTCCAGCCGCGCATCCAAAGCCTTGGAGACATGGATCATCTGTTCCAGCCGCCCCATGGCCCCCCATAAAGTCTGCCGTTCAACATCAATGGCGGCATTGTCCTTCAGCAGCTCATCTTTGCCCGAGGCAAGGTGCGACAGGATCGAGGCAATATGGCCTTGGCTTGATTTGTAGCTGTCAAAATAATCGCGCAGTTTGCTGCCCCATGGGATGATCCCGAAAATCTTCTTGCGGGCAAAAAGATCATCCTTCTTCCCGGGGTCTAAATCTTCAATTGTCCGGCGCAGTTCAGCCAAATCGGCGCCCACGCCAGACTCCTTGTCCATCGCGCGGACGGGGCGATCGAGAAAGCGGTTGGATTGGCCAGCAGCTTCCGCAATTTCGCGGCGGCCCATATTAACGAGCTGATCGACCTTCTTGCCAAATTCAGGGGAGTTGACGTCCAGTGCGGCAAGCTCTTCCACAAAAGACTCAGCTTTTTCCTCCAGTGCAGACTTTTTGCTGTCATCAATGGGCACAAGGCCCGCGGCCTTTTGCGGCGTGACAACGGGCACCGGCTCGGGCGCAGTCAGCTTGATGTCAGTGTCTTGGGCAGAAGTGGCCACAACTGTCTCCTCTTATTTCGCCCTAACATGGGACGAAACACTGTATTATTCAAGTAGAACAGTTAGCGCCATGTCGACAATTTTGGGCGTCAGGCCGCCCACGCCACTTCATTCTCGGCGGCATAAGCTGCAAGCGCGTGATCTAAGCTAGGCAAAACGAGCCCCCGCCCCGTTGAGAGCGCAGTAGAGCGAGCGTCGCCTTGCACCTCGGTGCGGATCAGACTGAGGTCGAGCTTCGCTTGACGGGCTGTTTCACGCGCCAGATCGAACCAGCTAATCTCACCCTGGTTGGCAAGGTGCCAAATGCCATGCTCTCCATCTAATAATAGGTCGAGCGCGCCATTGACCAGATCAGGCACATAAGTGGGCGATACGCACTGCTCAGCACTGGCCCAGATGCTTTGCCCGTGATGCAATTGGTGCAGTGTCTGCCAGACAAAATTATATCGATCCCACGGGCCGAAAAAGGCGCTGGTGCGAATGACAAGGCTTTGCTCCCAAGCTGATGTTACCAGCCGTTCGGCAGCGGATTTGCTGGCCCCATAGGTGCAGCGTGGGTTGGTGGGATCATCTTCGACATAGGGTCGGCCAACGGCCCCATCAAAAACAAGGTCGGAGGAAAAGGTTACAAAGGGAAGGCCGTGGTGCGCACAGGCCTGTGCCAAAAGTTCGGGCCCAATGATATTTTCAGCAAAGCAGCGGTCGCGCATCTGCGCCGCCTCTGCAACACGGACAAAGCCCGCAGCATTTATAACGGCCCAAGGGTTTAGCTGAACCATAGTGCGGCTAATTGCCTCTGCGTCTGTAATGTCCAGCACATCGCGCGTGGTGCCAATATGGTGGATGCCCCGCAAAGCGCAGATGCGCATCAGCGCGCCCCCGAGCGTACCTGTGGCACCTGTAATCAAAAGCGGGCGGGATGCAGGCGTGGCGACATTGCGCCGCCTTAAATTCCCCTCCCGAATGAAGCGATTGTCGCGCGCCCACCAGCCGGGCGTGTCCAATATGGGGTGATGAAACTGGCCTGTGCGGGCAATGTCTGCGGCTGCCTTTGCAACAAGCGTGGGCCGCGGCTGGGGCCCAGTCATGTCAAACAACCCCGGCTCAATCCTCCCATCCCGCTGCGTGAGCAGTGAGCACCAGTCGACCGCCCCAAAGACCGACCATAAGGTAACTGCGCGGATATCGACGCCGTGTTGGCGCAGTTGCTGGGCACTTGCCCACACATCCGTAAACCAGCGCAGCTGTTCTTCGCGCGTGCAGCTATTATGCGCCTCGGTCACTGCCAGCGGCAGGCGATACCGGTCCCATGCTTCGCGCAGCCGCGGGGATAGGCCCAGCCGGCCATCCGTCTCTGGCACACGCACGGCCTCGGTGTCGACATACAGATGCCGCCCATTCCCGCCAATGGGGAGCTGGGGGTAAAGATCAACTCGATCATCCAGATAGCGATCACTGGTCAGATAATGGTTTATCCCCAAGACATTGGGTATGCCGCGCCCGGCCTGAAGTTCGGCCAAGTCGGCCTCTGTAACGCCCAGCTTTAACAAAAGCGGGTGCCAGCGATGCTTTGGCGTCACGCGCCCCGTCAACGCGTCTAAGCTCAGCCAGCGGCGCTGGTTTTCATGTGCGGCCTGATAGGCAAGGCGGCGGGTGGAAAAGCTGCGGCCAAGATCTTCCGTCTGCACCAATTGTGCCTTGGGATTGACCTGACGAATGGCGTCCATAGCCAGCGCAACGCCCCGGCATTGGTAGATGGATGCCCGCACAAAAGCCCCAAAATCGCGCTGATGAGGATACCAATGACCATAAAGGCACGAAAAACGGGCTGTCGTCAGGGGTTCATTGACGGGCGTCCACATATCAATCCACGGGTAACGCTCTGCCGCGCGTGCCGCAAAATCAGCCAGCTTTTCCGGAAAAAATGGGTCAACGAGGCTGGTATAACGCGGCCCGCTGCCATGATGGACAAGGCCTGCAATGACGCGAAGGCCCAAATCGCGCAGGCGGTGCAATTGGCTATCCGCCCAGCGCCAGTCGCATTGGTCAGGTGCATCGGGCGCTATGCTGTCCCACAAAAGGGGATAACGCAGTGTTTTCACGCCCAGCCCCGCCAGCAGATCCAGATCACCGGGCCGTGCGGCATGGCCTGTCTCTTCACTTTGGTTGCGGTAGCTGTCCCCGATGCGGACCATGCTGCATTCCACGCCCGCCCAAAGCTCAAGGGGCATCATCTTATCAGTGCTGGGCATCTTCATCTCCGCTTTGCGGAATGCGTAACCCTCCGCTTGCCAGCCGGGTTCCGCCTGCAGGGAGGGAACGAACGATGCTGCAGGTCAGTTTTGTCGGGAGAATGACGGAGGATTTATGGACAGTCGCAAACAGCCTAACCTGTTGGACGCGCCAGATGGCGTGCCCCAATCTCAACAAGACCCGGCACAGGTTTTGGATGCAGCCGATATGCGCCGGTCGTCTGATATGCGGCCCATTGGCTTGTCGGACCATGGCCGCAAAAACGACCCTGCAGACGTGATTTCAGATGATGTGCCTGACCTGATCGACCGGATGGAAGACATGGTGCATAGCGGCCATATTGATGAGGACGCCTATGATAGCGAACCCATTCATGATGATGCGGAAGGCCCTTTTGGCGATGCAAGCCATAGCCTGGATGGAGATGAGCCACTGCCCTAAGCCACTTTAGCGGCTGGGGCTTCCCCGAGCGGCAATCATCTCCTCAATTGCGACAAATTTTTCGCGCGGTGCGCCCGCCCGTGCCCGCGCAATTTCTGCAGCATCAATTTTCTGCCAATCGCGGAAGGTGACAATATCCACCCCGCGCCCATCGAGCAGAGCATCGAGCGCAGGGCGGCCAATTTTGCCACTTTTTCCGGGCACATCTTCTGCAATCAGATCAATAATCGCATAGCCATCAGGCCGGTTGGTCCCAATTGTGCCCGTCGGGCCGCGGCGCGCCCAGCCGACGCAATAGAGGCCGGGCAAAATTCGCCCATCGGTGCTGGCAAAACGCCCCCGGCCATGTTCATAAGGAACGCCTGCAATAGGCGGGGTTTGATAACCAATACACGCAACCACCAAATGGCAGGGCAGGATGTAGCGTTCGCCTGTTCCCACGGCGCGCAGATCGGCATCCAGCTGCGTCTTTTCAACAATGATGCGCTCGGCCCGGCCATCACCTTCAATCGCGACGGGCATGGCGAAGAAATCAAACTCAATGGCAATGTCGCGTGCTGGGCCGGCATGCGTCGCAAAGTCGCGCAAATGCCCCACGGATTTGCGCATCCCCGGCTCCAACAAAGCGTCATCGCCTTCGGGGGGCAAGTCTGCAGGGTTCACCACAGGTGTGGCGCGGCTCAGATGGCCCAGTTCGCCGAGCTCTTTGGGAGTCATGGCAATTTGGTGCGGCCCCCGGCGGCCGAGCAGCGTGATCCGACGGATGCCGGAATGCTCCAACCGGTCAATGGCATGGGCCACAATATCCGCGCCATCAAACTCGTTTCGGCTTTTGGAAAGGATCCGCGCAACATCGAGCGCGACATTGCCATTGCCAACAATCACGGCACCCGGCCCCGTTAAATCAGGGTCGAGGTTCGCAAAATCGGGGTGGCCATTATACCAACCGACAAAGGCCGCCGAGCCAATGACACCGGGCAAATCATCTCCGGGAATGCCAAGCCGCCGATCCGCCGGGGCCCCAGTTGCCAGCACAACAGCATCATAAATTTCGCCAAGTTCTTCAATGCTGACATCACGGCCAACGGAGACATTGCCAACAAAGCGGACATTGTCAGTCAGGTTCACAGCTTCATAGCGTTTGTGGACAGCCTTAATTGACTGGTGGTCCGGCGCCACGCCAAAGCGGATCAGGCCATAAGGCACCGGCAGGCGGTCAATAATGTCCACCCGCACATCTTCACCAAATTTCTTCTGTGCAGCTTCAGCTGTGTAGTAACCCGCTGGGCCGGACCCAACCACTGCTATGTGTCGCATCCGCCCAGCCTCCCCCGTTTTTCGTTTTCTACTTTATTCGGCGGCCAGTGCCATCGGCTCAGTCTGCGGGCCTCGCAGAACAATGCCGGGGGTTGGCCCCTGCATCACGCCATCGCGGAAGGTGATTTGGCCAGACTTGATTGTGGCCACATAGCCATCGGCCTTTTGCAGCAAGCGCTTGCCACCTGCGGGCAGATCAAAGGCCAGCCAAGGCTTGCCCAGCTTGATCTTGTCCATATCAATCACGTTCACATCGGCAAGCATACCGGGCTGCAATAGCCCACGATCATGCAGGCCATAAAGCACGGCCGTATCACGGCATTGGCGCTTAATGGCGAGTTCCAGCGCAATGCGCTTGCCCTTGCGGTCGCGCACCCAGTGCTGCAGCATGAAGGTGGGCGAGGCGGCATCGCAGATTGTGCCGCAATGCGCCCCGCCATCGGACAGCGAATTGACTGTATCGTCAGACAATTGAAGGTCTTCCAAGAAGTTCAAATTGCCGTCGCGGTAGTTGAGGACAGGGAAATAGATAAAGCCCTTGCCATCATCCTTCATCAGCAAGTCATAGGCATATTCTTCGCCCGAAACGCCTGCCGCTGCTGCGCGTGCTGCAATGCTCTCTGCGGTGCTGGGTTCATAGTTAAAATCGGGGTCCATCTCAAACTGGACGGGCCAGCCACCTGCAATCACATGATAAAGTTCAGCAATATCTGAATCCGGGATTTGGCTTGGCTCATCAATCATGCGCCGACGGAAAGCTGGGTCACGCAGAGCGGTCAGCTTTTCCTCCCATGGCAGTTCCGCAATTTCGGCCCAAGCCGGGCGGAAGAGGAAGGGGTGAATTGTGCCCTGCCACGCCATGATGATGCCATTGCCGCGCAACGCAATTTGCGCGACGATGTTGGCGCCATTGTCATTTTGCGCGCGCATTTCGGCAATTTGCTCTTCCAGCGGCAATTCCTTGGCAATGCTCTGCAAGGCCGCAAAGGTCACGGGCAGGCCCGTCTCGCGCGACAATTGGCCCATCCATTCAAATTCATTCCATTCGCGCTTCAAGTCGCTCGCCATTTCAAACACGCCATGGCCCACCCGGCCCATCGCGCGGCCAATGGCAATTAACTCTTCCGCGGTTGCCGTTGTGCCAGGCACAAGTTCCCCATCAACGGATTTATGAAGCACCGTGCGCGAGGTGGAAAAGCCCAAGGCGCCGGCCCGCACCCCTTCTTCCACAATGCGGGACATTTCAGCAATTTCGGCTTCGGTCGGCACCGCACCCGGCTTTTCCCGATCGCCCAGCACATAAGCACGCACTGCGCCGTGCGGCACATGGGTTCCAACATCCACTGTGCGAGGCAGGCGTTCCAGCGCATCCAGATATTCAGGGAAGGTTTCCCAATCCCATTTCATCCCCTCAGCCAAGGCTGTGCCGGGGATATCCTCCACACCTTCCATCAGGCTAATGAGCCATTCATGCCGATCCGGTCGAGCCGGGGCAAAGCCCACGCCGCAATTGCCCATGATAACCGTGGTCACGCCGTGCCAGCTCGAAGGCGCCATTTCGGCATCCCATGTGGCTTGGCCATCATAATGGGTGTGCACGTCGACAAAGCCGGGCGTGACGATCTTTCCCGTGGCGTCAATTTCTTCGCGGCCGGGGCTATCCACTGTGCCAACGGCCGTGATCAGGCCGTTATCAATGGCAATATCGCCTTGAAAGGGCTTGCCGCCCGTGCCGTCGACAATTGTTCCGCCACGAATAACCAGATCGTGCGCCATCCGACTCTCTCCTCATATCCTTTTGTCAAACCAGACTATCACGAATTCTGACTGTGGAAAGAGCTGGTTTTGTCATGGGCAAGGCCGGCTTGTCCTGTGGATAACTATTGACTCATTTTTCTCTGCTAAGCACACTCAGGAAATCACGAGTCGCAAAAGGGCGACAAATGATAACCAGATAGGCATCTGGGTGGGGGAATTAAGGATGCACATTGCCGGTCGGCTTGCACTGCAATCGCCAGCATGCGCTGTGTTGCCGCAGCGCGAAACAGGTATTGCGCCCAATCCAGAGATTCTAAGCTTTCATGGCTGCGATGTTGTTGTCCGCCATATCACTGAGCATGGCTTTGAAGCAGAATTGTCAACGACGCTGGTAGAAGGTGCGCTGGTGCGCCTGCGTTTGCCCGGGGCCGGTGCCATGATCGCGCGCGTGAAAGCCTCGCATTGTGGGCATTTGGTTGCAGATTTTGTGAATCCGGTCAGCCCTAGCCGTCTTGGCAAGACACTGGGCATGGCAAGCTATTCCCGCCAAGTCGCGTAACCACGAAGTAAAGGCGCTTAGGGCCGCGCATCCGGCCAGTGCCGAGCTGCTGCCACGCCAGCCAACGCAAAACCCGTTCCCCATAAAAAGCCGCCCAGCACATCGCTTGGCCAGTGCACGCCCAGCAGCACGCGCGAGGCCCCAATTGCGCCTGCGCCAATCACGGCAAGCCCTATCCAAAGCGTGCGTCGGCGTGCGGGCAACAGCAAAGCGGCAAGCAGCAATATGGCGATTGCGCTGGTCGCATGACCGCTGGGGAAAGACAGATTGCTAATGCTATCGAGATGCGGCGCCACATCTGGCCGGGTGCGCGCAAAAACCTGTTTCAAAATGCTTGATGTCGCGCCGGCAAGTGCAGGCACAACCAGCATGATAAGGCCTGCACGCGGCCGCTTCTTCCAAAAGAGCCAAAGCGCACATCCAATGAAGACAAGCGATCGCTGGGCGGCATCTCCGGCCCAGCTAATCCATTGGGCCAGCTCAATTTGCCACTCAGGTGATTGGCTGGCACGCAGAACAAGGGCGCGCAACACCGATTGGTCTTGCGCGGCCCCAATCTCCGCCCAAGTGACGCCTGCGCCCAGCAGCAGGGTGGCCACCCATAAGGCGAAGCTGGGGGCTATACTGGCCTGACTGCGGCCAGACACTGACCTCACTGCGCGCCTTTCACCACTGCGCCACCTTTAATGACGACATCGACATCCTCAAGCTCACGAATATTGGCAAGGGGATCTCCATCAACGGCAATCATATCGGCAAAGCGGCCAATGGCGATGGCTCCGATATCTTTCTCGCGCCCCAAGGCCTGGGCGGCATTGCGTGTCGCGGCTTGGATGGCTTCCATCGCGCTCATCCCATATTGCACCATGATCTTGAACTGACCGCCGACTTGGCCATGCGGCATCACGCCTGCGTCAGAGGCAAAGACCAAGCGTACCCCGGCTTTATGCGCCTTGCGGAAATTATCCCGCTGGATTTGGGCAACTTCCCGGTCCTTGCGCAGATTATCTTCCAGTACGCCGTTTTTCTTGCCTTCAGACTGGGTGTAATCGGTGTTGAAGATATCCATTGAGAACCAAACGGGCTGCTTGCGCGCGACGGCAAGCTTAATGCCTTCATCATCAACCAGGCTTGCATGCTCAATGGTATCAATGCCTGCCCGAATGGCAGCTTTAATGCCCGATGCGCCGTGCGCATGGGCGGCCACTTTCAGGCCCCATTGATGCGCCTCATCAGCAATGGCGCGCAATTCATTTTCAGACAGCTGCTGCTGGCCCGGTTCCGTATTGCGAGAAAAGACGCCGCCTGTGGCACAGACTTTAATGACTTCCGCACCATATTTGCGTTGGCGGCGGACTTCATAGCGCAGGCCCTGCTCGCCATCGGCCACGCCTTCTTGCTGTTTTTCCAAGCTAGGCGGCAAAAAGGTGGAATCACAATGGCCGCCTGTGGCCCCAAGAGCATAGCCAGCCGGCACAATGCGCGGGCCAACGGCATAGCCGCCATCAATAGCTTGTTTCAGGCCAATATCATTGCGGTCTGCCGACCCAACGTTGCGCACGGTGGTAAAGCCTGCCTGCAGCATATCCTGCGCATTTTTAACAGCGACCATCGACCAAAAGCTGTCAGTATATTGAAGGCCATTATAGCCGCCAATTTCTGCCAGGCTGTCGAGATGCACATGCATATCGATAAGGCCGGGCAGCAAGGTTTTATTACCAAGATCAACCAGCTTGGTATTTGCAGGTAGTTGAGCGGACTTACGATCTGCAAGCGAGACAATACGCCCATCGCGCACGCCAATCAGCGGCTGATCAATGATCTTCCCGCTATCCACATCAACCATATGGGCGGCCGTGAAATAGGTGATCGGCGCTTCTTCTGCCCAAGCGGGGGCGGAAAGGGCACAGGCGGCTGTCGCGCAGAGCGAAAAGGCAATGTTTTTCATGACGCAAT
>JBEEOY010000132.1:0-22703 GCA_041191345.1 Pseudomonadota bacterium
AAGCCTGAGGCCGCTAATTCAGCAGATGAGGAAAAGGTTTTAACGCCGTCTGCGCGATCACCAAGCGCGGACTTGGCCCAACCAAGCGAAGAGTCAACAGGGTCTGCCAACGCAGTAACGACTGCACCAGGGGTAATTGCCAGATTGTGGATATGCTCCACACCCATCATTCCCGAGCCAACGAGCCCGTAGCGAACCATGACCTCTCCCACGCTATTCCAGTTATGACAACGATGTCTGAATTGAGTTTCTCTCTCAATTACAGCGCGAAGGCAAGCAAGAGGTGCCTATGCGACACAATGGGCGTCGACACTGTGGCCTCGCTGCAACAAATTTGACCTGTGACCATTCCATGCTAGCCTTTTGACATGCGGGTAACGATCAAAGATGTATCGCGAGTGGCGGGGGTGTCGATCAAGACAGTTTCCCGTGTCCTCAATAAAGAAAAATATGTCCGCGAAGAAACGAAGCGGCGGGTGGAAGAAGCTGTGGCCGCGCTCAATTTTAGCCCCAGCCTGGCCGCGCGCACATTGGCAGGCCGCCGCTCTTTTCAAATCGCCCTGCTCTATGACAATCATAGCCCGCATTATATTCACCAAGTGCAAGAAGGCGTTTGGGCGCGCACGCGCGAAGAAGGCGTGCGGATGTTGGCGCAACCCGTGGATGTCGCCTCCCCCAATTTGGCAGCAGAAGTGGGCGGCCTGATTGATGAAACACATGTCGACGGAATCATCCTATCTTCCCCTGTAACGGATGCGCCGGAAGTCTTGGCAGAGCTTGAGCGCCGCCACATTCGCTTTGTCCGTATATCGCCCGGCACCAATCATGCCATGACTTCGTCGGTCTTCATGGATGATGTGCAAGCCGCGGACGACATGACCAGCCACCTCATAAATCAAGGGCATAAACGAATTGGTTTTGTGATTGGTCACCCCAACCACATGGCGAGCGACCAACGCCATTTTGGTTATCGCCGCGCCCTTGACCGGGCCGGCATTGCCTATGAGCCCAATCTTGTTCGCCAAGGCTCGTTTGACTTTGAATCTGGGCGGGCAGCTGCCGAAGCGCTGATTGCCCTCCCCAACCCGCCGACCGCCATTTTTGCGAGCAATGATGATATGGCTGCCGGTGTTTTGGCCTATGCCCATGGCTTGGGGCTCGATGTTCCAGAAGATCTGTCGGTCGCAGGGTTTGACGATACAGCCCTTGCCAGCCTTGTTTGGCCGCCCCTGACCACCATTCGCCAACCCGTGCGAGATCTGGCCTATACAGCGGCCACATTGCTTTTTGGCGAAGACGAAACTGTAATCCACCAGCGGCTTCCGCATGAATTGGTGATCCGAGCCTCTACGGGACGCCCCCGCACCGCTTGACGAAAGCCATCTGCGGCGTTCAAATAAGACAACGTTATCATAACCCGCCACCACAGGAGTCGATGTGACTGACCAGAGCTTTTTGCCCGCCCCCGCGCCCCGCCGCCTTGGCCCGGATGGCCCAATGGTCAGCCCGATGGCTTGGGGCATGTGGCGTTTTACGGGTGAGGACGTGGCAGCTGCGCAGAAGCTGGTCGAAGCCGCCTTTGAAGCAGGCGTGACGCTGTTTGACACTGCTGATATCTACGGATTTAACGGCACCTCCGGCTTTGGCGATGCGGAAGTGCTTTTAGGTCGGGTGTTCAAAGCAGCACCGCAACTGCGCGGCAAAATGGTGCTCGCGACCAAGGGCGGCATCATGCCCCCCATACCTTATGACCAGAGCCGGGAATATTTGATGCGCGCGCTGGACGCCTCTTTGAGCCGCATGGGTGTGGACCATGTTGAGCTTTGGCAGGTGCACCGCCCCGATATTTTAACTCACCCTGAAGACCTTGCGCGCACGCTGGAAGACATGGTCAAAAGCGGCAAAGTTGGTGCGGTTGGCGTCTCCAATTTCACGCATGGCCATATCGCTGCGTTGCAAAGCTTTTTGTCGATCCCATTGGTGTCGACTCAGCCAGAATTTTCGCCGCTGCATTTAGAGCCAATTGAAGCCGGTTTGCTTGATCAAGCCATGGCCTCGCGCATGACGGTACTGGCGTGGTCGCCCTTGGGCGGAGGGCGCATTGCTGCGCCGTCTACAGATCGCGAAAAATCTGTCGCTGCAGCCTTGGACAAGGTGGCTACCGCTCAGGGTGTTAGCCGAACAATTGCCGCTTATAGCTGGATTATGGCGCATCCGGCAGGCGCAATCCCTATTATCGGATCGCAGCAAGTTGCGCGCATCCATGAAGCCGCTGAGGCATTGAAGGTTCGTTGGACCCGTCAAGATTGGTATGATGTGCTGGTCGCCAGCCGTGGGGAGAAATTGCCATGAGCAAGCCGCTAGAAATCGCTTGGTTTTCCGCTCTTTGTGATGATGATTATGAATTTCTGGGCGTGCCCGATGCATCGCTCGCCTCGAGCTGGGAACATTGCCGCAATATTGTGATGCGCGCCGAAGAAGGCGGGTTTGACAACATCTTGCTGCCGTCAGGCTATCAGCTCGGCATTGATACCCAGATGTTTGCGGGCGCAATTGCGGCGCTCACGCGCCAGATCCGCTTGCTGATGGCAGTGCGAATTGGCGAAACATGGCCGCCGCAATTGGCCCGCCAAATTGCAACGCTGGATCGCATTCTGGGTGCCGCCCCCTGTGGTGCCGCGCGTCTGGCTGTGAACATCATTTCTTCCGACATGCCGGGCGAAAAAATGGATAGCGAACCGCGCTACGCACGCACGGTAGAAGCTATGAAAATCCTTAAGACTCTGCTCAATGGCGAACATCTGTCGCACAAGGGCGAGTTTTATAATTTTGATCTCGCGCCGCCGCGCATCACAACATTGTCTGGCAAATGCCCACCGCTTTATTTTGGCGGCCTTTCACCTGCCGCGCGCGAGGCAGCAGCAGAAGGCTGTGACGTTTATCTGATGTGGCCCGAAACGCTGGATGGCGCCAAAGCCCTGATTGCGGACATGACCGAGCGTGCAGCCAAGCGCGGCCGCACCTTGAAATATGGGTTCCGCGCGCATGTCATCGTCCGCGAGACTGAAGCTGAGGCGCGCGATTATGCCAGCCGGCTGCTTTCCAAATTGGATGCTGATAAAGGCGCTGAAATCCGCGGCAAATCGCTGGATGCCCAAACATTTGGCGTTGCTCGCCAAGCCGAACTTCGGGCGGCGGCCGGTGAAGACGGCTATATTGAAGATAATTTGTGGACAGGAATTGGCCGGGCCCGGTCTGGCTGCGGGGCTGCGATTGTGGGTGATCCCGATCAAGTCGTTGCCAAAATCCGCGCCTATCAAGCCCTTGGCATTGATGCGTTCATTCTGTCAGGCTATCCCCATATGACAGAGTGCGACATGTTCGCCCGCTACGTCCTGCCGCAATTGGACCATGGTAAACTCTCGCTTGATTAAGCTCTAGAGAGGATCGGGATGGCCTTGCGCCATCCCCTTCCCCAGCGCGTTAGCCGTGCCAACAAACCATTTTGCGCAATCCAATCCGCGTAGTCCCGATATATCGGGTCGCTGGACAGGTGACTTTCCTCAGTCTTGGCGCGCCAATAATAAATCGCGCTGATACAGGCCATGGCAACGCAATTGCGGATCACGTCGGTCAGTTTCCCGCTCGTGACCCAAAAGGGCGTGACGGACAGCCACCAGAACATCACCTTGGAAATATAGGCTGGGTGCTTGCTGAGCGCATAGGGCCCGTGCGTGATGATGCCGCGGTGCGTAAGGTTCGAAAAGCGCGGCCCAAAGGCAACTGTCGACCAAGCATAAATCCCCGTCAACAGCACCAACATGGCGCCCCAAATTACCTGGACGATTGACGAATTGGGCAACCAATGGATCCAATTCTCTTCGCCAAAGGTTGCAAACCGGGAGTCAAAAACTCTGCCCTCGCCCATCAGAACAAAGGGCGGATAGCATATCAGCGCGGCCACCCATCCGGCCAAACGGGGCTCAGCCGAGCGAATATGCGCGTCTAAGGGACGCAGCGTCAGCACATAGCCAATTGCTCCAAACATGATGTCAATCACGAACATCAAGGCAATCAACCATGTGGCAAGTGCAAAAGGCGACGCTAGAACCTCGTCCCATGGACGCGCCACAACCACGCCATAGCTACCGGGTAAAATGGACAGCATGAATGCTAGGAAGAAGGCCTTAACGGCCCATGCGCGTGCAAACTCAGCAATGGCCGCGCCTGACCAGCCCGGCAAACGGCAGATGTAAGCTCCCAAATGCCAAGCGCCATCTTTTGGCTGAATTAGATAGCGATCTATCCAGCTTATATAGGAAATGGACAGAAGCAGAAGAACAGGGAGCACATCCGCTAAAACATCCATCGCGAAGATGTAGGAACCGCGCCAATACCAACGAAAAACGCAGTAGAATAAGGCTATTAAGGCCCAGACCGCCCAAAAGCCGATAAGCTTTACGGCAGAAATAGACCAGAGACTTTGCCCATTATTTGGAGTGCGCCAAGACAATCCGGTAGACGGGCGCTGATGAACCTTGTCCATCCAGACTGACCATAAAATGGTGGGCGCGGCACACGCAATTGCAGCAAAAATTGAGTAGGTCGGAGCCGACAACCCATGATGTCGTGCAAAGAAAAGCCACAAGACCAACCCTGCAAGCCCCGCAGCGCCCGCACCATGCGACACGCATGACATCGGCCGCCCCGGCGCCACACTGGCGGATGGTCTGTAGCTAAGTGACATGAGGACTGCTTAACAAAGAGGTGTTAAGCTTTCGCAAAGCCGCATTTACAGCGGCCGCGCCAACGGCTAGCCATAGCGATTGGGATTATCGGAGGTTGCATGTCGTTTCTGGCAAAAGTCTGGCGCTTGCTCGTCGGCATTAAGGATGCACTTGTCCTAGCGACAATGCTGCTCTTCTTTGCGCTTCTCTATAGCATCCTCTCTGCCACGCCGAATGCGGCAGCGATTGAAGATGGTGCCCTTTATGTGGCGCTGGACGGCACAATTGCGGAACAGCCGGAGCGGGCAAGACCACAAGATCTTTTGTTTAATTCGTCATCCCAACTCCGCGAACATCGTCTGCGCGATGTGGTTCATGTCATTGAAACAGCTGCAACCGACACCCGGATCAAAGCCGTCGCGCTGGATTTGGATGGGTTTATGGGCGGCGGCCAAGTTAGCCTTCAGCGTGTGGGCGCAGCATTGGACAAAGTGCGCAAGTCCGGAAAGCCAGTCATTGCCTATGCAACCGGCTATGCGGATGACAGCTATCTTCTTGCCGCCCATGCCAGCGAAATCTGGCTTGATCCAATGGGTATTACTTTCATTGCGGGCCCCGGCGGCAGCCGCCCTTATTTTAAAGGCTTGATTGATAAGCTGGGTGTTACCATTCGCGTCTACCGAGTTGGCAAATTCAAAAGCTTTGTAGAGCCCTATACCCGGGCAGACCAATCCCCCGAAGCAAAACAGGCAGATCAAGCACTTGTCGACTCTCTGTTTTCTGCATGGATGGCGAACGTCAAAGCCGCGCGACCCAAAGCCCAATTGGCCAATTATGTGCAAAATCCCCTTGGCACCATTGCCAATCAATCCAGTGCGCAAGCGGCGCTGCGCAGCGGCTTAGTCGATAAATTAGGCGATCGGATCGCGTGGGCCAACCGAATAGCTGCCATTGCAGGACGAGATAGCTCTGACCCCGTCGATGGCTTCAAGGGCACGGATTATGCCGATTATCTTGCTGCCCATCCGGTGCCGGGTGGCAGCGAAATTGGCGTCGTCACCGTAGCGGGCGAGATTGTCGATGGGGAAGCCCCGGCAGGAACTTCGGGCGGAGACACCATTTCCCGCATTATCTTAGATGCCGTTGCCCAGAAGAATTTAAAAGCTTTGGTGGTTCGCGTGGATTCGCCAGGTGGCTCGGCCATTGCCTCAGAGAAAATCCGCCAATCCTTGCTGGTTGCAAAAAAAGCGGATTTGCCAGTCATTGTCTCAATGGGGAATGTGGCCGCATCTGGCGGATATTGGATTGCCAGTGCTGGTGATCGAATTTTCGCTGAGCCGGCCACTATCACGGGCTCCATTGGCGTTTTTGGCATTGTGCCAACTTTTGAAAAGACACTCGCCAAATGGGGCGTAACGGCCGATGGCGTCACCACCACCCCACTTTCAGGCCAACCTGATGTGTTGCGGGGCACGAATGCAGTTGCAGATCAGCTCATTCAATCGGGCGTGAATGAGATTTATCGGCGCTTTACACGATTGGTATCCGAGCAGCGGCGTATACCGATGGCGCGCGTTGAAGAAATTGCGCAGGGCCGCGTCTGGGATGGCGGAACGGCGCGTCAAATTGGCCTTGTCGATAGCTTTGGATCGCTGGATGATGCCATTGCCGAAGCTGCGAAACGCGCCAAGCTCGACCCCAAATCTGTTCGCCCCGTCTATTTAGATCGGATGCCGAGTTGGTTTGAGCTGTATGCAGAGCGCTTTACAGGCGCCAATGAGGAAAGCAGCCTGCCGCGCGACGCCTATAGTCAGCTGGTGCAGCGCCAGCAGGTGAAGCTTGCTGCAGCGATGATCGAAGCGAGCAACGTGGCCAAAGGTCCCGCTGTTCAGGTCCGCTGCCTGTCGTGCCCAGCTACACCCAAGATGCGGGCGGACACAGGACTGATCGACAGGTTGCTCGCCAGGCTGCGCTAAAGCTCTCAATCAGTCGCAACAGCAGGACGATAGCTGGCGGCATCTGTGGTAAACTCAGCATGGCCATAACTGGCCAATTGCTGACGCAGCCGCTTTACAAGCCGCGCATCTGCAAGGCCTGCTAGGCCCGGCACATGGCCTGCCAATCGATAGGCCATCATACGGAACAAGATGACAAAAATGGTTGCGGCATAAAGCAAGCGATCTGCCAGAGAGATCGGCACACCCAGGTCGCGCGCACGGGCAAAATTCCCCTGCAAAAATGCCTTTGCAAAAAAGACGCGAGAGAAAGATTTCTCTAACCGGCGAAAAGCGCGGGCGGAAATACTTTGATCCGTTGACAGCTCAGCTTCCATCGTCGCGCGCAACAGGCCCCCGCAAATTTTGTCATCATAGTCATAGCGGAGCGTGGCACTGCGCGTGCACCAGATGCGCACAATGTCTTCGGGCGTATCGGCCAGCAAATCTTCCGGC
Organism: Pseudomonadota bacterium; assembly: GCA_041191345.1. Lineage (GTDB taxonomy): Bacteria > Pseudomonadota > Alphaproteobacteria > Sphingomonadales > Sphingomonadaceae > Aquisediminimonas. The sequence continues at coordinate 7,178 of JBEEOY010000132.1, forward strand.
AAACCGAGCAGATAACAGCGATAGCGCGCCAATTCGACGCGCGCGCGTTCAGCACGCGTGAAATGCGTCCGCCCGGCCTTCAGCACATCGTTGGACAGGAAGTAAATGGGGATCAGCCCTGCTGGCATTTGGTCCAACTGGGGTATGGGCATGCCATAGGTTTTGGCATCCCATAAACCCGGACGCGTGAGCACATTGACGCGCACCATAGAATGCATCAGCCGCACCATGGCCGCCGCGCGAAAGCCCGGCCCGAACCGCTCCAGCGCACCCGGCAAAATAGTGGTGGTGAAAAAAGTGGCCGTTTCCTTCACGCGCCGTGCGGCAGTCGCATGACTCAATGTGCCGGTCAGCGCCATTGGCAAGGCCGAATATTTGTTGAGGAAGGTCGCGATAAACGCCCCGCGTATCGCAAAGGGCGCAAGGTTGGCGGCACTGTTTCTCTCTTCGCGGGCGCCCTCCTCTACCAGTCCCATATCGAGCCAGTCGGGCACACGCTCCATTTCTTGAATTAGCGCGACAAGTTCAGGCGGGGCATCCGGTACGGCCCCCAATCCTTTGTCACAGGCCGTCACCAACATATCAACTAAGCGGCGAAAGCCTTGGCTCGGCATCAGGGCAGCATAAGCATCCCCCGTGACATCTCCCAACATTGTATATTCGCGGAAGCGCGCAACAAGGTCAGCATCCGCGAGCAAGGCTTCGCGAGACATCGATGCCCCAAAGCGCATCTCCGTCTCAGCGCCGAGCTCAGTCGCAAAGCGTTCGGGCGGTGCGTCGAAATTCAGCTGCCCATAAATGGCAGGCAGCCGCTCTTTTTGAGAGCGAACACGGGCGGCAATGTGATCAATGGTCGGGCGCATGTGGACAATCTGCGCGAAAACCAGCCAGAGGCCAACCCCCGACAGAAGATCAGGGGTCGGCCGCCTGGCCTGACTGCCAATTACATATGGATTGGCTTGCCCATAACGGCCATGGCCGCTTCCTTCAGCGCCTCGGCGTGAGTTGGGTGCGCGTGGCAAGTATAGGCAATATCCTCGCTGGTCGCGCCAAACTCCATCGCTTGGGCGGCCTGGGCGATCATCGTGCCGGCCAATGAGGCAACGATGTGGACGCCCAGCACCTTATCGGTCTTGGCATCAGCAATGACCTTCACAAACCCGTCCGTATCGCGGTTGGTCTTGGCTCGGCTGTTCGCCATCATTGGGAACTTGCCAACTTTCACCTCGCCGCGCTCCTTTGCCTGCTCTTCAGTCAGGCCGACGCTCGCAAATTCTGGCAAGGTGTAGACAACACCTGGAATAACATCATGGTTCACAAGGCCAATTTGCCCCGCGCAGAATTCTGCCGCAGCGATACCTTCATCTTCCGCCTTGTGTGCCAGCATGGGGCCTGGCGTCACATCTCCAATCGCGTAAATGCCGGGAACCTTGGTCTGAAAATCATGGCCGACGTCAATCTGGCCGCGCGCATTGGTCTCAAGACCCGCCTTTGCAAGGTCGAGGCCGTCCGTATTCGGGCGGCGACCAATGGCGACCAAAACGCAATCTGCCTCAAGCGTTTCAGCAGCCCCACCTGCAGCGGGCTCCACCGTCACGCTCGCTTTGCCACCCTTCACTGTCACGCCAGTTACCTTGGTAGATAGTTTGAGTGCAAAACCCTGTTTCTTGAAGATCTTGGCAGCTTCCTTGCGGACATCGCCATCCATACCGGGCAGAAGCTGGTCGAGATACTCCACCACTGTTACTTCGGCACCCAGACGACGCCAGACGCTGCCGAGCTCAAGGCCAATCACGCCCCCCCCAATGACAACAAGATGCTTGGGAACTTTGGGCAATGTGAGCGCACCCGTAGAATCCACCACGACCTTCTGATCAATCTCGACGCCCGGCAGTGGGGTGACGGACGAGCCTGTCGCAATCATGATCTTCTTAGCGGAATAGCTGGTGCCATTTACGTCAATCGTGTTCGCTGACGTGAACCGGGCGTGGCCCTTCAGCCATTCCACCTTGTTCTTCTTGAACAAGAATTCGATGCCGCCCGTCAACTCACCTACAGCCTTCGCTTTTTCTGCGTGCATCGCGTCAAGATCGAGCTTCACATCTTTAAAGCTAATGCCAAATTTGGTCAGCGAACCGCCATGAGCTTCTTCATACAGCTCAGACGCATGGAGCAATGCCTTAGACGGGATGCAGCCCACATTTAAGCAGGTGCCACCCAAGGTCGCCCGACTTTCGACACAGGCCGTTTTCAGGCCCAGTTGTGCCGCACGGATCGCCGCGACATAGCCACCCGGCCCTGCGCCGATAACGATCAGGTCGAAATTGGTCTCGCTCATAGTTTGCTCCATCCGCCCTGGAAGATCACCAGAGCCTTACTCGGATATTAAAGATCAATCAGCAAACGGGTCGGGTCCTCAATCGCGTTCTTAACTGCGACGAGGAAAGTCACCGCTTCGCGGCCATCAATCAGGCGATGGTCATAGCTGAGCGCCAAATACATCATTGGGCGGACCACAATCTGGCCATCACGAACAACTGGACGGTCTTCAATGCGGTGCAGGCCCAGCACGGCCGACTGCGGCGGGTTGATAATCGGCGTCGACATCAGCGAGCCGAACACACCACCGTTGGAAATGGTGAAGGTGCCTCCCTTCATATCGTCCATCGTCAGCGTGCCATCCTTGGCGCGCTTGCCAAAGTCACCAATGGTGCGCTCAATATCCGCAACTGACATGTCCTGCGCATCACGAATAACGGGAACGACAAGGCCATTGGGGGCTGAAACAGCCACCGAGACGTCCGCATAATTGCGATAGATAATCTCATCGCCCTCAATGGAGGCATTGACGGCAGGAATATCCTTCAGCGCCATGCACACGGCCTTGGTGAAGAAGCCCATAAAGCCCAAGCGGACGCCATGCTTCTTCTCAAACAGGTCCTTATACTTGGTGCGCGCTTCCATAACTGCCGTCATGTCGACATCGTTAAATGTCGTCAGCATGGCAGCCGTATTCTGCGCTTCCTTCAGACGCTTGGCGACTGTCTGACGCAGGCGCGTCATCCGCACCCGCTCTTCCGCACGGGCAGATGCGGCCGAGGCGACGACAGGCGCAGACGCTGCAACTACAGGCGCAGCTTCGGCCTTGACCGTTGCCGTGCCCGCCGAAACGGCGGCCATCACATCATCCTTGGTCAGGCGACCATCTTTGCCGGTGCCTTTGATCTTTGTTGGATCAAGGCCATGTTCCAACACCAGACGGCGCACAGATGGCGACAGCGTCAAATCGCCGGCATCCTCGGCTGCAACGGCAGGAGCTACAGGGGCGGAAGCGGCGGCAACAGGCGCTGCCGGTGCGGCCGCAGCCCCAGAGCCGCCCTCAATCGAGCCAATCACGGCCCCGACGTTCACTGTTGCACCTTCCGACACAACATGCGCGCCCATGACACCTGCAACAGGCGCCGTTACTTCCACGGCCACCTTATCCGTTTCAAGGCTCGCAATCGGCTCATCTGCAGCCACGGCTTCACCGGGCTGCTTCAGCCATTGGCCAAGCGTGGCTTCCGAAATGGATTCACCAAGAGTGGGGACGATAACTTCTGTCGACATGATCAGCCTTTCCGCTGGCGTCTAATTTCATCGCGCACGCTGTGACCGAGCGCGTGAGAGATAAGGGCAGCCTGTTCGGCTTGGTGGCGCTTCATAAGGCCCGTGGCGGTTGCTGCACTGGCCTTGCGACCTGCATAACGCGCACGATCTGGGCCGACACCAGCGTCTGCCAGGCATTCTTCGATATAGGGCTCAACAAAGAACCAAGAGCCGTTGTTCTTGGGCTCTTCCTGTGCCCAAACAACTTCTTCCAAGTTCACCATCCGCTTCAACCGTGCAACCAGCGGTTCGGATGGGAAAGGATAAAGCTGTTCAATGCGCACAATGGCCGTGTTCTTATCACCCGCTGTGTTGCGCGCTTCCATCAAGTCATACGCGACTTTGCCCGAACACAGCACCAGCCGCTTCACATCCTTATCAGCAGGCGCCCAAGGATCGGACAAAATCCGCATAAAGTGGCTCTGATCCAGCAGATCCTCGACCTTTGACACCGCCATCTTGTGACGCAGCAATGACTTGGGCGTCATAATGATCAGCGGCTTACGGAACTGCCGATGCATCTGGCGGCGCAAGATGTGAAAATAATTGGCTGGCGTCGTGCAATTGGCGACTTGGATATTATCTTCCGCACAGAGCTGCAGATAGCGTTCGAGGCGCGCTGAGCTATGCTCAGGCCCCTGCCCCTCATAGCCGTGCGGCAACAGCATCACGAGACCATTGGCGCGGAGCCATTTGGACTCACCTGCGGCAATGAACTGGTCAATCATCACCTGAGCGCCATTGGCGAAATCGCCGAACTGGCCTTCCCAAAGAACAAGGCTCTTCGGATCGGCGCTGGCAAAGCCATATTCAAAGCCCAGCACACCAAATTCGGACAAGGGGCTGTCCAGTACCTCAAAGCGGCCATGCGGCACAGTGGAAAGCGGAATATATTTCTGCTCGCTCGCCTGATCGACCCACACAGCATGACGCTGGCTGAATGTGCCACGGCCCGAATCTTGGCCTGACAAGCGCACGCCATAACCTTCGGACAAGAGCGACCCGAACGCCAATGCTTCCGCCGTCGCCCAGTCAAAGCCCTCACCACTCGCGAACATCGCCTTCTTGGCGTCCAGCACGCGATTGAGCGTCGGGTGAACCTTTACGTCATCCGGCACCGTCGTCAGCGTGCGACCAAGGCTGTCGAGCAGCTTCTTAGAAATGCCCGTTTCCACATTGCGGCGCGCAGTTTCTGGATCCGCCGGCTTGTTGAGGCCAGCCCAGCGACCACCAAACCAATCCGCATCATTGGGCTTGTAATCGGGCGCGGCTTGGAATTCCTGTTCCAGCACTTGAGTAAAGCGCATCGCATGTTCTGACGCCCAATTGGCATCAATCACGCCCTGCTCAATCAAGCGCTTGGCATAGATTTCCGAAACACCGGGATGCTTCTTAATCGTCTGATACATCAACGGCTGGGTAAAGCCCGGCTCATCGCCTTCATTATGGCCGAAGCGGCGATAGCACCACATGTCGATCACAATGTCGCGGTGGAAGGTCTGGCGGAATTCCACCGCCATCTTGCACGCGAAAGTCACGGCTTCGGGATCATCGCCATTCACGTGCAAGATCGGCGCTTGCACACCTTTCGCGACGTCTGACGGATAGGGCGACGAGCGCGCAAATTGCGGGCTGGTCGTAAAGCCGACTTGGTTGTTCACGATAAAATGAATGCAGCCACCGGTATTATAGCCACGAATGCCCGAAAAGCCGAGGCATTCCCAAACAATGCCCTGCCCTGCAAAGGCCGCATCGCCATGCAACAACACCGGCAGAACCTGTGTATGCTTGCCCTTACCAATATCATCACGGAAGGTCTGGTTGGCGCGCACCTTACCCAGCACCACTGGGTCCACCGCTTCCAAGTGCGATGGATTGGGCACAAGGCTCATATGCACGTTAATGCCGTCAAATTCGCGGTCAGTTGACGTACCTAAGTGATATTTCACATCGCCGGAGCCGCCCACGTCATCGGGATGCGCCGAGCCGCCCGAAAATTCATGGAAAATCACGCGATAGGGCTTGCCCATCACATTCGCGAGCACGTTCAAGCGGCCGCGGTGCGGCATGCCAATCACGATTTCGCGCACGCCCTGTGCGCCACCATGTTTGATGAAGCTTTCAAGCGCCGGGATCATCGCCTCGCCGCCATCCAGACCAAAACGCTTGGTACCGACATATTTGCGGCCCAAGAATTTCTCGTACTGCTCAGCCTCAATTACCTTGGCGAGAATGGCCTTTTTGCCTTCCGGCGTGAAGCCAATCGACTTATCTGCACCTTCCATCCGTTCTTGGAAGAAACGGCGTTCTTCCACATCGGAAATGTGCATATATTCTAGGCCAACATTGCCACAGTAATTGGCGCGCAAAATGCCCACCAATTCGCGCACTGTGGTCCATTCCAGCCCCATCGTCCCGCCGACATAGACAGGGCGATCCAGATCAGCGCCGGTAAAGCCATGATATTCGGGCGTTAAATCCGGCGGAAGATCCTGCTTGGTTAGGCCCAGCGGATCAAGATTGGCCGCCAAATGACCGCGCACACGATAGGTGCGGATCAGCATCATCGCCCGGATGGAGTCAGCGGCGGCGGCCGCCACATCAGCTTGTGCCATCGGCTTGCCAGCAGCTTTTGCGGCTTGCTTGACGGCAACTTGCATCTGCGTCGGATCAAGCGCCGCCGTCAGATCGTCCGTGTCAGAGAGCGGCCAATTGGGCCGGGCCCAGCTTGGGCCTTTTTCCGCTTCGAATTCGTGGTTCTCAAAACCCATGATACGCCTTCCTGGGAGAGGATGTCGGGCGATGAAGGGCTAAATTAGCCCTTCAGTGCTTCAACCAGCGTCTTGCCAAGCTCAGACGGAGACGGAGACACGCGGATGCCCGCAGCTTCCATCGCCGCAATCTTCGATTCTGCATCGCCCTTGCCGCCCGACACAATCGCGCCAGCATGGCCCATGCGACGGCCCGGAGGCGCCGTGCGGCCCGCGATGAAGCCAGCCATCGGCTTTTTGCGGCCACGCTTGGCTTCGTCGATCAAGAACTGTGCCGCTTCTTCTTCAGCAGAGCCGCCAATTTCCCCAATCATGATGATGGACTGCGTCGCATCGTCCGCCAAGAAAGCTTCCAAGCAATCAATGAAGTTGGTTCCGTTGACAGGGTCACCACCGATGCCCACCGCCGTCGTCTGACCAAGGCCTTCCGCCGTCGTCTGGAACACCGCTTCGTAGGTCAATGTGCCCGAACGCGAGACAACGCCGACCGACCCCTTGGAGAAGATGTTGCCCGGCATAATGCCAATCTTGCACTCACCCGGCGTCAATATGCCCGGGCAGTTCGGGCCAATGAGGCGCGACTTGGAGCCCGAGAGCGCCCGCTTCACCTTCACCATATCAAGCACCGGAATGCCTTCGGTGATGCACACAATCAGCGGCACTTCCGCATCAATGGCTTCCAGGATCGAGTCCGCTGCAAAGGGCGGCGGCACGTAGATGACAGATGCATCGGCACCCGTCTTGGTGACAGCTTCTGCAACCGTATCAAAAACCGGCAGACCAATATGCGTCGTGCCGCCCTTGCCCGGCGTGACGCCGCCCACCATCTGCGTGCCATAATCAAGCGCCGCTTGGGTATGGAATGTCCCCGTGTCGCCCGTCATCCCCTGTGTGATGACTTTGGTGTTCTTGTTGACGAAAATGCTCATTGCGCTCTCCCGATCCTAAATATCGCCGCGGCTTACGCCAGTTCCGGCGCAATGCCCTTACAGGCGTCCAACAGTTCTTTAACGGCGTCGACCGAAACTTGGAGGTTTGCCTTGGCTTCTGCATCGAGTTCGATTTCGACGATCTGCTCTACGCCGCCCGCACCAATAATCACGGGCACGCCAACATAGAGATCATCCACGCCATATTGGCCCGTCAGGTGTGCCGCGCAGGGCAGCAGGCGCTTTTGATCCCGCAAATAGGCTTCTGCCATCGCAATGCCGCTGGTGGCGGGCGCATAATAGGCTGAGCCCGTCTTGAGCAGACCCACAATCTCACCGCCACCCGAACGCGTGCGCTGAACAATCGCGTCAATCCGTTCCTTGGTGGAGCGGCCCTGCTTGATGAGGTCTGGCACCGGAATGCCAGCCACCGTCGAATACTCAACAACGGGCACCATCGTGTCGCCATGGCCGCCGAGCACGAACGAATTCACATCACGGACCGACACCTTAAATTCTTCGGCCAAGAAGTGGCTGAAGCGAGCCGAGTCCAAAACGCCCGCCATGCCGACAACCTTATTGTGCGGCAGACCCGAAAATTCACGCAGCGCCCACACCATCGCGTCGAGCGGGTTGGTGATGCAGATAACGAAAGCGTTGGGAGCATTGTTCTTAATGCCTTCGCCAACCGCCTTCATCACTTTCAGGTTGATGCCCAAAAGGTCGTCGCGGCTCATGCCCGGCTTGCGCGCAACGCCAGCAGTCACGATGATGACGTCTGCGTCCTTAATGTCGGCATAGTCATTGGTGCCAATAATCTTGGCGTCAAAGCCTTCGACTGGCCCGCACTGCGACAGATCAAGTGCTTTACCCTGCGGAACGCCTTCCACAACGTCAAACAGGACGATATCGCCCAGTTCCTTAATCGCTGCGAGATGGGCGAGCGTGCCGCCGATATTGCCAGCACCGATCAGTGCAATCTTCTTACGAGCCATTGCCGAGTCCTTCCTTAGGGCCAGATTACGGAATTAGGGCCGCGCTTAGGCCCGTTTGATCCACCTGACAACCGCATAATGCCGCAAAGTTAAGAGTTTTTGTGCAACTCATTCGCAATAGCAGTTATTAAATGAGAAGACGCCGATTTTTCCCATTTCCGCTTTATCGCACTTTGGTCTACTCTGCTGCAGAGACCGACCGGGAGACGGATAAATGACTGCGCCAGCCCAGCTTTCCATTGATATTGTGTCCGATGTCGTCTGCCCTTGGTGTGCCATTGGCTATAAACAACTGGAACGCGCTATTGGCCTCATGCAGGGGAAAATTGACATTGGGGTGCGCTGGCACCCCTTTCAACTTGCCCCTTATCTCGATGAAGATGGGCAGAATATCGGCGACTATGGCCGGGAACGCTATGGAGCAACGCCTGAACAATCCGCGGCGAACCGCACCCGAATTCAATCGGCTGGGGCACCCTTGGGCCTTGAATTTAACTATTCTTCGGACAGCCGCATCTACAATACGCGCAAAGCGCATCGCCTCTTGGCGTGGGCAGGAGAAACAGGCGGACAGACGGCGCTAAAACTGGCGCTGTTCCGTGCCTATTTTACCGACCAACTCAATATTTCCGACGATGAGGTCTTGTTGAATGTCGTCGAGACAGCCGGCCTCGATCGCGCTGCGGCAGAAGCCGCCCTCACTGACCCGCGCTATGAAGATCAAGTCGCCCAAGAAATCCACCATTGGGATATGCAGAACATTACGGGCGTGCCCGCCTTCATTATCAATGGCAAATATATGATCCCCGGCGCACAAGATGCCGAAACCTTTGTCCGCATATTTGAAAAGGTTCTGGAAAAAGAAGCCGCCTGATCGCTCTTTGGGCGTGACCCTTAGGCCACCTGCTCTGCCCTCTTAGGCTCCGGCTCAAGGCCGGAGCATAGCTAGAATTGTAACCGCACCTTATTGCGCCAATGCCCTGACCATGTGATGCCAATGGTCAAGATCTTCATAAAAGCTCTTGACGGGAATGCGCTCATCCTTGCCATGCGCGCGTTCATCTTCTGGGCTGATGATCCACGCGCCAGACACTCCATAAACAGGCATTCCAGTTGCGCGGAAGAACAAGCCATCGGTGGCCCCCGTCGACATTTGCGGCACAATATCAACGCCCGGATGCCGCTTATGGATGCTGGCCGTGAACACCTTCATGATATCAGCACGCAAAGGAGATGGCGGCGACGGCGTCGACGATCCATGCGGTTCAACAGTCACGGCAGGGCCAATCGCCGCTTGCAATTCAGCTTGCACCGCCCGCGCATCAACACCCGGGAAGATGCGACAATTGACGAGCGCGCGCGCAGTTTGCGGCAGGGCATTATCGGCATGGCCGCCTTCCAACCGGGTCGCAACACAGCGCGTCCGCGTCATCGCGACTTCCAATGGATCGGCTTCAATCAAATCTGCCGCTGCCCCATCTTTCTCATTGGCAAGCCAACGACGCATGGCATCGCCCAGCGGTCCCTGTTCCTGCTTCTGGCGGAATTGAAAATAAGCCCGCGTGGTCTCGTTCAGCATCGGCTCAAAACGATGCGCCTCTAGCTTTTTGAGTGCACTGGCAAGTTCATAAATTGCATTATCAGGCCGGGGCCGGCTGCTATGCCCGCCGGGATTGCGGGCTGTGAGGGTGAAGCTTTGGAACATCTTTTCAGATGTTTGAATGCCAAACCCCAGAGCCGTCCCATCTTTTGTAAAGGCGCCACCACCTGCATCAGCATTCAACGCAAATTCGGCATCCACTAGCTTGCGCCAGTCTGTTGACGCCAGCCGCGCCCCTTCCCCATCTGTTTCTTCATCGCCTGAAAAGAACACGATAATGTCACGTTTGGGCTGAAACCCTTCGGCCTTTAGGCGCAGCAAGGCATGGGTAATGGCGACAATGCCATTCTTCATGTCAGTTGTGCCGCGGCCATAAAAATAGCCGTCTTCTTCCACCATCATAAACGGATCGCGTGGCCAATCTTCACGCTTGGCATCCACCACATCCATATGGCCCAGAAGCAGCATAGGCTTTGCCTTGGGCGTTCCTGTGGCTTTCCAACGCACAATCAGCGCTTGCGTGCCTGCATAATCCTTCACCACAATGTCAGAAAAGCCGCCCTTCTCAAATTCACCCTTCAGATAGGCGACATATTTTTTCACCTCTTCAGGCCGTGTGGTGACGGACGGGATGTTGATGGACTTCTCCAGCAGTTCACGTCCTTTGGCTTGCCAATCGGTCGTTGGCGATGCCGCATGGGCAGGTGCCGCTAGCATGAGGGCAGACGCTGCTAGAAGAAGTGAACGCATAGCAAATTCCTCATTCAATTTGTGATCAGCCTAGCGGCCTATTCAAGATTCGCCATGGCCTTCGGCGAGATAATCCAGGCTCTGCATTTCCATCAGACGTGATACCGTTCGTTCAAATTCAAAACGGCCATCGCCCTGCGTGTATAACTCGGTCGGCGCAGCGTCCGCCGCCGCAATAAGTTTTACCTTATGCTCATAGAGCGCATCAATCAGCGTCACAAAGCGCGCGGCTTCATTGCGGTTTTCCGGCCCCAGCTTGGGAATGCCAACCAAAATGACGCTGTGATAATGCCGAGCAATGCTTAGATAATCGGGCGCACCGCGCGCCTCGGCGCAGAGTCGCTTGAAGGAAAAAACAGCCACGCCCTTCAGGCTTTTGGGTACATGAAGCATACGGCCACCGCCAACGTCCAACTCCTCTGACGGAACATGCGCGGCATCTTCGGGCGGATAATCCGTAAGGCGGAAAAAGGCTTCGCGGCACGCCTCAGTCGCTGCGTCGCCCAAAGGGCTATGCCATGTCGCGATACCCGCCAATCGCTCCAGCCGATAATCCGTGGGGCCATTCAGCGTCAGCACGTCCAGCCGATCTTCAATCAGAGCGATAAAGGGCAAGAAATGCTCTCGATTCAGCCCATCTTTATACAAATCCTTAGGTGCGCGGTTTGAGGTGGTAACAATCACCACGCCCGCTTCAATCAGCCCAGTAAACAGCCGCGACATAATCATCGCATCTGCGCTGTTGTTCACCACCATTTCATCAAAGCATAAGCAGCGGGTTTCAGCCGCAATTGCGGCAACAACGGGTTGGATAGGGTCGCCTTGTTCTTTTGCGCGCTCCACTCGCAGGCGCGCGTGAATATCCAGCATAAACTCATGAAAATGCGCCCGGCGCTTATTGGGGCTGGCAAGGCAGGAATAAAATAGGTCCATCAACATGGATTTGCCGCGCCCCACACTGCCCCACATGTACAGGCCACGTGGCACTGGCCCGTCATCCGCTCCAAATAAGCGGCTCAACAGGCCCTTTTTGGGTGGCTGGGCTTCTAATTGCTGTTGTAACTGGGTGAGCCGTTGGGCGGCGGCTTCTTGCTCTGCATCGGGCTTTAACTCGCCAGCGGCCACAAGCGACCGATAGCGATCTATCACCAAAGTCACTGACTACGGCCCTTGCGGATCGTCGCAGCAAATGCCGCAACCTTATGCTCGCCCTGCTCCACAATCCCGCGCAGGAAAACGAGGCGGTTTGTTTCCTTCAACACTTCCGCCACAGCGTCCATTGGGCGATCCGGGAGGCCGCCTCCGATAAACTGGGTGGACAAGTCGAGCGTGACAGAGCCCTCCATGCCTTTCAGCCCCAGCATATGGCCGCACGCGAACAGCGAGATATCAATGAGCGACAAAGTCGTCGCGCCATGAATGATATCCAGCAAATTGGTATGCTTCAGCTCGGGGAACATCCGCAAGCGGACCGCGCCATTTGCCTCAACGCGCGTGATGAGCTTACCCATCACCTGCGCGTTGAAACGGCGCGTATCTTTTAAGTCCCAGCGGTGCCAGCCCGGATTCTCCGGGTCTGGCGCGTTTACAAAGGCAGCCTCTTCCTGCGCTGCAACTGCAATATCCGACATCAGATGGCGCGCTCGGCGACCATCTTCTTCGTTTCGGCAATTGCCTTAGCCGGATTCAGCCCCTTGGGGCACACATTGGCGCAGTTCATAATGGTGTGACAGCGATAGAGGCGGAACGGATCTTCCAACTCATCCAGACGCTCACCCGTAAACTCATCGCGGCTATCGGCCAGCCAGCGATAGGCTTGCAGCAAAATGGCCGGGCCCAAGAACTTGTCTGAATTCCACCAATAGCTTGGGCAGCTGGTGGAGCAGCAAGCGCACAAAATGCACTCATACAAGCCATCCAGCTTGGCACGATCTTCCGGTGATTGCAGACGTTCCTTACCCGAAGGCGTGGTCGTCTTAGTCTTCAGCCAAGGCTCAATGGACGCATATTGCGCATAGAAATGCTTAAAATCAGGAACCAAGTCCTTAATGACTTCCATGTGCGGGAGTGGCGTGATGCGCACTTCCCCACCGCATTCCTCAATGGACTTGGTGCAGGCCAGCGTATTGGTACCGTTAATATTCATCGAGCAGGAACCGCAAATCCCTTCGCGGCACGAGCGACGAAAGGTCAGCGACGAATCTTGCTCTGACTTGATTTTGATCAGCGCATCAAGAACCATCGGCCCGCAATTATCGAGATCAACCTCGAAATTGTCATAACGCGGGTTTTCCCCACTATCAGGGTCGTAACGGTAGACTTTGAAGGATTTCGGGCGCGATGCCCCCTCGGCCTTGTGGACCTTGCCGTTCTTAGTGATCCTGCTGTTTGCAGGAAGGCGGAATTCAGCCATGACTAAAACCCCTGACGATTAATGAGATTGCCGATAGCGGGATGATGCGGAAGGTCAACCATCTCGCGCGTGATATTTCAATTTAGGTGCTAGAAACGATCTCCACGGACCACATCTACGTCTCCCAACGTGACCAGAAGGCCATATTCATCAAGATGCGGCGCCAACACATCAAGGAACGCGTCCGCTTTCTCGCTGCTTGCAATGGCAATGAACAGGCGTTTGGCAACAGCGCCAGACACATCCTCATCGCGCCAAGAACCGCCCTGCCCAGCCCCCGCAGCAAGACTTGCCAGACTATGATGGACAATGCCCACTTGGCTGGCCCGTTCAGCCAGCCATTCACACAAGGGCGCATCTGCCATCACTTCGATCCGCTTGCGCTTAACCATTTGAACCATTTGCGCCTCCTAACCGGCAAAGCGAGCGGCCAGAGCCGCAAATAACGGAATGCCGACAACAATATTGAACGGGAAGGTCACTGCCAGCGACATAGAGAGATAAATCCCCGGATCAGCCTTGGGCAGCGCCATCCGCATGGCCGCAGGCACAGCAATGTAGGACGCACTGGCCGCAAGCATCGCAAATGCAGCGACCGTCCCAGCATCCAGCCCCAGCATCACGCCAATGGCAAGGCCAAAACTGCCATTCATCAGCGGCAGCGCAATACCCAGGCTCGCCAGCCGCAGCGTCATCGCGCGGCTTTCACGCAGGCGGCGGACGGCAATTAGCCCCATATCCAACAGGAAGAGGCACAAAACCCCTGAAAAGCCCGTGGTAAAGACAGGCGCAATCGCCTCATATTTGTCTTTGCCTACAATCAGGCCAACAGCAAAAGCCCCCAACAACAGAACGACCGAGCCGTTTAAGAACACCTCGCGCCACAAATGGCTGCCCGGCGCATCTGGAGATCGCTTTAATCCGCTTTGCGCCAGCAACAGTCCGGTCAAAATGGCGGGCGTCTCCATCAGCGCCAAAACGGCGACCATATAACCTTCAGGCGGCGTTCCAGCCCGGCTGAGCGCTTCGCTAGCGGTTACAAAGGTGACAATGCTGACCGATCCATAATGTGCCGCAACAGCCCCAGAATTGAGCCGATCAAGCCCACCCCAACTGCGCAGCAATGCAAAGGCTAGAAACGGGAGACCAAAGCTTAAAACCACGCCAGCAAGACCAGCCGACAGCATTTCCGGATGAAACCCAGCCGAAGAGACTTGCACGCCCCCCTTCAAGCCAATCGCTGCCATCAGATAAAGTGACATCCCCTTGGCAATAGGCTCAGGCACCGAGAGATCAGATCGGACTGCCGCTGCAAGTGCACCCAGCACAAAGAACAAAATCACGGGCGACAGCAAGGTATCAACAGCACTCAACGTAAAAGCTCCCCGCTAGAAATTCGCTCTCTCAACCCCCGTCTATTGTCGAGCCCTTGCCAGCCGTCAACCAGACTGGCACTCATCTTTTGGTTATGTCTCAAAGCCGTCATCTCTCGCTCGACGCGCTCCGTGGCTTTGCGGTCATGGGCATTTTGGTCATGAATATCACTGCCTTTGCCATGCCCATGTCGGCCTACACCAACCCAATGGCCTTTGGCACAAATGGCTTTGCGGATCTTGTCGCCTGGGGTGCGGCCTTTGTGTTGATTGATGGAAAGATGCGGGGGCTTTTTTCTTTGCTCTTTGGTGCCTCGCTGCTCTTGGTGATCGATCGCGCAGATACCCGCGGGCAAAATGCGGCCCAAATCCATTATCGGCGCATGGGCTGGCTGCTCATTCTTGGGCTGTGCCATGCATGGTTCATTTGGGATGGGGATATATTGGCGCTGTACGCGCTGTGCGGCATGGCCGCTTATCTATTGCGCCATATGGCGCCAAAGCAGTTAGTGCTGACTGGCAGCCTGCTCATCCTTTGCAATTTACTAATCTGGTGTGTGATTTTGCTAACTGCGCATGCCCTGCGGCAAGACGCCCTTCTCGCCAACACAGACGCTGCACGCGCAACTTATGCTGAAATGGCCGATGCCTTGGGGGCCCCCGAAGGTGCCAGCATTGCCAAAGATCTGCAAACTCACCACGCCGGCTATCTTGCTCTAAGCAAAGAGCGGCTCAGCACCTTTGTCAGCGGGCCCCTAGAATTCTTCTTTGGCTATGGCCTGGAGACAATGGGGCTCATGGCATGGGGTATGGCGCTCTTCAAATCTGGCGGGCTGACAGGCCAATGGTCGCGCCGTAAGCTGATGGGCAAGGCGCTTATTGCCTATGGACTAGGCTTGCCAGCCTCGCTCGCGCTGGCCTTATTCGCCTACCGCTCTGGCTTTGAGACGCTTGTGACTGCTGACATTTACTTTGCGCTTAACACTCCGGCGCGCATGGCCGTGATGCTGGGGCATATCTTTGCTCTAACCGCACTGATTGGCGCGG
>JBEEOY010000133.1:0-4802 GCA_041191345.1 Pseudomonadota bacterium
TGTGCGCCTTTGGCATCCAAAATCCGCGCGTCAGGCGGGCAGGGCAAGTCTACGCCCTTAATCTGATCCCCTTCAATCAGAAGAGACGTGCCGCCCCCCAGAATTTGGGCATTGGTAATCGCCAAAAGCTCGGTCATGTCGCGCTCCTGCGGTTGCGCGTGAGCACGTCAAGACAGGCCATGCGCACGGCAACGCCCATTTCCACCTGTTCGGCAATGACCGATCGGTTGACATCATCCGCCACATCGCTGGCAATTTCGACCCCGCGGTTCATGGGGCCGGGGTGCATCACTAAGGCATCCGGCTTGGCGCGCTTCAGCCGCTCATAAGTCAGGCCGTAAAGGGCGTGATATTCCCGCAAAGAGGGAATGAAGCCACCCTCCATCCGCTCAGTCTGCAAGCGCAGCATCATCACAACGTCGACGCCTTCAAGCCCCGCATCCATATCAGTAAAGGGTGTGACACCCATTTGTTCAATCCCCGGCGGCATCAGTGTTGCCGGGGCAATGACACGCACTTCAGCGGCCAATGAGGTGAGCGCAAGAATGTTGGATCGGGCCACCCGGCTGTGGAGCAAATCTCCACAAATGGCGATTTTCAGGCCCTGAAACTGGCCTTTGCGGCGGCGGATGGTGAGTGCATCGAGCAACGCTTGGGTGGGGTGTTCATGCCGGCCATCCCCGGCATTCAGCACCGGACAATCCACCTTGTCAGCAATTAGTGCCACCGCGCCGGACGAGGCATGGCGGATCACAATCACATCGGCGCGCATTGCATTGAGCGTTATGGCCGTATCAATCAGCGTTTCGCCTTTTTTCACGCTGGAGGTGGCGGCGTGCATATTCACAACGTCCGCGCCCAGCCTTTTTCCTGCAATTTCAAAGGACAGAAGCGTGCGCGTTGAATTTTCAAAAAAGGCGTTGATCTGAGTCAGCCCGGCCAGACGATCATCATGTTTGGTGAGCGAGCGGTTGAGGGTGACCCATTGCTCCGCCTCATCCAGCAAAAATAGGATTTCGTGCGGCTGCAAGCCAGCGATGCCGAGCAAATGTCGGTGCGGGAAAAGCGGAGATGTCATTAAAGCCCAGCCCTAGCCGCGTCTCCCCATTGGGGTCAAGCACTCATCCCCTTTTTGCTGGCCAAGGGGCCGGCAATCAGGTTCAGGATAATCCACCCATGGCCAGCGCATCGATGGCGCCTTGCAGAATATAGGCCGCTGCTGCGGAATCGACTCGATCTGCCCGCTTGGCCCGGGATAAATCGGCGGCAATCATTGCGCGTTCCACGGCCTGAGTGGACCATCGCTCATCCCAGAGGAAAATGGGGAGGCCCAGCTCGTCGATATTGCGGGCAAAGGCGCGTGTGGATTGCGTGCGTGGGCTATCGCTGCCGTCCAGATTAAGCGGCAGGCCAATGACAATCCCCCGCACCGATTGCGCCCCAATTATTTCGCGCAATTTGGCCCGATCAACTGAGAATTTGGTGCGGCGAATGAGCTCGGCTGGGGTCGCAATGGTCCAACCTGCATCGCACAACGCCGTGCCAATGGTTTGTGTGCCGACATCAAGGCCAAGTAAACGGCCGCCCTCGGGCAGGTCTGCGCGGAAATCAGAAGCGGCAAGGTGGATCACTGGGCGCTAAATGCCTGTGTGCGGCGCACCGCATCGGCACGCAAATTGGCCCAAAACAGCCCATAATCATAAACATGATAATTGTTGCCGGGCAGCACATAGGAGCCAAGATCAGGCCCTTCGCCAATCAGCAAATAGCCCTTGGCATCGCAGCGCGCGCCAACAAGGCCTGCCCCCAATGTCCCCGTTTTCAAATCTGCACTGCTGTTCACGCTGCCCAAATTGGCTTTGATGTCAGATGAAGGCTGCGCCCCGCCATTCAGGGGGTTGGTGCACAGATATGCATCGCCGCGCGGCTGGCCCGTCAGGCTCGGCTGGGCATCAAAGGCTGCTGAAACATCCTGCGTCTCGGCAGGTTCGGCATAGCTTTGATAGCTGAAGACACAGCCTGTCTGATCTGCCTTGGTGCAGGCCGGCAGGCCAAGCGCTGGTAAATCTGCCCGCAACGAGATGGGCCAGCCAATCGCATAAGCGGCCACAATCCGCTTGGTCAGCGAGGTGCCGGCCACACGGTCTTTCAGCAAGTGGAGCAAGTGGCGGGCGCCTTGGCTATGGCCCGCCAAGATGAGCGGCGTACCCGGTTTTTGTGCAGCCAAAAAAGCATCAAAGCTCTGCAAGACATCTTGATAGGCAAGGCCAAGGGCTTTGTCCTTTTCAGGCTTGTCCGTCAAAAAGGCGCCGAACGCAGCCTGGCGATAGCGTGGGGCCCAAATATTGGAGGTGGCATTAAACACGCTGGCTTGTGCTCGAACGAACTGCACAGCGCGGTCATTTGCCTCGGCATCGTCCAAAGGCGCATTCCAGTGCGCTTTCGCCAAATAGCTGGTGGGATGAATGAAGAAAACAGCCGCTTCGCTTTGCGTTGCCTCTGCCTTTGGCAATCCATCGGGGCGCCACAGCGCTGGGTTGCCGGGCTTGTCTGGCCGGGCAATCCACATATCAGGCTGGTCATAGGCCGTCGCCGCCAGCGCGGGTTGTGCCCGAAAGGGTTCGCTCGGCACAAAGGCAATGCGCGATAACTGCAGGCCAAAAAGCCGCAGGGCCGTCAAAACGACGATAATCAGAACAATAATGCCAGCAATGATATAGAGGAATTTGCGTGCCATGGGTCTTCATCCGTTCGGCGCGCCTTAGAGCATGGCTTGAGGGTTAGGCGCAAGACGCGGGTGATTGGTCCGCTTTGCTCCACATCAATTTCTGCGCCAGCAGGCGCAGGTGAGTTGTTTTTGGCGTGGGGTAAGTTAAAGCCTGTGCATCACTTATTTCCAACCGGGATGGCTTTTCCATGAAGTTTTTCGCTGACACTGCCGAGATTGCCGACATTAAAGAACTGGCCGCAACGGGCCTGTTGGATGGCGTGACAACCAACCCGTCGTTGATCCACAAGTCCGGCCGCGATTTCATGGAAGTCACGCGCGAGATTTGCAGCATTGTGGATGGCCCCGTGTCAGCAGAAGTCGTCGCGCTTGACCATGAAGGCATGATGCGTGAGGCCGAAATTCTCCGCAAAATCGCGGATAATGTGTGCATCAAAGTGCCGCTGACAATTGATGGTCTGAAAACCTGCAAGGCGCTGACCAATGATGGCACAATGGTGAATGTCACTTTGTGCTTCTCGGCCAATCAAGCGCTGCTGGCGGCAAAAGCCGGGGCCAGCTTCATCTCGCCCTTTGTCGGGCGGCATGATGATAATGGCTTTGATGGCATGGCGCTGATTTCAGATATCCGCCTGATTTATGACAATTATGGCTTTGATACTGAAATTCTGGTCGCCAGCGTTCGCCACACCATCCATGTGCTTGAAGCTGCGCGGATTGGCGCGGATGTGATGACGGCGCCGCCATCTGTCATCAAGGCCATGTTCAATCATGTGCTGACCGATAAGGGCATTGCAGGCTTTTTGGCTGACTGGGAAAAGACCGGTCAGAAGATCGGTTGAGCGACCTCGTCCAGCTTTGGTCTGATTATCTCCGGCGTGATCGGCGCCGGTCCATCCATACCATCCGGGCCTATGTGGCAACGGCTGAGCGGTTGATGAGCTTTTTGCGCGTTCACCAAGGCGGCACGCCCGATTTGGCGCGTGTTGATGCCGCGGATATGCGGGCTTATCTGGCGTCGCGGCGGTTGGATGGTATTGGCAATGTGTCGACTGCAAGAGAACTCTCGGCTGTGCGGGGGTTTTTGCGCTTTGCGGCTGGGGAAGAGGCCGTGCCCCGTCTGAAAGGCCCGCGCATCAAAAAATCCCTGCCGCGCCCCATAGCGCCCGATGACGCCGTGGCTCTGGCGGAAGATGTGGCAGAACAGGCGCGCCACCCTTGGGTGGCTGCGCGCGATTGGGCCTTGCTGTTGCTGCTCTATGGCGCGGGCCTGCGCATTGGCGAGGCCTTGGGCCTGACGGGCGATGTGCTTCCCTTGGGCGAGACATTGTCTGTTACCGGCAAGCGACAAAAGACGCGGATCGTGCCGCTTTTACCTGAAGTGCGGCAGGCGATTGAGGCGTATCTTGATGTGTCTCCGCATGGTGTTGTGAAGGGGGAGCCCTTGTTTCGTGGCGTGCGCGGCGGCCCCTTAGAGCCGGGCACAGTCCGCCGCTCCGTGCGGGCGGCGCGGGCGCGGTTGGGCCTTGGCACGCGCACCACGCCCCATGCGCTGCGCCACAGCTTTGCCAGCCATTTGCTTGCCCGCGGTGCAGATTTGCGCAGTCTGCAAGAATTGCTGGGCCATGCCAGCCTATCCTCCACGCAAGTCTATACCGCGTTAGACACGGCCTATTTGCTGGATATCTACCAGAACGCGCATCCGCGCGCCTAAGCCCTGTTATTTCGGATTGGGCGTCCAACGCAGCAGCCGCCAAATATAAGCTGCAACGATCATCACGATAATGCCCGTGGCGATTGGGCCAACAATGGCATCCACTTGGTCAAATGTTTTGCCCATCGCATAACCCGCAAGGCCCAATAATGCGGTCCATCCCGCGGTGCCAATGGTCGACCAAATGACGAAGGTTAGCAGCCGCATATGGAGCAGCCCGGCTGGAATAGAGATTAATGAGCGCAGAGTTGGCAACATCCGCCCAAAAAACACAATCGCCCAGCCGCGTGTGCCAAATAGCTTTTCGGCCTTTTCAATTTCACGCCAATCGAGCGTCAAGAAACGGCCCCAGCGCAAGAT
>JBEEOY010000134.1:0-38473 GCA_041191345.1 Pseudomonadota bacterium
CTCAGTGATTATTTTGCGGGTCCGGCTGGCGCAGATGCGGACTCACTGCGGTTGGCCCAGCTGATCCTTGCGCCCAGCGGCTTCTGGGCAGCTTGGCATTATTGGCGGGCTGAAAAATACATCATTGAAGATCAGAAGCGGGCGGTAGGCTATGTTTGATAAACCCCTTAAATCCTACATTAATGGACAGTGGGTTGCGCCGCTAACGTCGACGCAGACGCTCGAAGCCATTAACCCCGCAACGGAAGAGCCTTGTGCGACAATTGCCTTGTGCGGGCCTGACGATGTGGAACGGGCGGTTCAGGCCGCCCGCGCCGCATTTGATGGCTATTCCACAATGCCGCTTGAACGCCGGCTCGCACTTGTCGAAAAGCTGATCAGCATTTTTGAGCGGCGCTATGACGAAATGGTTTCAGCCATTTCAACGGAAATGGGCGCCCCTTATGATCTGTCGTTCAATGCACAGGCAGAATGCGGCCCAGGGCATTTGAAAGAAACCATTCGCGCGGCACGCAGCATGAATTGGGACAGCCCAATCGGCTCAACGGGTAACCTAACCTATGAAGCCGTGGGCGTATGCGTGCTGATTACGCCATGGAATTGGCCGATCAACCAGCTCGCCGCTAAAATTGGCCCGGCACTTGTTGCGGGGTGCACCATGGTGCTGAAACCCAGTGAGATTTCTCCGCTCTCTGCCCAGCTTTTTGCCGAATTTATTGACGAAGCAGGCTTCCCAACGGGCGTGTTCAACATGGTTCATGGCACGGGTGCCATGATCGGTGATGCCCTTACGGGCCACCCAGAGGTGGATATGGTGTCCTTCACAGGATCGACACGTGCCGGGATTCAAATTGCGAAATCTGCGGCAGACACCGTAAAACGCGTTTCGCAAGAGCTTGGCGGCAAATCGGCCAATATCGTTTTTGCCGATGCCGGGCTGGAAGCCGCTGTCACCCGCGGCATTCTTCACTGCTTTGGCAATACAGGCCAATCTTGCAATGCGCCAACGCGGATGCTTGTTGAAGCGTCAGCCTATGACGCCGCAGTTGAGATTGCCGCACGCGTTGCGGCTGGTGTGAAGCTGGGCGATCCGATGGAAAAAGGGCCACATCTGGGGCCCGTGGTCAGCAAAGCACAATTCGATAAGATTCAGGCGCTGATCAAAGCCGGCATTGATGAAGGCGCGCAGCTTGTGGCGGGTGGCCTTGGGCGCGCCGAGGGCTTTGACCGCGGCTATTACGTAAAGCCAACCATCTTTGCGCATGTGCACAATAAGATGACGATTGCGCAGGAAGAAATTTTTGGGCCGGTACTGGTCATGATTCCGTTTGCGGATGAGGCAGAGGCCATTCGGATTGCGAATGACACGCCCTATGGCCTTGCTGGTTATATTCAGTCTGGCGATTTAGAGCGCGCACGCAGCGTTGCACGCAAAATTCGAGCCGGCAGCATTTACCTCAATGGCGCGGGGCAAGATTATTGCTCTCCCTTTGGTGGGTATAAGCAATCAGGCAATGGCCGTGAATGGGGCGTCTTTGGCCTTCACGACTTCCTAGAAATCAAGGTTATCAATGGGTTTAATCCAGCATGAAGCTGACTGATATCGAGACCTTTGTCGTTGGAAACCCGCCTCCGCATTTCGGCGGCCGCTATTTCGTGTTCGTCAAGCTCACGACGGATGATGGCCTATCAGGCGTAGGCGAAGCCTATTGCGTGCCATTTGAGCCGCATCTGGTCGCGAAGATGATCGAGGATGTTTTTGCCCGCTATTTGGCCGGGCATGATCCGCACAATATCGAATCGATTTGGCGGCGCGTTTATTCGAGTGGCTTTACGCAACACCCAGACCTTACCCTGATGGGTGTGTTATCGGCTCTGGAAATGGCCTGCTGGGACATTGTTGGCAAAGCTGCCAATCAGCCAGTCTATAAGCTATTGGGTGGACAGGTGCATGAGCGGCTTCGTGCCTACACCTATATCTATCCGCGACCGGGCGACAAAAGTGATGTCTATCACGACCCCGATCTGGCAGCCGAACGGGCAGCGCTTTACCTGTCCCAGGGCTTTACAGCCCTGAAATTTGATCCAGCTGGCCCTTATTCCGCGTTTGATGGGCGGCAATTGTCGCTTGAAGCGCTCGACCTGTCTGAACGTTTTTGCAAACAACTGCGTGCCGCTGTTGGCAATAAAGCTGATCTACTTTTCGGCACTCACGGGCAAATGACGGCAGCAGGCGCCATTCGCCTTGCGAAGCGGCTTGAGCCTTATGATCCGCTTTGGCTGGAAGAACCTGTGCCGCCAGATGCGCCCGAAGAAATGGCCAAAGTTGCCCGCGGCACCAGCATTCCCATTGCGACGGGTGAACGGTTGACCACAAAATATGATTTTGCACGCCTTTTAAAAGCGGGGGGTGCGGCCATCCTTCAAATGAATTTGGGGCGCGTTGGCGGCATTTTAGAGGCCAAGAAAATTGCGGGCATGGCTGAAGTATATCATGCTCAGATTGCGCCGCATTTATATTGCGGGCCAATTGTCGGCGCTGCCAATATCCAGATTGCGACCTGCTCTCCCAATTTCTTGATCCTTGAGAGCATTGAGGATTGGGGCGGCTTCCATAGTGAGATTTTAAAGACGCCGATCCAGTTTGAGAACGGCCATGTCATCCCCCCAACCGCACCGGGCCTTGGCGTGGAACTGAATGAAGACGTTGCCCGCGCAAATCCCTACACGGGAACGATGCTTCACCTCGAGATGACACAGCACCCAGTTCAATGACCGAAACATTCGACTATGTCATTGTTGGTGCTGGCACCGCAGGCTGTGTGCTCGCCAATCGCCTCTCCGCAGATGGCAAGACGCGCGTCTTGCTGTTGGAAGCTGGCGGTTCAGATCAGACGGTCTGGATCCAACTGCCAATTGGCTATGGCCGAACCTTTTTCGATCGCAAAATCAATTGGATGTATGACACAGAGGCCGTCGCTGGTCTGGGTGGCCGGGAAAGCTATTGGCCGCGTGGTAAGGTTATTGGGGGATCTGGATCAATCAATGCGATGGTCCATGTGCGTGGCCAACCGCATGATTTTGACGATTGGGCAGCGCTTGGCAATGCCGGATGGGGCTGGACTGATGTTCTTCCCTATTTCAAAAAGGCGGAAGACCATGATCTGGGCGAAAGCGCCTTTCATGGCGCTGGTGGGCCACAGCATGTGACCGATATCAGCGCCCATGCTCACCCGCTATGCCAGACATTTATCGCGGCGGGCAAAGCCCTCCAACTGCCCTTTGCGCCAGATCTCAACGCGCCTGACGGCGAAGGCGTTGGCATTTATCAAATCAACACGCGCAAAGGGCGTCGCGCCTCAACGGCCAATGAGTATCTCCGCCCTGCCCTGCGCAAGGGCCAGGTGACGCTGCGCACAAGAAGCCATGCAACGCGCATTTTGTTTGAAGGCAAACGTGCCATTGGTGTCGAATATCGCCATGGCAACACGTGCAAACAAGCGTGGGCAAGGTCCGAAGTTATCCTGTCAGGGGGATCAATCAATTCGCCCCAATTGCTCAATCTCTCGGGTATTGGTCGAGCAGACCATCTCAAGTCTTTAGGCATTGAGGTTCTCAACGATGCACCTGCCGTGGGCCAGAATATGCAGGATCATCTGGCCGTTAGCTATTTCTACAAAACATCTGTGCCAACCCTAAATGATGAACTGCGGCCATTAACGGGCAAGATTAAGGCTGGCCTGCGTTATCTGTGGGATCGCGGCGGCCCCCTATCAATGAGCGTCAATCAAGGCGGCGGTTTTGTCCGCAGCCATCCAGATGCACCTCGCGTCAATCTGCAGCTTTACTTCAGCCCCGTAAGCTACACCGGCACCCCTTTGTCTGAACGCAAGCTCTTAAATCCAGATCCATTTTCTGCCTTTTTGCTGTCGTTCAACAGCTGCCGGCCAACCAGCCGCGGCTGGCTTCAGCTGAAATCGGCGGATCCATTTGAGTATCCCAGCATCCAGCCTAATTATTTGACCACGCAGCTTGATATTGAGGAAGCCATTGCGGGCACTCGCATGTTGCGGGCCTTGGCGCGCACCTCCCCCTTGGCGGATATCATCACGGAAGAGCTGGTGCCAGGCGCGCATTTGCAAGGGGATGACGCGCTTTTGGAAGATTTCCGGCAGCGGGCAGATACAGTTTATCACCCAACCTCAACTTGCATGATGGGCCATGACTCTAAGACTGCTGTCGTCGACACCAGATTGCGCGTTTACGGCGTTCAGGGCCTGCGTGTGGTTGATGCCTCGATTTTCCCGACGATTACCTCGGGCAATATCAACGCGCCGACGGTGATGGTTGCAGAAAAAGCGGCTGCCATGATCCTTGAGGATCGCGCTGCCAAAGCGTGAATTTAATTTACCGGTTGCCGAACAGCGATTAGCCTTGCATCATATGCCGGGAGGATGATGGTGCAGAACAAAATCGAACTTAGAAAACTGCCGCCGTTAAAAGCGCTTCGCGGTTTTGAAGCAGCAACCCGGCATCAAAGCATTCGTGAAGCGGCGGATGAGCTGTGCCTGACGCACCCGGCGGTTAGCCATCAAGTCCAACTGATTGAAGAGGCGCTGGGCGTCACCTTGTTCGCCCAAGAAGGTCGCCATATTGTGTCAACTGAGGCAGGCCGTGTCCTCTACCCCTATGTTCGCAGCGCCTTTGAATCTCTTTTAGAAGGCGTTGAGGCGGTCCATCGCACAGCATTGGATAAGCCATTACGCGTGCAGACCTATGTCACGGCCTCAATTCGCTGGCTGGCCAAACGCGTCCCGCAATTTCTGCACGATCATCCGGAAGTCAAACTGACGCTGAGCACATGCGCCGTCGATTGGGATTTTGATGATGTCCATGCAGATGTTGGGCTAGTCTATTGCGAAGACGTGCCCAACCCTGCCAAATATCACTGGGAACCGCTGTTCGATTATGCACTCTACCCCGTGTGCAGCCCAGACTTTCTGGCCAAAATTGATACCCCTGTGACCATCGACGCGCTCATGGCCCAGCCTCTGGTTGCTATCTACACCGAGGTTCAAAACTGGGAAACTTGGGTCACGTCGGCGGGCGGCACGTTCCAGCCAGCAGCCCCATTTCTCATGGTCGACACGCTGGCCGTCGCGCTAGAAATGGCCCTGAATGGCGAAGGTATTGCCTTGGTGAATGGCCCCTTTGTTGAGCAAGACCTTGCCACAGGCCGCTTGGTCCAGCCAATTTCACACAAGGCCCTCTGCCCCGGCGCATGGGGCCTTATCTGCCGCAAGGACATGCGGGAAAATTTGCGCATCCGGACATTCATGGACTGGGTGGTCCGCAATGTTGCCGAAGCGCGCAAATCAGGCGAGGTTGAACCAGGCTGATTTGGACTGCATATACCCGGCAAGGCATTCAAGCGACTTGTCGCGCGTATTGCCAGATTGTTTATAGCCCCCAAATGGCTGGGTCATATCGCCATCACCGAAACAATTGACCCAGACAACGCCTGCTTCAAGCGCCTTAACCATGCGATGCGCCCGGCGGACATCAGAGGTCCACACACTGGCGGCAAGGCCATAAATAGAATCGTTGGCAAGCGCGATGGCCTCTTCTTCCCGCTCAAATCGGAACAGCGCTGCAACAGGGCCAAAAATCTCTTCACGGCCAATGGCCATATCGGGTGTTACCCCCGTAAAGAGTGTGGGTTGCACATAGGCGCCAGCAGGCCGAGCCGCATCTGCGGCGCCGCCCAAAGCAAGGGCCGCGCCATCTGCCATGCCGCGCATAATATGCCCGAGGACGGAATGTTGATGCGTATGGCTGACAACTGGGCCAAGGCTTGTCGCCGGATCCAGCGGATCACCCGGGGCGTAAAGACTAGCTGCGCGCTCAACAAAGCGTTCAACAAAAGCATCATGAATGTCCGCATGGACCAACAGGCGAGATCCTGCATTACAGACTTGGCCTGCATTGTCGAAAATGCCCATGATGGCGCGGTCAACTGCGGTGTTAAGATCTTGCAGATCAGGCATGAAGATTTGCGGGCTTTTGCCGCCTGTCTCCAGCGAAACGCGCTTCAAATTGCTCTCACCTGCATAGATCATCAACTGTTTGCCAACGCCGGTTGAGCCTGTGAAGCTGATCTTTGCGACATCCGAATGAAGCGCAAGCGCCCTGCCCGCATCTTGGCCATAGCCCGTCACAACGTTGAACACGCCCGCTGGGCCACCCGCTTCGACAAAAAGCTGGGTCAGCCGGATACAAGAAAGTGCAGCCTTTTCCGACGGCTTCAGCACAACACAATTGCCCGCCGCAAGTGCCGGGGCCACCTTCCAAGCGGCCATTAACAGCGGATAATTCCATGGGGAAATTGCGCCCACCACACCCAAGGGTTCGCGCATGACCATATGCATGGCGTCATGCGGGCTATTTGTCACACTGCCGGAAACTTTGTCGATCGCCTCTCCAAAATACCGGATGGTGACAAGGCTTTCCGGTAGATCAATGGTGAGGGCATCTGTAATGGGCTTCCCCATTGTCAGCGTTTCCATCAGCGCAAGGTCTAGCGCATGGGCCTCAACAAGGTCTGCCCAACGCCGGAAAATATCCATTCGGGCGCGCGGCGTGAGATATCGCCAACGGCCATCTTCCCACGCCTGCTTGGCGGACGCGACAGCGCGATCAATATCCGCTGCACTGCCACACGCCATTTCCGCAATTTTGGCGCCATTTGCGGGATTAATGGCCTCTATGACGGCCCCATCCTGCGCGGCGCAAGATTGGCCCTCAATGAATAAGCCTGCGTCAACCGAAAGCGCAGCAGCCCGTGCTTGCCAACCGGCATAATCAATCGACATATTGGTCATAACGCCGCCTTTACCCGTTTAGCGCTTGGGGACGACCTCATAGCCCGGCTCTTCAGCCTCATCATCCACCATTTGCGCCGGGAAGCCGGTGCCGAGAACCTTAATCCCCAGCGGCTCTTCATACCGGCGGATGATATTGGGTGAGAATTCCCGGGGACCGTAAGCGGCCTCAGCTTCCTTGAACAAGCGAACAATCAGCGGCGACATTTCGACAGGAACACCAGCACCTTGGGCAATCTTGTCGAACAGGCCGATGTCTTTTGAGACCAAATCCATGGTGAAGTTGATATCGCGGCTGCCGTTCAGGATAACCTGGCTCTCTGTCTCGTGAACAAAACTATTGCCGGACGAGATTTTAATCGCCTCATAAGTCGTGTTCATATCCAGACCAATGGCCTTGCAGGTCGTCAGCGCTTCAGCGAGCGCGACGAGGTGGACCGTGCACAAATAGTTGGTCATCACCTTCAGCTGAGATGCCGTTCCAAGCTCTCCCGTGTGCAGAATGCGGCGACCCATGGTCGTCAACACTGGCAAAACATACTCAAAAGCGGCGCGGGGCCCACCCGCAAAAATGGCAATATTGCCAGTATCAGCACGGTGGCACCCGCCGGAAACCGGGCATTCCATGAACATCGCGCCGCGCGCCTCAACCAGCGCGCCAAGGCGGATCACTTCCTCATAATCGGTCGTGCTCATTTCCATCCAGACTTGGCCGGGGCGCATGATCTGGAGAAAGCCATCTTCCCCTTCAGCAACAGCCGCACTCGCCGCTGGTGAGGGCAAGCAGGTGATAATGATGTCAACGGCTTCGCCCAACTCACGCGGCGATGCAGCAGATTTGGCGCCACGCCCCACATAGTCTGCAACCAGCGCTGGATCGAGATCGCGCACCGTGACGTCATGGCCGTTGCGGATCAAGCTGCCGGCGAGCTTGCCACCAACATTGCCAAGGCCAATAAAACCGATCTTCATCCGTGCATTTCCCTCAATTTTGCCAAGTCATTCGGTTAACCCGACCGGCCAGTCTTTCTACAAATGAAAAATTTGGCGGCAGAGGTGAAAATTTTTTCGGGCGCCTATCGTGCTTTGAGGCGCAACGCATCCCAACTGGCGTCAGCAGTCCAGCCACCATCGACAGGCAGAGTAACACCATTCACAAAGGCCCCATCATCAGCCAAAAATGCAATTGCAGCTGCCACATCTTCGGGTTTGGCAAAACGGGCCATTGGCACGCGATTGATGATGTCCTCATCACCATAAGCCCCAGATCCTTGGTCGGCCACGTCCATTTCCGTCTTGATCCAGCCCGGACACACAGCATTCACACGAACACCGCGCCCGCCCCACTCCGCGGCCAATGTGCGCGTCATGCCAATCAAACCATGTTTCGAGGCATTATAGGCTGTCCGATGGATCACCCCCCGCAGCCCCGCGATAGAGGCGATATTGACGATGCTCCCCTTGCCCTTTGCCAGCATTTGCAGGCCAAAGGCTTTGCTGAGGAGGAATGGGCCAGCCAGATTAATCGCCATAACTCGCTGCCACTGATCAAAACTCGTCTCTTCTGCCGGACAAATCAGACTGATTCCCGCATTGTTGATAAGAATATCTGCTCCGCCATGGTCCGCCGCAACCTTGGCAGCGAGATCGGCAACAAAGCTTTCCGAGGAAACGTCACCTGAGACGTGCGAGACGCTTAACCCCTCCGAAGACAGGGCTGCCGCTTGGTCTGCAAGCGGTTGCACGTCCGTCAGCACCACATGGTGGCCCTTTTGGCCAAGCAGTCGCGCCGTAACCAGCCCTACGCCTTGCGCCGCACCCGTGACTATGGCTGTCTTCATGTATTCACACCCCTATAAACCAGCGTTAAATTACACCCGTAGCAGGCCGTTGGTCGTGCGATCCGAAAATTTTTTGAACCAATGCAGGCATAATCAAAATTTGTCGGGGCTCGTCGCGACCGCTTATGGTCAAGTTTAAACAGGTATGAGGATCGGACGGCACCATGCAAAGTTCAGCACGGGTTGTAATCATCGGCGGTGGGATCATGGGTGCATCGCTGCTCTACCACCTTGCTGAACTCGGCTGGACCGATTGCATGCTCATTGAAAAGGATGAGCTGACATCTGGATCAACCTGGCACGCAGCTGGCCAATGCCCCAGCATCACAGGCAGTTTCAATCTCGCCAAGATCCACGCGTATAGCAATGAGCTCTACCCGCAGCTTGAAAGTCTAACTGGCCAATATGTGAGTTGGCACAAATCGGGCGGCATCCGCTTTGCAACAAATGAGCGGGAACTGGCATGGCTGCGCTATATCCACGGATTCTCGAAGATCGTTGGCTTCGACATGGAGATTATTCCGCCCGAGGAAATCCGGCGGATTAACCCTTTTGTGACAACAGAAGGGGTTATTGCGGGTGGACGCACAACTGGCGACGGCCATGCTGACCCTTCGGGCATCTGCAATGCGCTGGCCATTGGCGCAAAGCAAATGGGCGCCACTATTGTTCGGAAAAACCGCGTCACAGGCCTGACCCAATTGCCCTCGGGCGAATGGGATGTTGCCACCGAAAAGGGCGTTATCCGCGCAGAAATCGTGGTCAATGCAGCTGGCTGCTATGCCCGGCAAGTCGCTCAGATGGCAGGGATTGATATCCCCGTGACCAATATGGAGCACCATTATATCGTCACTGATCCTATTCCCGCCTTTTTAGAGCGTGATGAGGAAATCCCGGTGATGCGCTGCCCCTATGTTTCGGGCTATTTCCGGCAAGAACAGAAGAGCGGCCTGATTGGCGTCTACGAAAATACTGGGCTTGCAGAAGCCTGGGCGCCCAAGGGGATGCCCGAGTGGGAATCCACCAGTGAATTGTTCATTGACGATCTGGATCGCATTTCCAAATGGCTGGAACGCGCCATTGAGCGGATGCCTGTCTTTGGCGAAGTCGGCATTCGGCGTATCGTCAACGGCGCCATCCCCCATACGCCAGATGGCGGCCCCCTGCTTGGCCCAGCTGCAGGCCTCAAGAATTTCTGGCACTGCTGTGGGACGTCCTTTGGCATCGCGCAGGGCGGTGGATCCGGCAAATATCTGGCGCAGTGGATGGTCTATGGTGATGCCGACATCAACATGGCTGAGTTCGACCCGCGCCGCTATGGCCCCTATGCCGATGAGGTCTATAGCCGGGAGAAGGTTTTCCTCGATTATCGCATGACCTTTACCACGCGCCTGCCGGGTGAAGAAGAACCCGATGGACGGCCGCAAAAGACAAGTCCGCTTTATGCCCGCTTGAAGGACGCTGGTGCTGTTTATGGCGAAACCTATGGGTGGGAGCGGCCAAAATGGTTCTCGCTCGATGGTCGATCCGAAGAAGGCGGCTATCACCGCACCAATGTGTTTGAGGTCGTGGCGGATGAAGTGAAGGCTGTTGCCGAAAATGTCGGCATTATCGATCTGTCTGGGTTCGCCAAATATGACGTGACTGGGCCAGATGCGGAACGGTTCCTCAATCGCATTTGCGCCAACCGGATGCCCACCAAACAGGGCGGCGTTGCGCTGGTGCATCCGCTGTCGGCGCGTGGCCGCATTCAGGGCGAAATGACTGTGACGCGAATGGCAGATGATCATTTCTACTGCCTGTCTGCAGCAGCTGCCGAACAACGGGATTGGGACTGGATGGTGCAATCCCAACGGCCCGACGAAAACGTCACCTTCAGCAACCGCACAATGGATTTAGGTGTGTTGGTTCTAAGTGGCCCAAAATCGCGAGATCTGTTGGCGCGCTTGACAGATGCTGATCTCAGCAATGAGGGCTTTCGGTGGCTAAGCGGCCAAGAAATCACTGTTGCGGGCGCGTTTCTAAGGGCGCTGCGTGTCTCTTATGTCGGTGAATTGGGCTGGGAACTTCATGCGCGAATGGAGGATCTGCCGGCCCTTTACGATGCACTTTGGGCAGCAGGCCAAGACCTTGGGCTTACCAATATTGGCCTCTACGCACTGAACGCCATGCGCATGGAAAAGGGCTATAAAGCTTGGGGGTCTGAGCTAACCAATGAGCTCACGATGATCGAAGCTGATATGAAACGCTTTATAGCTATGAAAAAGGACGATTTTGTTGGCAAACAGGCCACGCTGGATGCGCCTGAACGCTTCCGGATTGTCTATGGCGAAGTCGACGCTGACACTGTGGACCCGCGTGGCGCAGAGCCATGCTTGGTGGGCGATGCGTGTATCGGCCTGACAACCTCGGGCGGCTATGGGTATCGCACAGGTAAAAGCCTGTTCTTTGCGTGCGTGCCACTCGATCATGCAGACCCCGGCGCACAATTTGACATCATGTTACAGGGCCA
The DNA here is from genome assembly GCA_041191345.1 of Pseudomonadota bacterium. GTDB lineage: Bacteria > Pseudomonadota > Alphaproteobacteria > Sphingomonadales > Sphingomonadaceae > Aquisediminimonas. Next base: position 11,235 of record JBEEOY010000134.1, read on the forward strand.
GCGCCAACGCGCCACCGTGCTTGCAGCCCCTGTTTATGATCCCGACAACGCGAAGATGAAGGTCTGATCTGATGAGTGAGCTTCCCAAAAAGGCGCGGGTCGTCATCATCGGCGGCGGGGTGATTGGGTGTTCCATTGCCTATCACCTCACCAAAATCGGGTGGGATGATGTTGTTCTGTTAGAACGCAAGCAGTTGACCAGCGGAACAACCTGGCACGCAGCAGGCCTTGTCGGGCAGCTGCGCACATCAATCAATATGACCAAGCTCGCCAAATATACGGGTGAGCTCTACCGCGGGCTGGAGGCTGAAACTGGCCAGGCAACTGGGTATCGGCAGTGCGGCTCCATTTCGATGGCGACCAACGCCGAACGGTTTGAAGAGCTGAAGCGCAGTGCCTCTATGGCGAAGGTCTTTGATCTACCTGTCCATGTCGTTACCGCTGATGAGATCAAGTCCCTCGCGCCAATTGTGAATGTGGAGGATGTCGTCGGCGGCATCCATATCCCCAGCGATGGCTATGCCAATGCCGTAGATATTACCCAAGCACTGGCCAAAGGCGCGCGCACCGGCGGCGCACAAATCTTTGAAAACACAAAGGTCACACGCATCCGCCATAATGGGGATCGCGTCACGGGCGTCGATACTGAACATGCGGCAATTGACGCCGATTATGTCGTTATCTGCGGCGGCATGTGGACGCGCGATCTAGCCGCAAGCGTGGGCGTAGCCGCCCCTCTCCATGCGTGTGAACATTATTATGTGCTGTTTGAAGGCGTGGAGGGGATTGACCCCACCCTGCCCGTGCTGCGTGATTATGATTATTGTGGCTATTACAAATATGATGCGGGCAAGTTGCTGGTGGGGGCGTTTGAGCCCAATGCCCGGCCTTGGGGCATGGATGGCATTTCTGAAAACTTCTGCTTCGACGAAATTGCAGGCAGCTTTGAGCATTTTGAGCCGCTGTTGATGGACGCCATGCGGCGTGTGCCTGCGCTTGAAAATGCAGGCATTCAAAAATTCTTCTGCGGGCCAGAAAGCTTTACGCCTGATGTCCGTTATCATTTGGGAGAAAGCCCCGAGCTAAAGGGCTGCTTTGTCGCGGCGGGGCTGAATTCGATTGGCCTGCAATCAGCCGGCGGCGTCGGCAAGGTTATGGCAGATTGGATCCGCGATGGGATACCCCCGGCAGACCTTTGGACAGTCGATATTCGGCGCAACATGCCCTTCCAAATCAACCGCAAATATCTGCGCGAACGTGTAACGGAGAGCCTCGGCCTACTCTACGCCACCCATTATCCATTTAAACAATATGAAACGGCGCGCGGCGTCCGTCGATCCGCCATTCATGACCGTCTGGTGGCGGAAGGTGCATGCCATGGCGAAGCCTTTGGCTGGGAACGCCCAAATTGGTACGCGGCACCCGGCACAACGCCCAAATATGAATATAGCTATGGCCGCCAAAATTGGTTTGAAGCAAATGCGGCCGAGTGCAAGGCGGTTCGCGAGGCTGTTGGCCTGTTCGATCAAAGCTCCTTTGCGAAATTCCGGCTGGAAGGGCGTGATGCCTGCACTGTTCTCAACCGCATTTGCGCCAATGACGTCGACGTGCCCGTTGGCAAGCTCGTCTACACGCAGTGGTTGAACGACAAAGGAGGCATTGAGGCAGATTTAACGGTCACTCGCCTGTCTGAGACAGCCTATTTGATCGTCACGGGCGCTGAGACCGAAATCCGAGACTTTAACTGGCTGAAACGCCATATTCCCGATGATGCGCACGCAATTGCGACCAACATCTCGTCCGCTATGGGCGTGATTTCCATCATGGGGCCCAAGGCGCGTGACTTGCTGCAGTCCATTTGCCCCAATGATCTGTCAAACCAGGCCTTCCCCTTTGGCACCAGCCAAGAAATTGAATTGGGCTATGCCATCGTGCGCGCGTCGCGCATCACCTATGTTGGGGAACTTGGGTGGGAATTATATATTCCAACAGAGTTCATGACTGGCGTGTATGACGAAATCGTGGCGGCTGGGGCGGCCTTTGGCCTTAAACATTGTGGGTATCATGCCCTAAATGCCCTGCGCATGGAAAAAGCCTATCGCCATTGGGGCCATGACATCACAGATGAAGATACGCCGCTCGAAGCAGGGCTTGGCTTTGCTGTGCGGATGGACAAGCCCGGCGGGTTTATTGGCCGAGAAGCGTTGCTCAAACAAAAAGAAGAAGGCCTCAAGCAGCGCCTTGTGCAATTCCTTCTGAAATCGCCTGAACCAATGCTCTACCATAATGAACCGATTTGGAAGGGCGATCAAATTGTCGGCTATATTCGCTCTGGCATGTATGCCCATGGCCTCGGCGCTGCCTGTGGGTTGGGCTATGTGACTGACCCAGCAGGCGGCGTCGTCGGGCCAATTGGCGCTGATGACTTTGAAATTGAAATTGCCGGCGTGCGCTATCCAGCCATCGCTTCGCTGAAGCCACTTTACGACCCCTCTAATGCACGGATCAAAATCTGATGACCGACGCCCAGACTGAAATGATGCGCCGCCTGATTGCCAATGTGAAAATTGGCTACAGCTTTGATCAGGAATTTTACGTCAGCGATGCGGTCTTCAAGGCCGATATGGAGCATGTCATCAGTCGCAAATGGCTGGTGGCCGGGCACGTCTCGCGCATTCCCAATAAGGGGGATTATTTCCTCTTCAAAGTCGGTGCTGAACAGATCATTGTCATCCGCGAAAATGAAGACAGCGTCCGCGCCTTTTTCAATGTCTGTCGGCATCGCGGCTCGACGCTATGCTCAGCCGAAAGCGGCAATGCGCCGCGGCTGGTCTGCCCCTATCACGCATGGACCTTTGGGCTGGACGGATCGCTGATTTCAGCACGGCTGATGCCCGAAGACTTTAATAAGGCTGAAAACAGCCTATTCGCCTGCCACGTCCGCGTTTTCCACGGGCTCATCTTTGTGAATATGAGCGAGGACGAACCGGATGACTTTGACGCAACCTTTGGGGATATGGGCCCAATCCTTGCCTATCAGGGAATGGACAATGCCCGCATCGCTTATGCTGGCAGCTATCCGACAACAGCCAATTGGAAGCTCGTCGTCGAGAATTTCTTTGAATGTTATCATTGCGTTCCCTCGCACCCGGAATTTTGTTCCATGCACGCGCCGGAAACGCTGGTTGCAGTAGGTGCAGGCCCCAGTTCTGGCCCCGCACGCGCAATTGCCGATTTCACACCTAAGTTGAAAGCTTGGGAAGAGCGTGCAGCCGCTTTGGGTCGCCCCGTCGGCTCGATTGATGAGTCACCTGACAGCAGCCATTTGCGCCTCTTGATGCAGCGCATGAATAAAGAGGGCCGCGCATCTGAAACCCAGGATGGCACTGCCCCTGCCCCGCTTATGGGGAAGCGGACGGCCCCAGATGGCGGTCGGATGCATTTGAGCTTCAGCCCCTTCAGCCAGATTGTGGCAGACGACCATTTTGCCATTCTGTTCCAGTTCACGCCGCGCGGCGCGCTGGAAACTGACGTGGAAATGATCTGGCTCGTCAATGGCGATGCAACTGAAGATCAAGTCGATATTGAGAAAATGATTTGGGGCTATCACGCCACCACAACGCAAGACAAAATCATTACTGAAAACAACCAGACGGGCATCAAGTCGAGCCGCTATCGCCCGGGCCGTTATTCAGACCAGGAAGGCAGCGTCATGAACTTCCAAAAATGGTATCTCAACCAGTTCCCGGTGAGCTAATCGGCGTGACGACCTTGAGGCCCCTGCCCGCGACCATGCGTGCGGTCGTCCTAACCGGTCATGGCGGCTTTGATAGGTTGGAGCTGCGAGACGATGTGCCAGTGCCCCAATGCGGGCCGGAAGATGTTCTTATCCGGGTCGCCGCTGCGGGGGTAAACAATACAGATATCAACACGCGCATCGGCTGGTATTCTAAAGCCGTGGCCGAGCCAACGGAAAGCGGCGCGGCCACAGGCTTGGCAGGTGCCAAGGACGATGGCTGGTCGGGCACACCATTCCATTTCCCGCGCATTCAAGGCGCAGACGCCTGCGGGCATATTGTGGCCGTTGGTCAGAATATCGACGCGAAACGTTTGGGAGAACGTGTTCTTGTAGAGCCTGTCTTCCACACCGGCACAGGCTTTGACGTTGAATATTTTGGGTCAGAAGTCGATGGCGCCTTTGCCGAATATGCCCGCGTGCCCGCCCGCTTTGCCCACCGCATCACCAGTGCATTAAGCGATGTTGACCTTGCGAGTTTCCCATGCGCCTATTCCGCTGCGGAAAACATGCTGACGCGTATTTCGCTTCGCAAAGGAGAGCGGATGCTGGTGACGGGCGCATCCGGTGGTGTTGGGTCGGCAGCTGTTCAGCTTGCCAAACGACGCGGCGCCGAAGTGATTGCGATGGTCAGCGGCGAAAAAGCCTCAACTGTAAAGGCCTTAGGTGCAGATCAGGTGATTGATCGTGATGCGGATATTGACCGCATTTTTGGCGCCTCTTCACTGGATGCTGTTGTCGATATTGTTGGTGGACCCCGTTTTGGGTCTCTTCTCACCTGCCTAAAGCCTGGCGGACGCTATGCCGTTGCCGGCGCGATATCCGGCCCCCTTGTCGAACTCGATTTGCGAACGCTGTATCTTAAAGATCTGCAGCTTTTCGGGTGTACCGTCTTAACGCCCGATGTCTTTCCCACTCTCATCCAGGCAATTGAGCAAGGCAAAATCAAGCCCTGTATCGCCGCGACCTATGATCTGGCCAATATTGTTGCGGCACAGACCGCCTTTCTTACCAAACAGCATGTCGGCAAGATTGTACTGACGATCTAGTCCCGCACAGGATGAAGCGACCTCAGCGCAGGCCGCTCCCGTGTCGATCTTTAATCGATCGTTTCGACAATATCAGCGATACGGCCAACCATTTCATCAATATGCGCTTTTTGAAGGATGAGCGGCGGGGACAGGGCAATAATGTCTCCCGTGGCGCGCACCAGCAGGCCGGCATCGAAACATTTATGGAACAGCTCCATCGCGCGTTTGGTGGGGGCACCCGGCCGCGGATCTAGCTCGATCCCGGCGACAATCCCCATATTGCGGACGTCGATAATGTGCCGGCGGCCCTGCAAGCTATGAACCGCCTCTTGCCAATAGCCGTGAAGCGACTGGGCGTGTTCAAAAATCCCCTCGGATTGATAGAGGTCCAGCGTCGCAATGCCGGCCGCTGCGGCAAGCGGGTGTCCGGAATAGGTATATCCATGGAACAGCTCAATCCCATCTGCCGCGCCCTCAACAACCCCGTCATGAATATGCCGGCTCACGGCAACGGCCCCCATGGGCACCGCGGCGTTGGTTAAACCCTTGGCCATCGTAATAATATCCGGCGTTACGCCCAGCGTTCCAGAGGCTGTCGCCCCACCAACGCGGCCATATCCCGTAATAACTTCATCAAAAATCAATACGATACCGTGCTTTGTTGTAATCTCTCTGAGCTTTTCAAGATAACCCACGGGCGGAACAAGCACCCCAGTGGATCCAGCCATGGGCTCCACAATGACGGCGGCAATTGTTTCAGCGCCGTGCAGGGCGATGATCGATTCAAGCGTTTCCGCCAAATGGGCACCCCAAAGCGGCTGGCCTTTTGAAAAGGCATTATGCGCAAGATTATGCGTGTGAGGCAGATGATCCACGCCTGTGAGCAGCGTTCCAAATTGGCGACGGTTATTGACGATGCCGCCCACGGAAATGCCGCCAAATCCAACGCCATTATAGCCCCGCTCACGCCCGATAAGGCGCGTTCGCGTGCCCTCACCCCGAGCGCGTTGATAGGCCAGCGCAATCTTGAGCGCCGTATCCACTGACTCAGACCCAGAATTGGTAAAAAAGATGCGGTCCAAGCCTTGGGGCATCAACGCTGCAATGCGGCGCGCAAGTTCAAACGACAAAGGATGCCCCAATTGAAAGGGCGGCGCATAATCTAACTCGGCGGCCGTTTTCTGAATGGCCTCGACAATTGACGGACGGCAATGGCCCGCATTGACGGCCCATAATCCCGCTGTGCCGTCCAAAATCTGCCGGCCATCAGCGCTTTCATAGTGCATGTCTTTGGCAGCGACCAGCTGGCGCGGCTGCGCCTTGTAGGCGCGATTGGCAGTGAATGGCATCCACAAGGCAGCCAGCGGATCATTTCCCAAAGTCATGTCTCTGCTCCGATATACTCCGGACGCACTTATGCAGTGGCGAACGCAGATCGCGCCATTAAAAAGAATATCGCGATCGGAAAAATTCTACGCGTCTTTCTAGGCTTGGGCGCGCCTCTTCACAGCATAAGCAACCAAGAACCCCGTCGCCACAAGGACACTGGCCCAAAGTTCGCTCGCGTGCACGTCTGACAGGCCCATGAGCAGCAGAACACCGGCCATACCGGCCATCGCCGCCCATGTTCCATAGGGATAGAGCCACATACGGATTTGCAGGGCCGAAGGGTCTTCCGCCTCAAATCGGGCCCGGAGGCGCAGCTGCGCGAACGCGATAATCAAATAGATAAACAGCATGATTGCGCCAGACGACGTCACCAAGAAATTGAACACGCGGTCAGGTGCCAGAACAGAGGCCGCCAAGGCGCCATAGCTGAACAGGCTGGCGATCAGAATTGCACGGGCTGGCACGCGTGAGCGGCTCAGGACAACGCAAGACTGGGGCGCATCGCCATTTTGCGCCAAGCCGAACATTGCTCGCGATGTGATGTAAATCCCTGAATTCAGACAGGAAAGAACGGCGACCAGAACAATGGCGTTCATGATGAGATCTGCTGAAGGATAGCCCATAACCCGAAGCGCATGCGCAAATGGCGAAACGCCGACTTCAATGTCCGTCCAGGGGACCACTGAAACAATCATCAAGATCGACAATACGAAGAACACCAGAATTCTGACCGAGACAGAAATCGTCATCCGGGCGATTGTCTGCTTCCCTTCGTCAGACTCCGCGGCCGCCAATGTGGCGATTTCCGCTCCGCATAAGGAGAAAATTGTCGTCGCAACGCCCGCAAAAATCGCAGCAATACCGGCCGGGGCAAAGCCGCCATGCGCTGTCAGGTTCGAAAAAGTGGGGCCAGCAGGCGACGTCAACCCAAAGGCATAAGCTGCGGCCACAAGAATGAAGACCAATATGGCAACCACTTTTGTTGACGCGAACCAGAATTCAAACTCACCATAAGAGCGCGCCGACATCAGATTGATGCCCGTCAGCACGGCCATCAACGTAACGCCAATTTCCCACACCTCATATTGGGGCAGCCAGCCATGAATAATCTTAGCCCCCGCAATTGCCTCAATCGCAATCACGACAACCCAAAAATACCAATAGAGCCAACCAACAAGGAAGCCTGCCCAATTGCCAACGCCAGCGCGCGCAAAATCAGGAAAGGTTTGCAATCCCGGCAGCGCCATTGCCATTTCAGAGATCATCCGCATGACAAGCAGGACCAGAAACCCTGCAAGCGCATAGCTGAGAACTGCTGCCGGCCCGATGGCACTAATGGCAGTGGAGGATCCGACAAAAAGCCCCGCGCCAATAATGCCGCCAAAGGTAATCATCGAAACATGGCGTGCCTTCAGGCTTCGGCTCAACTCTTGTGTTGGCACCGGATCCACACGATCCACCAGCCCTGACTTTGCCATCCCACCACCCCTTTTTCTGACTATTCTCGTTAACTTGAAACCTGATCTAGCGTTGGAAGCGATGTCTTGTAAATGACGGGACGAAGCGCAAAGCTGGTCGTGACATTGGCAACGCCGGGAACGCGCGTCAGACGATAGCGCAGAAAATCCTCAAACTCGGTGAGTGAGCGGACCAAGATCCGCAGCTGATAATCTGCCTCCCCTGTCATCAAATAACATTCCATCACCTCAGGAAATTCAGAAATTGCTGCTTCAAAAGCATCCAGATGCCGGTCATCCTGCTGATCCAACCGGACACGGACAAAGGCCGTCACATTGAGCCCCAATGCAGCCGGATTTACCAGCGCAACATATTGAGAGATGACCTCATCTGCCTCCAACTGGCGCACACGGCGCAGGCATGGGCTGGGGGAAAGCCCGACTTGATCGGCCAATTCTTGGTTGGTGATGCGCCCATTGACTTGAACGGCATCCAAAATCTTACGATCAATTGCGTCCAGTGGCTGCATTGGCATTCTCTGCTAATCTTTCGTTTATTTTAGATTATTTCTGCCATTAGATGATCATAACACGATCCAAATTGCAAGGACATGCCCGCCATCTTCTCGGTATCACACCGAAGCATAAGGGAGTCGGTCTATGGCACAATTGGTGGCAGACGCGCGCGCGGAATTGGTTGAAACCATTGAAACGCTAGACACGCGCTTGCGGTGGCTGTCTGCATGGACAGTACATAATGCCAATCATATTCGTGAAAAGCGCGACGGCCTGAAAGTTGGCGGGCACCAAGCCAGCTGCTCTTCGATGACCGCGATTATGGCTGCGCTCTATTTTCATGCGCTCCGGCCGCAAGATAAGGTTGCAGTTAAGCCACATGCCGGCCCTGTGCTGCAGGCAATCCATTATCTTCTGGGGAACCAGTCTCTCGAAAAATTGCAGCGTTTTAGAGCGCTTGGCGGCGCGCAAAGTTATCCATCGCGCACCAAAGACAACATCCCAGTTGATTTCTCGACTGGCTCTGTGGGGCTGGGCGTCGCGATCACAGCCTTTTCAAGCCTGGTGCAGGACTATCTGATTGCCCATGGCCAGATGCCGGAAAGCGATGCCGGACGCATGATTGCCCTGATGGGCGATGCCGAGTTGGACGAAGGCAATATCTATGAATGCCTGATTGAGGGCTATAAGCACGATATTCGCAATTGCTGGTGGGTGGTCGACTATAACCGCCAATCCCTCGACAGCACGACAGCCGACCGGATGTTTCGGCGCTTTGATGATATTTTTGAGACCTGCGGCTGGCGCGTTGTCACGCTGAAAAGCGGAAAGCTGCAGCGCGAGATTTTTGACAAACCGGGCGGGCAAGCCATTTCGGACTGGATCGACAATTGCCCCAATGCAGAGTTTGCAGCCCTGACCTATCAAGGCGGGGCCGCATGGCGCGCGCGGCTGATGGCAGATATCGGCAGCAACGCCCGTGCCCGGAAGCTGATTGAGAGCTTTGATGATGCGGGTCTTGCCCATTTGATGACAAATTTGGGCGGCCATTGCATCGAAACATTGATTGATGCCTTTGACGCTGCCCAGGATGACCGGCCGACCCTGTTCATCGCCTATACTGTCAAAGGGTACGGCCTGCCGCTTGCCGGGCATAAAGACAATCATAGCGGCATGATGAACCCGGGCCAGATTGAGCAATTGCGCGAGAGCCTTGGCATTCCCAAAGGCGCAGAATGGGATCCTTTTGGCGGCATTGGCGACAATCAAGCCGCACGGCTCAAGGCGTTTGTTGATCGCAGCCCACTTGCCCATAAGCGCGCCGGTGACCAAAATTCAGCGCTCATCCCAGTGCCGGCCGCCTTGCCAACGCCGCTGGGCGAGGCACAATCCACACAGGCCGCCTTTGGGAATATTCTGTTAGATCTTGCCAAATCAGGAGAGCCGCTGGCGGACCGGATCGTGACCACAGCACCCGATGTGACACAGACCACCAATCTGGGCGCATTTGTGAACCAGCGTGGCCTGTTTCGGCGGTCAGAAGTGATTGATGTCTTTCGCGAGGCGAAAATTCCGTCCGCCCAAAAATGGGATGGGCACGCCGCCGGCCAGCATATTGAATTGGGCATTGCAGAAAATAACTTCTTCCTCGCCCTCACCTCGCTTGGCTTGGCCGGGCCCCATTTCGGGACACGGCTGATCCCAGTCGGCACTGTGTATGACCCCTTTATTGCGCGCGGGCTCGATGCTCTGAACTATGGCTGTTATTCAGATGCGCGCTTTTTGCTTGTGGGCACCCCATCTGGCCTGACGCTCGGCCCAGAAGGCGGCGCGCACCAATCAATCAACACACCCCTTATTGGCATGGGCCAGCCAAATCTTGTCTATTTTGAACCGGCATGGGCCGATGAGGTTGCGCTGACAATGCGCTGGGCCTTTGAGCATCTGCAAAAGCCTGAAGGTAGCTCTGTCTATTTGCGCTTAAGCACCCGGGTCATCCCGCAAATTGCGCGCGAGAATGACACTTGGCAGGCGGATGCACTGAAAGGAGCCTATTGGCTGCGGACGCCACAGCCGGGCGCGAAGGCTGCAATTATCTTTACGGGGGCCATTGCGTCAGAAGCCTTCAGCGCATGGGAGCAGCTGGCAGACGATCTCCCCGGCATTGGGCTGATGAATGTGACCTCCCCCGACTTGCTCCATCGCGACTGGTCTGCCCGGCACGCTTCGCGCTGGACCCACTCTGCCGCAGGGCAAAGCCATATCGAGCAGCTCTTGTCTGATTTGGCCCCTGATGCGGGGCTGGTCACTGTTATTGACGGATCTCCAGCCGCCCTATCTTGGCTGGGTTCGGTGCGCGGCATGCGTGTTAGCCCCTTGGGCATCTCAACCTTTGGCCAGACGGGGGATTTGCCAGATCTCTACAGCGTGTATCGGCTGGATGCAGATGCCATATTTGATGCCACCGCTGAACTCTTTCTCTAAGGCGCGCATCCAAATTTGTTATCGCTTATATAATACATAAGATTATCTTATATATAAGCTTGGCTGCGCGCCTAGAGTTGTCGAACCATAGCGTCGGCTGACATAGCGGGCCAATCATGATGCAATTTGGACCGGTTAGGCAGTGGTTATGAAATCGACAGCGCGGGCAGTGGTCATTGGCGGCGGCGTAGTGGGCGTCAGTACGCTCTATCACCTTGCAAAGATGGGATGGAGCGACGTTGTCCTGCTTGAACGTAAAGAACTGACATCCGGTTCAACGTGGCACGCAGCTGGATTGCTCCCCCTGTTCAATCTCAGCTATTCCGTCGGTAAATTGCACCAATATTCAGTCGGCCTCTACCCAAGCCTTGAGGAAGAAACTGGCCTCAATGTCGGGTTTTCGCAAGTCACCAATATCCGCTTGGCGACCACGCAAGATCGGCTGGATGAATATCATTATTACGCCGGTGTCGCGCGGACCATTGGCGTGGACGTTAACTTTTTAACGCCCGAACAGGTCAAGGACATCTGGCCCTTGTGCAATACGGATGGCGTTATTGGCGCAATCCAGCATCCGCAGGATGGGTATATTCAGCCCGCAGACTTAACACAGGCGCTGGCCAAGGGCGCGCGCCAGCGCGGCGCGACCATTTATCGCAACACAACGGTGACGGCGATCACCCAGCTGCCCAATGGCGAATGGTGCGTCTCAACGGATCAGGGCGATATTGTGTGCGAACATGTCATTTCCTGTTCCGGCAATTTCGCCCGCCAGACAGGCGCGATGGTGGGCCTCGACATTCCGGTAATCCCCGTCGAGCATCAGTATATCGTTACGGAACAGCATCCCGCGATTATGGAGCGCAAAAAGCAAGGCTTGCCCGAAATGGGCGTTCTGCGTGAATCTGATGCCAGCTATTATATGCGCGAAGAAGCGGGTGGCCTGCTGCTTGGGCCGTATGAAGTTGGCGCACCTGCTTGTTACGTCGATGGCCCTGCGGCCAACAGCGAATATGAGCTGTTCCCTGATGCGCTGGAGCGGTTGGAGCCATATGTGCTTGCAGCCATGAACCGCGTGCCCGCCTTTGCTGAGGTGGGCATCAAGAAAGTTTATAACGGCGCGATTGCCTATACGCCCGATGGCTCGCCAATTGTCGGCCCGGCTTGGGGTCTCAAGAATTTCTGGCTTAATGAAGGGCATAGCTTTGGCGTCACAGCAGCCGGCGGTGCAGGCTGGCAGCTGGCCAATTGGATTGTCGAAGGCGAACCGAGCATTGATATGATGGGCGTCGACCCTCGGCGCTTCGGTGATTATGCGGGCCGTGGCTATCTCATTAAGAAGAATGAGGAAGCCTATGCCAAGGTCTTCACTGTCCATTATCCTGATGAAGAGCGCGAAGAAGCCCGCGCCTTGCGCCGCACCCCTTGCTATGACCGGATGAAAGCGCTGGGCGCTGTTTTCGGGTCGGTCTTTGGCTGGGAGCGGCCAAATTGGTTCGCCCCGCAAGGCTATGAACTAAGCGCCGCTGACCTGAACAAGCCCGACGTTCTATTGAACGACAATCACCCGGTTGTGCCGGGTGAAGCGATCCGCGAAAAATGGTCCTTCCGGCGGTCTAATTACTTCGAACATGTTGGCAATGAATGTCGCCATGTTACTGAAAACGTTGGCATTCAAGATATGAGTGCCTTCGCCAAGTGTGAAATCTCAGGCCCCGGCGCGGAAAGCTGGCTGGATGGCTTGCTGACCAACGCAGTGCCCAAGAAAGTCGGCCGCGTCACCTTGTCGTATCTGCTGACGTCCAAAGGCGGCGTGCGCAGCGAGTTCACCGTCTATAAGGTCGCGCCGCAGCGTTATTACCTCGTCTCGGCAGGCGCTTATGAACGGCATGACCATGATTATCTCAAAAAGGCGATGCCGCGTGACGGCTCGGTTAATTTTGAGCGGCTGACCACGGCAATGGGTGTGCTGGTGCTGGCTGGCCCGCGCGCGCGCGATGTGCTGCAAAAGGTTACAGATGCAGATCTTTCTAACGCCGCATTCCCATGGCTGACGGGCCAAAAGATCAGTCTTGGCGTAGCGCAAGTTGATGCCCTGCGCGTTAACTTCATTGGCGAGCTTGGCTGGGAAATCCACCATCCCATTGAAATGCAAAATTACATCTTCGACCTTTTGATGGAGGCCGGAGCAGAATTTAAGATTAAGCCCTTCGGCATCCGCGCGATGACCTCCATGGCTCTGGAAAAGAGCTACAAGCTGATCCCGAGAGAACTTTCGATTGAGTATTCCGCCTATGAAAGCGGGCTTGATCGCTTCATCAGCCTTAAAAAGCCCGGCTTTTATGGCAAGGAGGCCCTGTTGGCGTGGCAGGCCAAGGGTGCCGCCAATAAGCTGGTCACTCTGGAAGTCCATGGCGTGACGGACGCTGATGCGCGCGGATCAGAAGCGATTTACAAAGATGGTGAGATTGTCGGCCGCGCAACCTCAGGCGGCTATGGCTGGCGCGTGAGCAAGAGCCTTGCCCTTGCGATGATCCGCCCTGACCTTGCTGTTGAGGGTGCCGAATTTGAAATTGCAATTCTCGGCACGCTGTATCGGGCAACCATCATTCCTGATTCCCCGTTTGACCCGGATAACAACGCGCTCAGGAGCTAAGGCCCATGTCCCGCTTTGAACCCATTGCTCAATTGCTTAACCAGAACCGTAAGGGGATGACGCTCCCGCGTGACCTTTATGTCAGCGAAGAGGCGTTTCGGTTCGACACGCAGGTGATGCTGAAGTCCGTCTGGCTTTACGCCTGCACAGTGGCCCATGTGAAAAATCCGGGCGATTATTTCCTGTTTGAGCTTGCCCACAATTCCATCATCATTGTGCGCGGGCGCGATAATGAGGTGCGCGCCTTTTGGAACAGTTGTCGCCACCGCGGCGCGCGTATTTGTGAAGACCAGCGCGGCCGCGCGCCGCGCCTCACCTGCCCCTATCACCAATGGAGCTATGGGCTGGATGGCGCTTTGCTTGCCGCGCGGGGGATGCCCGAGGGTTTTGACAAGAAAGACAACGGCCTCGCTCCCGTTGCGCTTGAGAATGTGGGCGGCATGATCTTCATCTGCATGGATGATAATCCGCCGCCAATTGACCGCGTGAAAGCCGATATTGAGGACCAAATCGCGATCTACGATTTGGAGCACTGCAAAGTTGCGGTGCAGGACAATTATATCGAAGACGCCAATTGGAAACTGGTGATGGAGAATAACCGGGAATGCTACCACTGCGAGGGCGGCCATCCGGAGCTCATTAGCGTGTTGGGCACCTATGGCTTTGGCAAGGGCCTGCCTGAAGATGGTGAGGAAGATATAGTCGACGACAAGGCGTTTGACGCCATGGTCGATGCCAAGCGCGCGCAATGGAAAGACATGGGCATTTTCCGCGACTTGATTGAGTTTCCCGATGGCTGGTGGCACCGCATGGCGCGGCTTCCGCTGGCCAATGGCGCGGTAACGCAATCCATTGATGGCAAGCTGGCGTGCAAGAAGCTGATTGGCCCCTTCACGGCGCCGGAAAGCTCCAGCCTGTCCGTCTGGACCCAGCCCAATAGCTGGAGCCATTTCTGCTGCGATCATGTTGTCACCTTCTCGCTGACGCCCGTGGCGGCAGACAAGACGCTGCTGCGCACCAGCTGGTTGGTTCATGAAGATGCCGTGGAAGGCGTGGATTATGATCCAGACCATCTGGCCGCCCTATGGCGGCGGACAAATGAGCAAGACGGGCATTTTTCAGCCATCAACCATCGCGGTATTTCAACAGATGGTTACCGCCCCGGCACCTATGCCGTGGAGGAAAAACTCGTTGAAGATTTCAAAGACTTTTATGTGGATCGCGCGAAAGCCGCGCTGACCAAGGCATCCTGATGGCGCAGCTGCCGCCACATGGGTCAATCAAAATCCCCGCCGGGCAATGGCCAGCGGGCAGCGACACCCTATCGCTGATTGATGATCCACGGGGCTATCGGACGATGATCCTGAAGGCCGAACCGGGACCTTTAGGTCTGTTGCACGCACATGATGAAATTGAGCAAATCTATGTGCTTGAGGGTGATTTCTTTGATGATGACGCAAGCTATGGTCCGGGTGATTTTGTCCTGCGCATGCCAGGCACAATGCACCGGGCTGGCAGTCAGAACGGGTGTACAATGTTGATTACATACACGCCCTTGGCAGGAGCCAAGGCATGACACGGTTTAGCGCGATCAGCCTCATCGCAAAGGCACTGGGTGGACATAAAGACTGGCCCGAACAATGGCCAGATGCCGCCCCAAAGCCAGCTTATGACGCCATCATTGTAGGCGGTGGCGGCCATGGCTTGGGTGCGGCGTATTACCTTGCCAAAAAATATGGGATCACCAAGGTCGCGGTGCTCGAAAAGGGCTGGATTGGGGGCGGCAATACGGGCCGCAACACCACGATCATCCGATCCAATTATCTCTATGATGAAAGCGCGCATCTGTATGATCACGCCGTCAAGCTGTGGGATGGGTTGAGCCAAGAGCTGAATTACAACACCATGTATTCCAAGCGCGGCGTGATGATGCTGGCGCATAATGTGCATGATATCCAAAGCTTTAAGCGGCATATTCACGCCAATCGCCTCAATGGCGTTGATAATGAATGGCTGACACCAGAAGAGGCAAAGGCCTATTGCCCGCCGCTTAACATCTCACCTGATGCCCGCTATCCGGTGCTGGGCGCGGCGCTGCAACGGCGTGGCGGCACCGCGCGGCACGACACTGTGGCGTGGGGTTATGCCCGTGCGGCTGCTGCGCTGGGCGTCGACATTATTCAGAATTGCGCGGTAACTGGCATAAATCGCGGTCCAGATGGCGCTGTGACCGGCGTTGAAACAACACGCGGGTCCATTGCTTGTAAACGCATTGGTGTGTCGGCCGCGGGTAACACATCCGTCATCATGCAAATGGCTGGGCTAGATTTCCCGCTGGAAAGCTATCCGCTGCAGGCTTTGGTGTCAGAACCCGTAAAGCCTATTTTCCCCTGCGTTGTCATGTCCAACACCGTGCATGCCTATATGAGCCAATCGGACAAGGGCGAGCTTGTGATTGGCGCGGGCACCGACCAATATGTTAGCTATTCTCAACGTGGCGCCCTCCACATTGTGGAGCATACCTTGGCTGCCATCTGCGAGATTTTCCCGATTTTCCGGCGGATGCGAATGCTGCGGACATGGGGCGGCATTGTCGATGTGACGCCAGACCGCTCCCCCATTCTTGGCAAAACGCCGGTTCAGGGCCTGTATGTGAACTGCGGCTGGGGCACAGGCGGCTTCAAAGCCACGCCGGGCGCAGGCGACTTGCTAGCCTACACCATGGCCAAGGATGAACCGCATTCCATTAACGCCCCCTTTAATCTGGATCGGTTCCGCAATGGCCGGTTGATTGATGAAGCGGCAGCTGCAGCGGTGGCGCACTGATATGATCTTAATCCATTGTCCTTATTGCGACGAAGATCGCCCCGAAATAGAGTTCGCTTATGGCGGCGAGGCTCATATTGCCCGCCCGCTCGACCCAAGCACGATGAGCGATGCGGAATGGGAACGCTATTTGTTCATCCGCAAAAACCCACGCGGGCGGCATCATGAACGCTGGCGGCACAGCCATGGCTGTGGTCGCTTTTTCAATGCTGTGCGGGACACCGTGACTGATAAGTTCGAAACGACCTATAAAGCTGGGGAACCGCGCAAATGACCAGCTATCGCTTGCCGCAAGGCGGCCGCATTAATCGGGCCGCGCCGCAGAATTTTACCTTTGATGGCAGAAGCTATCAGGGCTTTGAGGGCGATACTCTGGCCTCGGCCCTGCTTGCAAACGGCGTGCAGCTCTTTGGCCGTTCTTTCAAATATCACCGGCCACGCGGCCTTGTTGGAGCAGGCAGCGAAGAGCCGAACGCGCTCATCTCTGTCACACGTGGCCCGGGGCGTTTCACGCCCAATCTGCGCGCCACCAGCATTGAAGTTTATAATGGGCTCATGGCAACCAGCCAGAACCGCTGGCCCTCGCTTCGCTTTGATTTTGGCGCGATCAATGATCGGCTGGGTATGTTCTTCCCAGCCGGGTTCTACAACAAGACCTTCATGTGGCCCCGGTCCTTCTGGGAAAAGCTTTATGAACCTGCCATCCGCCGAATGGCGGGTCTTGGCCACCCGCCGACAGAGGATGATCCCGATCATTATTCAGCCACCTATGCCCATTGTGATCTGCTGATCATCGGTGCGGGGCCAGCCGGCATTGACGCCGCACTGGAGGCGGCTGGCACCAAGAAGCGCGTTATCCTGATTGATGAGCAGAATGAAGCTGGCGGTGGCGCATTGGCTGACCCATGCCTTTGGGCTTGGCTCGAGCGCAGCCTGCAAGCGCTTGCCGATGCCCCCAATGTCACGCTGCTCACGCGGACAACGGCCTTTGGCTATTTTCACGACAATTTCATTGGGGCAGTCGAACGATTGACTGACCACCGTGCGGAGACGGGTCATGGGCCACGAGAAAAGCTGTGGCGCATTCGCGCTGGCGAAGTCATCTTAGCACAAGGCGCGATTGAACGGCCTTTGGTCTTTGACGGCAATGACACGCCGGGCGTGATGCTCGCCTCAGCCGCCAAGACATTTGCTGTGCGCTATGGCGTTGCAGTCGGCCACTCCGCCGCCGTGATGACAAGCCATGACAGCGGCTGGCGCGATGCATTTTTGCTTAAGCAATCTGGCGTTGGCGTTGCCGCGATTATTGATGTCCGGTCAGAGGTGGCTATTCCCCTACAAGATCAGGCGGCAGCCCTTGGCATTCCAGTCCGGCTTGGGCAGAGTATCATTGGCGTCACGGGCCGCCATGCTGTCCAATCCATTGAGATTGCAGCGAACGATGGCACAGGCCGCACCACTCTGCCCTGTGATGCCGTGCTGATGGCAGGCGGCTGGACGCCAACTGTTCATCTTTGGTCACACAGCAAGGGCAGCCTGGATTGGCGCGAAGATATTGGCGCATTTGTGCCAGCACGTGCTGCTGAAAAGGTGCGTTGTGTGGGCGCTTGCGCCGGCAATTGGGATTTTGGCTCTGGCCTCACCATCGATGTTCTGCCCACGCCAAAGGACCCCCGCCGGATCAAGGCGTTTGTGGACTTTCAAAATGACGTGACGGCCAAAGACATTCGCCTTGCAGTCCAAGAAGGCTTTCGGTCGATTGAGCACATTAAGCGCTACACCACCAATGGGATGGCAACTGACCAAGGCAAGACATCCAACCTCAACGGATTGCAGATTGCTTCAACGGCGCTGGCACGACCTGTTCCTGATATAGGCCTCACAACGTTCCGCCCGCCTTATACGCCGCAAACATTTGGCGCCTTGGCTGGCCATGCCAAGGGCGCCTTGTTCCAGCCAACGCGCAAAACCAATATCGACAGCTGGGCTGAAGAAAATGGGGCCGTGTTTGAACTTGTCGCCCAATGGCGGCGGGCGCGCTACTTCCCGAAACCGGGCGAAGATATGCACGCTGCGGTCAACCGCGAGTGTCGGGCGGTGCGTTCATCCGTTGGCATTTTTGATGCCTCAACACTGGGCAAGATTGAAGTTGTCGGCCCCGATGCGGCGGAATTCTTGAACCGCATGTATACCAACCCTTGGAAATCGCTGGAGCCGGGCCGTTGCCGCTATGGCCTTCTGCTGAAAGAAGATGGGTTTATTACTGATGATGGTGTGTCTGCGCGACTGGCGGAGGATCGCTTCCACCTGACCACCACCACCGGCGGTGCCGCTCGCGTGCTGAACATGATGGAGGATTATCTCCAGACGGAGTGGCCAGACCTAAATGTCTGGCTGACCAGCACAACCGAACACTATGCCGTTATTGCGCTGCAAGGCCCCATGGCACGCCAACTGCTAGAGCCGCTGGTTGAGGGGATTGATCTATCAGCCAGCGCCTTTCCGCATATGGCGGTCCGCGAAGGCACAATTTGCGGCATTCCCACTCGCTTGTTCCGCGTCAGCTTTACGGGCGAACTGGGCTTCGAAATCAATATACCATCCGCCTATGGCCGCGCAGTTTGGGAGCGGCTGATGGCTGAGGGGCAGAAGTTCAACATCACGCCTTATGGCACTGAGGCCATGCACGTGCTGCGCGCCGAAAAGGGCTTCATCATCGTTGGGCAGGATACGGATGGAACAGTAACGCCCTTTGATGCTGGGCTTGATTGGGCTGTAGGCAAGAAAAAGGCTGATTTTGTTGGCAAAAGATCGCTTGCTCGACCCGATCTGGTAGCGTCCGGGCGCAAACAGTTGGTTGGCCTGTTCACCGACGATCCCAATATGGTTTTGGAAGAAGGGGCGCAGATTGTGGCGGACCCGAACCAGCCAGTCCCAATGACAATGATTGGCCATGTCACTTCCTCATATTGGAGCGAAACACTCGGCCGGTCCATTGCTCTCGCGCTCGTTGCCGGGGGCCACGATATGATGGGGCAGAAGATTTACGTGCCCATGCCCGACAAGACCCATGTTGCAACGGTTCGTTCCATGACTTTCTACGATGCCGAGGGAGCCTGCCTCCATGTCTGATCTGTTGACACGCAGAGAGCCGATCCCGGCAGAGGCCTTCACAGGCAACCAAGTCGTCATCCGTGCCGCGCCAGTCATGGCACGTTTTTCGCTGCGTGCGCGCAACGTGGCAGATATTAGCGCGGTTCTGGGCGTTGAGGCTCCGGCAAAAATTGGGGCAACGGCACATGGGGTGACGTGCCTTGGTCCAGATGAGTGGATGTACCGAGTTGCACCTGATGCGCCCCCGCCGGTTGCATCGGGGAGGTTGGTGGCAGTGACTGACATCAGCCATCGCAACACCGCGATTGTGGTCGAAGGCCCCCGCGCCGCAGAGGTTCTGTCCGCAGGTTGCCCCTTAGACTTGACCAAATTCGACATTGGGCGGGCGACCCGAACAATTTTTGAAACAGTGGAAATCATCGTGGAGCGGGAAGCCAGCGATCGTTTTCATGTCGAAGTATGGCGGAGTTTTGCGCCATGGCTTTGGACCGCGATCACCCAAGTCGCCGCAGAATAGAACAATTTGGGGGGAGGGATATGACAGATTGGGCGCGAGACATTGATACGGGAAGCTATGGCGCGTCCAACCGCTTATGGGCAGGAATGCTTATAAATCCTGCCGTCTTCTTTCCGACAGTTATCCTGTCTTTGGGCCTCATTCTCTTCAGCATCATCTCACCTCAAGGCTCAGCTGATTTGCTGTCGGGCCTTAGAGTCGGAGCAGTCAGCCATTTTGACTGGCTGTTCATGTCAGCAGGCAATCTTATCCTGATATTCTGCATCGTTGTCGCGCTCTCGCCGCTGGGAAACATCCGCCTGGGCGGGCGCGGCGCCACGCCCGATTATTCTCGTCTGTCTTGGTTTTCGATGTTGTTCGGCGCGGGCATGGGCATTGGCCTGGTCTTTTATGGCGTGGGAGAGCCAGTCAGCCATTTCATGTCCTCTATGGCAGGCGGCAGCGCTGCGCCCTTGGGCGGTGCGGCAAATGATGCTGAAGCCGCGCGCGCA
Organism: Pseudomonadota bacterium; assembly: GCA_041191345.1. Lineage (GTDB taxonomy): Bacteria > Pseudomonadota > Alphaproteobacteria > Sphingomonadales > Sphingomonadaceae > Aquisediminimonas. The sequence continues at coordinate 31,512 of JBEEOY010000134.1, forward strand.
CTTGCCATGGCGGCCACAATTTATGACTGGGCATTGCACCCATGGGCCATATTTGCGTTGGTCGGGCTGGCGCTTGCGGTCTTTGCTTATGATTTCAACCTGCCCTTTTCACTTCGATCTGCCTTTTACCCTCTTTTGGGGAAAAGAGTGTGGGGGCGTTCGGGCGACGCAATTGATATTTTGGCCGTGTTTGCAACCATTTTTGGCCTTGCGACGTCACTGGGCCTTGGCGCGCAACAGGCCATGGCCGGCATTAGCTTTCTATATGGTGTCCCGACAACGCCGGTCACAATTATTGGGCTCATCCTCATTATGTCGGCTGTCACCTTTTTATCAGTCAGAGGCGGGATTGACCGAGGCATTCGCATTTTAAGCGAAGTGAACCTGTGGGTTGCCTTTGGGCTGCTGGTCTTCGTTCTGACAGCGGGCGGCACCTTGGCGCTTTTGCAGGATGTTGGATCCAATATCCTTGCTTATTTGCGACACCTGCCCGCCTTGTCTGGAGCCACAGGGCGCACAGATAGTGGCTTTTTCCATGACTGGACTGTTTATTACTGGGCCTGGTGGGTTAGCTGGGCGCCCTTTGTTGGCATGTTCATGGCCCGTATTTCTCTTGGACGGACAGTCCGCGAATTCATGGCAGGCGCCCTCCTCGCCCCCAGCTTGCTGGGTATTTTTTGGCTTACAATTTTTGGGGATAGCAGCATTGCGCATATTCTAGCTGGGGATGCTGCCGGCCTTGCAAAAGCGGGGCTCGACCAGCAGCTTTTTCTTCTGCTTGGCCAATTGCCCTACGCGCAAATCACCTCTTTCATTGCCATTTGCCTGATCATGATCTTCTTCGTGACTGGATGGGATTCCGGCACATTGGTGATTGATGCAATGACGGCGGGCGGGCGCACCGATACATCGCTGAAGCAAAAGCTGGTCTGGCTCTTAACGGTTGGGGGTATTGGCATTGTGCTTCTGCTCAGTGGCGGCCTGAATTCCCTTCAAGCCGGCGCCATCGCAGCCGGCCTCCCCCTGATCGCGGTATTGCTGTTGATGATGGCGGGGACGTTGCGTGGTCTTCTTACTTTACACCGTCGGGGATGATGATGAGCGCAGATTTTGATTTCATAATCATAGGCGCTGGATCAGCGGGCTGCGTCTTGGCAGATCGGTTGAGTGCTGATGGCAAGAACCGTGTGCTTCTTCTTGAATTTGGGGGCTCTGATCGGTCCATCTTCATCCAGATGCCAGCCGCTCTTGCCTATCCAATGCACAGCAAGAAGTATAATTGGGGCTATGAAAGCGAGCCTGAACCCGCCCTCAATGGTCGGCGGCTCAGCTGCCCACGCGGCAAGGGATTGGGCGGATCCTCGTCTATTAATGGGCTCGTCTATGTGCGCGGCAACCCCATGGATTTTGAGCGCTGGCAAGACGAACATGGCGCCAAAGGCTGGGGCTATGCCCAGGTTCTTCCCTATTTCAAACGCGCTGAAGGCCGCCAAGAAGGCGGCGATGCCTATCGCGGGGGCGATGGGCCGTTATCGACAGCTTATGGCACTCTCAACAACCCCCTGCATCACGCGTGGCTCGAGGCGGCACAGCAAGCTGGCTATGCCCTAACCGAAGATTATAATGGCTTTCGCCAAGAAGGCTTTGGCCGCATGGATATGACAGTGCGGGACGGCACACGCTGTTCTGCCGCAAAGGCCTATCTCTACCCCGCCCGCAAGCGCGCCAATCTGCAGATTGTCCAGCATGCCTTGGCAACGCGCATCGTGTTTGATGGCACACGGGCTGTTGGTGTGGACTATATCCGGGCAGGTAAAACCTGCACCGCTTATGCCAGCCGCGAAGTCATTTTGTCCGGTGGGCCGATTAACTCTGTCCAATTGCTGAAACTATCTGGCATTGGACCGGCGGCAGAACTGCAAAGCCATGGAATAAAGGTTATTGCTGATCGTCCAGGTGTTGGCGCCAATCTTCAAGACCATCTGGAATTCTACTTTCAGATGGCGTGCACCAAGCCCGTCTCGCTGTACCGGCAGGCCAATTTGCTCGGCAAGGCCCTTGCGGGGGCGCAATGGTTGTTTCTCCGCAGTGGCATTGGAGCGACCAACCATTTTGAGAGCTGTGGGTTCATCCGCAGCCGTGCGGGCATCCCCTATCCTGATATTCAATATCATTTCTTCCCCATGGCCATTAATTATGATGGCAGCGCGCTTGCAACAGAGCATGGCTTTCAGGCTCATGTTGGGCCGATGCGCTCAAAAAGCCGCGGCAGTGTAACCCTGCGCAGCGCAGACCCGCGCGATCCACCGCATATTCGGTTCAATTATATGAGCCATCCAGACGACTGGGTGGATATGCGTGCGTGCGTGCGCCTGACACGCGAGATTTTTCAGCAACCCGCTTTTGCCCCTTGGCGGGGCCGCGAAATCCAACCCGGCGCTGACTGCACCACTGATGAGCAGATTGATGCCTTTATTGCTGACAAAGTAGAAAGTGCGTTGCACCCATCCTGCACCTGCAAAATGGGGGCACCAGACGACCCCATGGCAGTTGTAGACCCGGAATTGCGCGTCATTGGCGTCACTGGCCTGCGCATTGCCGACAGCTCAGTCATGCCTGCCATTACAACGGGCAATTTGAACGCGCCAACCATCATGATTGGGGAGAAGGCCGCGGATCATATTTTGGGCAAACCACTTCTCGCGCCATCCAACGCACCTTTTTATCAATCTCCAAATTGGGAAAGCGCACAAAGATGATCCGCCAAATTGCCGAACCCGCCCGGCAAATTGACGTCATCCGTGAGACGGATGTGCTGGTCGTGGGATCTGGACCTGGCGGGTTGGCTGCAGCCCTTGCTTGCGCACGCGCTGGCACGGAGACGATCCTGCTGGAACGTTATGGCTGTTTTGGCGGCAATATCACGCAAGTTGGGGTGGAAGGCTTTGCGTGGTATCGGCACCCAGAAACCATTGATAGCGAAGGCATAGGGCGCGAGTTTGAAGACCGCGCCAAGGCAATGGGTGCCGCCATGCCCGAGCCGCAATCCATCAGCCACAGCCTTGATGCAGAAGCGTTTAAATGTGTCGCGGATACGCTGGTTGAAGAAGCTGGTGTTATTCCAATGCTTCACAGGATGTTTGTAGCCCCCATCATGGAGGGCGACACCATCCGTGGCATCATCGTGGAGAGCAAAGCAGGTCGGGAAGCCATTCTCGCCAAGCGCGTCATTGACGCAACAGGCGATGCCGATATCGCGCATCGCGCCGGGGCGATCACGCATAAACATCCTGTGGATGAGATGATGTCCGTCTCGGTCATGTTCTCCATGTCGGGCGTTAATAAAACGCGCTTCATTGAGGCTGTGAAAGCCGATCCGCAAAGCTATGGCGATTGGGCCGTGGGCGGGGAATGGGAAGTCATTACTGACGGGAAAGAGGATGAGATGTTCTCCCCCTTTTTGCGGAAACCCTTCCAGAAAGCCCTTGAAGCCGGACTAATCCCTGAAAGCCTTGCCACAATTGCAGGCACATGGGGCACTGTTTCCGATCAAGGAGACCTCACCTACCTCAACATGGTGCATCTCTATCTTGATGGGACTGATCCAGACGCGCTGACGCATGGGGAAATGGCAGGCCGCAAGCAGGCGATGCACGCCATCAACGCGCTAAGTGCCTTCATGCCCGGCTGTGAGACGGCCAAGCTTCGCAATTTTGGCATGACATTGGGCATCCGCGACACGCGCAAGATTGACGCGGCCTACAATATGACCAGCAACGATGTGCGCGGTGAAGCCCGCTTTGACGACAGCATTGGCATTTTTCCAGAATTTATTGATGGCTATGGCTATCTGATCCTGCCGACCACGGGGCGCTATTTCCATGTGCCTTACCGATCCATGCTGCCCAAAGGCGTCAAGAACCTGTTGGTCACAGGCCGCGCCATCGGCGGAGACAAGATTAGCCATGCCGCCGTCCGCAACATGATGTGCTGTGCTGTTGCGGGGCAAGGCGCAGGCGTTGCTGCTGCTCTGTCAGTTCAGGCAGAATGCGGGCTAGACAGCATTGATATCGCGTCAGTTCAGCGTGAACTTCGCCGACAAGGGGCACGCATCGCATAATCCGCGAACCGGCACATGCGCAGGGGGGAAAGCATATGGGACGGCAGACAAAATGGCTGATGCTGGCGCTGGCCGCCCTGACGATCATGGGCAGCTATTATACCTATGACAGCATCGCGCCAGTCGCAGGCCAATTGCGCACAGAACGGGGCTTTTCTCACGCGCAAATTGGCCTGCTAAATGCCGTGTTCAACCTGCCCAATATTGCCTTGGCGCTCATTGGCGGCATCCTGATTGACCGGATTGGGGCTGCAAAGGCAATTTTGATTGCCGCTGCCATCTGCGCACTCGGCGCAATTCTGACGGCAATAGGTGAGCCGTATAGCCTTATGCTTGTGGGCCGTCTGATCTTTGGATTGGGCAATGAAACACTGTATATTGCCCTATTGGTTGGCATTTCGCAGTGGTTCTTTAATGGCCAAGGCGCGCTGGCTGTGGCGCTTTTCTTTTCCACGGCAAGAATTGGGTCCTACAGCGCAGATAAATCAACCAGCTGGTTCGCCCCTCTCTATGCAGAAGGTTGGCAACCACCCTTATGGCTGGCCGCTGGCCTGACCAGCGTCGGCGTTGTGACGGCCCTCATCTATTTTCTGGTTGATCGGAAAAATACCCACTTGCGGGCAAATACTGCCCCGTCTGAAGGCTTTCGTTTATCAGATTTGAGAGGCTTTAGCCCATCCTTTTGGCATATTTTGTGGCTGAACGTTCTGTTTGCGAGTGTCTTTTTTCCATTTCGATCCACCTTTTCCATCCAATATTTTCAGGATGTAAAAGGCATGAGCTTGGCCGATGCCGGAACAGCCAATTCTTATGTGTTTGCCGCCGCCATATTTGCCACGCCCATTTTTGGCCTCATTGCGGATCGATGGGGGAAAAGAGCCAGCCTCTTGCTGCTCGCCGCAGCCTTAATGCCGCTTAACTTCTTGTTATTGGCGCTGACAGAGGCAGGCTTATGGGTAACGACATTACTGATGGGCCTCAGCTTTTCTGTTATTCCTGCCGTTATCTGGCCCGCAACAGCCATGCTGGTTGAACGCCATCGTGTGGGCACTGCCTTTGGGCTCATCAACATGATCCAATCGCTTGGCCTTGCCCTCGCCAATTTGGCGGCAGGCGCGCTCAATGATTATTTTGGGGCAAGCCGGGGCCATCCGGAAGGCTATGATGCGATGTTGCTTATGTTTGCTGGCCTCAGCCTGATTGGATTTATCTGCGCGGCATTATTGTGGCGTCGGCAACGAGATTTGGGCGATGCAGGCATTGAAGCGCGGCAAATTGTGCCACCTCCAACTGACACAGGCTCTGCCAATTTTGCAAAGGGCAATCTCGAAAAAGCATAAGGAGATCTGAGCCATTTTCGCGTACTATTAGCAACGCTAATAACTCTTCTTCGGATTAGAGGCCGATTTGCATCATGAAGCTTCCCCCCGAATTTGATCTCCACGCGCTCGAAGTTTTCGTCATGACAGTGGAACTGGGGGGCATGTCGCAATGCGCGACGCACCTTCAAGTCACACAATCGGCTGTTTCGCAAACCATTGCGCGATTGGAACAGGGCATTGGTGCCCCGCTGTTTGATCGTGCCATGCGCCCCATGGGCCTAACCGCAAGCGGCAAGGCTCTATTTGCACGTGGCCAGGCCCTAATCGCGCAAGCACGCACCACTTATGATGAAGTTCGGGAAGGCGCGAATTTGCCAATCTCGAGCATTACTGTCGCCATGTCTTTCAGCCTAGCCAATGAGCTGACAACGCCCATTCTGACCGAATTGGGGCCGCGGGCAAATCGCTGGAATGTGCGGTCAGGCATCTCAATGGAACATCAGGCTGAGTTTCTGGCACGTGATATTGATATGCTCATTTCTGGGAGCTTTAACCTTGAGCATCATGGCGCGCTGGAACTGCACCCGGTGCTTGAAGAAAGCTTTATTCTAGTCTTTCCGCGCGATTATGCAGGGTCCACTGATGTTTCGGCAAAGCCACCAAATCTGCCCTTTATCCGCTTTTCAAGGCTGACGGGCACTGGCCAGCAGATCGAACAGCAAATCGTGCGCATGAAATTGAAACTGCCGCATATGATTGATGTGGAATCAGCGCATCAACAGCTTGGCCTTGTGGCAGCAGGGCTAGGCTGGACAATTACCAACCCCGTCTGCCTTGCCGCTGTGCCAGAATTGCTGCGCCAATTGCGACCGGCCCCCATGACCCGAGGACGCTTCTCGCGTTATGTGCAAGTCATTGCCCGCACAGGCGAATTGGGAGACATCCCGCGCCTCACCGCGGGCGTCTGCCAGCGCGTTTTAAAAGAGCACAGCTTTGCCAGAATAAAGGCGGAATATCCGTGGATAGAAGAACAATTGCGCTGGCTAGATGCCCCGCCTGAGGATGACCTTGGGGTCCGCCGTGTGGCTTAAACGGATCAGCGGCCTTGCTTTGGCTTGGACAGCCCCTGTCGCTGCAATCATGCCCAGCGTGGACGCGCCAGAACTGGCAAAGCCGGGCGCCTTTGGCATTGGCTATCGCACCCTTCATCTTGTCCACCCAAACCAGCCTGATCTTGAGACGCCGCAAGACCGTCAGACGCCTAACCTGCGGCGTGACCGGCAGTTAACAATTGATCTCTGGTATCCAGCGACCTTGCCGAACCGGGCCAAGACAATGGTGTATCGCAACAGTTTATGGGGTGAGCCGCCAAGGGATTCCGTCACGTTCACGCACAAAGGAGCAGCCGTTGCGAATGCCAAGCCAATTGGCAGCCGCCATCCCCTTATCATTTTGTCGCACGGCTATAGCAACGCCCCAGCATTGATGACGTGGCTGACTGAAAATCTTGCCTCCAAGGG